>JAJXYE010000006.1 GCA_021780735.1 Pseudomonadota bacterium | reverse complement strand
TGGCGCGCTGCCGTGCTGGCTGGTGACGTGGAGCTTGGCCGTGCCATGCAGCTGCATGCGGACAAGCGCTATGTGCTGTACAACGGCGCGCTGGAAACCGTGCTGCTGACGTTCGACCTGAGCAAGCGAGACGAGGCGCCGCGCGAACCGAAGCCGTTGTCGGCCGGCGCGCAGATGCTGAAGAACCGGCTGGAAAAGAACCTCAGGCACCTGCGCAAGCGGCTTACCCGCGAAGGTGTCCACTGCTGGCGTGCCTACGATCAGGATCTGCCCGAGTACGCCGCGGCGATCGATGTCTACGGCGATACCGGCGGCGACGATCATCTCCACATCCAGGAATACCGTGCCCCGGCCGACGTGCCGGCCGACGTCGCCCGCCTGCGCCTGCGCGAGATTGCCCGCGTTGCCGGCGAGGTGCTCGGGGTGCCGCGTGAGCGCACGGCGATCAAGACCCGCGAGCGCGGCAAGGGTGGCTCCAAGTACGGCCAGCTCGACCAGCGCAACGAGTTCATCGAGGTGGAAGAGGGCGGCTTGAAATTCCTGGTCAATCTGACCGACTACCTCGACACCGGGCTGTTCCTCGATCACCGGCTGGTACGTGCCAAGGTGCGCGAGCTGGCCGCGGGCCGGTGTTTCCTCAACCTGTTCGCCTACACCGCCACCGCCAGCGTGTACGCGGCGGCCGGCGGTGCGCTGGAAACCACCAGCGTGGATCTTTCCGCCACGTATCTGGAGTGGGCCTCGCGCAATCTCGCATTGAACGGATTCAGCGGTGCCAGCCATCGCCTGATGCAGTTCGATGCGCTGGAATTTCTGCAGCGCGACCGCGGCCACTACGGCCTGATCTTCGTCGACCCGCCGACCTTCTCCAACTCCAAGCGCGCCGAGGATTTCGACGTGCAGCGCGACCACGTCAAGCTGCTCGATGCCTGCAACGAGCGGCTCACCCGCGACGGGGTGATCGTGTTCTCCAACAATTTCCGCCGCTTCAGGCTCGACCGGGCCGAGCTGGAGCAACGCTTCGAGATCGAGGACTGGACCGCGCCCAGCATCCCGTTCGATTTCGCCCGCCGCGCCGATATCCATGGCTGCTGGCTGCTGCGGCGGCGCGCGCCGGCGGCGGGAATCAATCCGTGGGACAGCGCTCGCATCAAAAAGTGAACCCTTCAGTGCATATTAAGGCGAGCGGGATGAGCATCATTTCCGCGAACAGGAGAATGATCATGGCCAGACAAAGTTTCAGCAGTGCAGGCAAAGTTGTCGCGATCAGCCTGGCGGTCGCCGCCGCCGTGGCGATGCCGCTGAGCGCCTCGGCGCGCGGCTGGGGACACGGTGGCTATCACGGTGGCTACCATGGTTACTACCGCGGCTATCACGACCATGATGGCCACTGGAGCGGTGGTCGCTGGATCGCCGGAGCGCTGGTTACCGGCGCGGTGGTCGGCCTGGTCGCCGATGCCTTGCGCCCTGCGCCGGTCTACTACGACCCGCCGGTGGTCTACAGCTCGCCGCGCGTGGTCTACGAATACGGCCCGCCGGTGGTCGACCAGCGCGTGGTGGAAACCCGTCGAGTGGTCTATGACGACCCGTACCATGTCCGTTACATCCGCGACGACGGCTACTATCGCAACGACGGCTACCGTCGTGATGATCGGGATGATGGCGACGACGATCACTGAGTCCGCATGCGGCAAGCGTCATTCAAGCGAGCCCGGCCCTGGCCGGGCTCGCTCGTTTGTGGCGGGTTGGCGGCGGGGCATGGCGGGCACGGCAGCGGCGTCGTTGCCATGCCAGTGACATCGCTCGATCACAAGAAGTGAACGATCCGCACGGCATCCTTGCCGGCATGCTTTTTCACTCCCTCCCCGCGACGCCCGTGCAGATCATCATCGTGCCTGTCCTCACGCTGTCGGTGGGCCGGGCGTGACGATGCCGGGAGCCTCCGCGCAGGCTGGTGCGGCCGCACGTTTTCGCCAGGTGCGACAGCAGACGGTCGCCCTGTGCGCCGGCCTCAGCGCCGAGGACATGCTGCTGCAGTCGATGCCCGATGCGAGCCCGGCCAAATGGCACCTGGCCCACACGACATGGTTCTTCGAGCAGTTCGTGCTGGCCCATGATCCGTCGTGGCAGTCGGCGGATCCGGCGTGGCACTACCTGTTCAACTCCTACTATCAGTCGGTGGGCCCGATGCACGCGCGGCCGCAGCGTGGCCTGCTGTCGCGGCCGTCGCTGGATCAGGTGTATGGCTATCGGGATCGTGTCGACGATGCGATCCAGTCGTTGCTCGATCGTGACGCGAATCCGGAGCTGGTCGCGCTGGTCGAGCTGGGCCTGCATCACGAGCAGCAGCATCAGGAGTTGTTGCTGACCGACATCAAGCATGCGTTGTGGTGCAACCCGCTGCAGCCGGCCTGGCGAGCGCCGATCGCCAGCTCGGCGGCCAGCCACACGGTGCCGCTGCGTTTCATCGCCGGCCGCGAAGGGGTGGTGGAGATCGGTCATCGTGGCGAAGACTTTGCCTTCGACAACGAAACCCCGCGCCATCGCACCCTGCTGCATCCGCATGCGCTGGCCAACCGGCTGGTGACCAATGCCGAATACACGGCCTTCGTGCGCGAAGGCGGTTACCGCGAACCGGGATTGTGGTTGTCCGATGGCTGGGCCACGGTGCAGGCCGAGGGCTGGCAGCATCCGCTGTACTGGCAGGACGACCTGGCCAGCGAGTTCAGCCTGGCCGGCGTGCGCGCACTGGATCCGCACGAGCCGG
>JAJXYE010000016.1 GCA_021780735.1 Pseudomonadota bacterium | reverse complement strand
CTGGAGGACAACCTCCTGCGCATCTTCGGCGGCGAGGGTCTGGTGCGCTGGATGAAGCGCTTCGGCATGAAGGACGACGATGCGCTGGAGGATCGCATGATCAGCCGGCAGATCGAGAAGGCCCAGCGCAAGGTCGAGCAGCACAACTTCGACATCCGCAAGCACCTGCTGGAATTCGATGACGTCGCCAACGACCAGCGCAAGGTGATCTATCGCCAGCGCGATGAACTGCTCGAAGGCGAGGACGTCTCCAACACGGTCGGCGACATCCGCGATGATGTGGTGCAGACCATGGTGCGGGCCTACGTGCCTGCCGAGAGCATCGACGAGCAATGGGATCTGGCGGGCCTCGATCGTGAACTCGAGAGCGAGCTCGGGTTGTCGCTCGACCTCAAGCACTGGGTCGAGCAGCAGCACGAGATCGATGCGGAAATGATCTTCACGCACGTGCGTGACGCAGCCAACGAACTGTTCCAGGCGAAGGAGGCGCAGATCGGCGCCGAGACCATGCGCCAGCTGGAAAAGCACATCATGCTGACGGTGGTCGACAATGCCTGGAAGGATCACCTTTCCAGCATGGACTACCTGCGTCAGGGCATCTATCTGGTCGGCTACGCGCAGCAGGATCCGAAGCAGGCGTTCAAGCGGGAGTCATTCCGCCTGTTTTCCGAAATGCTCGGTCGGATCAAGTCCGAAGTGGTGCAGATGCTGGCGCGGATACGTATTCGCAGCGAAGAGGAAGTCGCTGCGATGGAGGCCGAGCAGCAGCGTATGGCCGAACGGCTGCAGAAGCAGATGCTGGCGACCGGCGGCGGTGCCCCGGTGGACGCGTTCGGCGAAGCCGACCATGCCGGGGTCGGCGCCGGGATGCGACTGGCGCAGTCGCCGGTACAGCACGACGGCCCCAAGGTCGGGCGCAACGAGCCGTGTCCCTGCGGCTCCGGCAAGAAGTACAAGCACTGCCACGGTCAGCTTGCCTGAGCCATCCGGCTGCGCATGAAAAACCCCGCCTCGGCGGGGTTTTTCATGCGTGGCAATTCAGTCCTCGCCTCCCGGTGGTCGCTTGCGATGTGGCTCGGCATTGACCGTGACGTACAGCGGTTCCTCACTGTCCAGTCGCAACGCCGTGAGTTGTCCGCCCCACACGCACCCGGTGTCGATCGCGTACACGCCGAGTCCGGCGAAGCGCCCCAGCGTGGACCAGTGGCCGCAGACTATGCGGGTATCGCGTCGGCGCATGCCAGGCGTGGAGAACCACGGATACAGCCCGGGCTTCTGTGTGCCGGGAATGCCCTTGGCATCGAAATCGATGCGGCCGTTGACATCGCAATAGCGCATCCGCGTCATCGTGTTGATTGTGGCGCGCTGCCGATCCAGGCCCTGCAGCCGGTTCGTCCACTGTGCCGGCCGGTTGCCGAAAAGGTTGCGCAACAGGCGCGGATGGCCTGGACTGGACAACTCGCGCTCAACCTCCTGCGCCGCTCGCAATGCCTGGCGCAGCGTCCACATCGGCGCCAGCCCGGCGTGCACCATGCTCCAGTTGAGTTGCTCATCGTGGTGCAGCAGCTTTTGCGAGCGCAACCATTCGAACAGCACCGGGGCGTCGCTGGCGAACAGCACCTCGCGCAGCTCGGGATTCACCCGTGCCTGCGCATCGGGTCGGCGCTGGGCGATTGCCAGCAGGCTCAGATCGTGGTTGCCGAGCGTGACCACGCTGCATTCGCGCAGGTCATGGATCAGCCGCAGCGTGTCCAGCGACTGGCCGCCGCGATTGACCAGGTCGCCGCAGAACCACAGCCGGTCGCCTGCCGGATCGAATCGCAACTTCTCGAGCAGGCGTTGCAGTTCGGGATAGCAGCCCTGCACGTCGCCGATCGCATACGTGGCCATGTCAGCCCGGCGCCGTCAATGCAGCGTACGCGGGATGGACAGGGTGAACGTCGGAATCGGTGCCTCGAACTCGGTGCCGTCGTCGGCCAGCATCTGATAGCTGCCGCCCATCACGCCGACCGGCGTTTCCAGCACCGCGCCGGAGGTGTATTCGAAATCGTCGCCAGGGCGCATCCATGGCTGTTCGCCGACCACGCCCTCGCCGTTCACTTCCTCCACCTTGCCGTTGCCGTCGGTGATCAACCAGCGGCGGGTGAGCAGGCGTGCGGGCATTCTGCCGGCGTTGCGCAGGGTGACGGTGTAGGCGAAAACGTAGCGATTGTCACCGGGCTTCGATTGATCGGGGACGAAGCGGGTTTCGACCTGCACGTCGATCGTGTAGGAAGATTTGTCAGTCATGCGATGATTGTAAGGCCTGTCGCATGGAATGGGCAGGCGCCCCTGATCGAATGATGGCGCATGGCTCAAAGTTCGGCATAGACCTTGGCCAGTCGCACATAGTCGGCAGGCGCCAGGGTTTCCGCGCGTGCTTTCGGATCGACATCCGCGCGGCGGATCGCGTCGCTGTCGAGCAACTGTTTGAGCGCGTTGGAAAGCGTCTTGCGACGTTGCCCGAAAGCGGCCTTGACCACGGTGTAGACATGCTGAGGCGAGGCGTCGTGCAGCTGTTCGGGCGGCAGCGGCAGCAGTCGCACCACCGCAGAGTCCACCTTCGGCGGCGGGCGGAACGCCTGCGGCGGTACTTCGAACAACGGCTCCACCCGGCATGCCAGCTGCAGCATCACCGACAGTCGTCCATACACCTTGCTGCCCGGTTCCGCGGCCATGCGGTCGACCACTTCCTTCTGCAGCATGAAGTGCATGTCCTGGATCGCCGCC
>JAJXYE010000115.1 GCA_021780735.1 Pseudomonadota bacterium | reverse complement strand
CGCACCATCCGCTCGCCCCCCTGCATCACCGACTTGAGCAGCGGTGCGTTGACATCGAACCTGGCCTTGGACGGATGGCCGAGCATCAGGCAGAGGTATTGCTTCGTCACCCGGCCCTCGCGGATCGCCGCCTGCAGGCCGGTGAGGCCGGCGCGAGTCTTGGCAAACACCAGCACACCACTGGTATCACGATCGAGTCGATGCACCAGTTCCAGCGATTCCTGCGGCCTGGCCGCGCGCAACAACTCGATCGCCCCATGGCTTACCCCGCTGCCGCCATGGCTGGCCACGCCGGCGGGCTTGTCGATGACCAGAAAGTGCTTGTCCTCGAAAATGATCGCCTCCGCCACCGAGGCGACCAGGCCGCTGGCTGGCGCACGACCTTCGGCTCGTTCAGCAACCCGTACCGGCGGAATGCGCAGCGTATCACCGTCGACGAGACGGGTATCCGGCTTCGCCCGCTTGCCGTTCACGCGCACCTGGCCGGTGCGCAAAAGCCGGTAAATCATGCTCTTGGGCACGCCCTTGAGCAGGGTCACCAGCGCATTGTCGATCCGCTGACCATCCCGCTCGGGGCCAATCGCGACTTGACGTACACCCTGAGGTGCGTCGGGGGAAGTTGCCGTCTGCATTGAAAAAAACCTGCTTAGATAGGATACTCGGCGGGCGCTGGTTTCTGCCCATCGATATCTGGATCGGGTGGAGTCCCCGCCCGTGACGTCGGCGAGAAATGTCCCGGTTGCCTTTGGTGGCCGCTCGAATCTCCCATTCATCGTAACGGTTTGGGCTGCTGTTTGTCCGATGCCATGCGGTATCGGGGCAGCAGGCGCAGCTGACCGAATCATCCCCGACACCGGTAACGGTGCCGTTTTTTTGCCGCTTAACCGCAGCGGCGCGTTTCCCGGCAGGCCGCCATTGTGGCGCCACCGGGGCTCGCGACGCGCGGCCAAGCTGAGGATTACCACCATGAAACGTATGTTGATCAACGCGACTCAGCGTGAAGAGTTGCGTGTGGCCATTGTCGATGGCCAGAACCTGTACGACCTGGACATCGAGATCCCTTCGCGGGAACAGAAGAAGTCCAACATCTACAAGGGCCGCATCACCCGCGTCGAGGCTTCGCTGGAAGCGTGCTTCGTCGAGTACGGCGCCGAACGCCATGGCTTCCTGCCGCTGAAGGAAATCTCCCGCGAGTACTTCACGCAGGGGCTCGATCCGCACAAGTCCAACATCCGCGAACTGGTCAAGGAAGGCCAGGAAGTCGTCGTGCAGGTCGAGAAGGAAGAGCGTGGCAACAAGGGGGCCGCGCTGACCACCTTCATCAGCCTGGCCGGCCGCTACATGGTGCTGATGCCGAACAACCCGAAGGCAGGCGGCGTGTCCCGCCGGATCGAGGGTGAGGATCGGCAGGCGCTGAAGGAAGCCCTGGATCATGTCACCGTGCCGGACGACGTCGGCCTGATCGTGCGCACCGCCGGCCTTGGCCGCGATGCCGAAGAACTGCAGTGGGATCTGGACTACCTGCTGACCCTGTGGAAGTCGATCTCCGAGGCAGCCAGCAAGCAGAAGGCACCATTCCTGATCTACCAGGAATCGAAGCTGTTCATCCGCGCCCTGCGCGACTACCTGCGCAGCGACATCGGCGAGATCCTGATCGACGATGAGCCGCTGTTCAACGACGCCCGCGAGTTCATGCAGCAGGTGATGCCGAACGCGCTGCGCAAGCTGAAGCTGTACAAGGACGACACTCCGCTGTTCACCCGCTATCAGATCGAGACCCAGATCGAGAGCGCGTTCGATCGCCAGGTGCGCCTGCCGTCGGGCGGCTCGATCGTGATCGACCAGACCGAAGCGCTGACCGCCATCGACGTCAACTCCTCCAAGGCCACCAAGGGCAGCGACATCGAGGAGACCGCGTTCAACACCAACTGCGAGGCTGCGGTGGAGGTCGCCCGCCAGGCACGCATCCGCGATGCCGGCGGCCTGATCGTGATCGACTTCATCGACATGGACAGCCCGCGCCACCAGCGCGAAGTGGAAGATCGCCTGAAGGAAGCGCTCAAGCTCGACCGCGCCCGCGTACAGATCGGCCGCATCTCGCGTTTCGGCCTGCTGGAAATGTCGCGTCAGCGTCTGCGTCCCAGCCTGGGTGAAGCGAGTCAGATCGTCTGCCCGCGCTGCGAGGGGCATGGTCATATCCGCGGCGTGGAATCGCTGTCGCTGTCGACCCTGCGCCTGATCGAAGAGCATGCGATGAAGGACAACACCGGCCAGGTGCTGGTGCAGGCGCCAGCGAGCGTAGCCAACTTCCTGCTCAACGAGAAGCGCGCCAGCGTGGTCGAGATCGAACTGCGCCACAAGGTGCACGTGATGATCGTGGCCGACGAAAAGCTGCAGACCCCACACATCGAAATCCAGCGTATCCGCGAAGCAGACATGGGCGAGCACAGCAAGCCCAGCTACGAGATGCTGACCACGGTGGCGACCGCCGAGCTGCCGAAGATGGGGCAGACCCTGGGCAGCGGCGAGCAGCCTGCGGTGAGCGGCATCGTGCCGGGCAGCCCGGCACCGGTCCGCGACGAAGTACCCGAAGCAGCCGCTCCGGCCCAGCCAGCCCGTCGTCAGCCGCCGGCTCCACGGCCGGCGCCCGCAGCGACGTCTGGCGGTTTCCTCGCACGCATGTTCGGCTGGTTGCGCAACGCCGAGGCAGCGGCCCCTGCGCCAGCGCCGAAGCGTGCCGAATCCAATGACAGCCGCAATCGCCATGACGA
>JAJXYE010000055.1 GCA_021780735.1 Pseudomonadota bacterium | reverse complement strand
GGCCGCCTGCGCGGCGATGGTCTGGGCAATCAAACGCTCAACGCGCTGGGCGCGCTGGGCGTGATCGTGTCGCTATTGCTGGGTACCTTCAACTGGCCGGCATTCGCGCTGGAACTGGCCTGGCTGCTGATCAGCGTCTACGGCATGGTCGGAGGCGCGCGCCGCAAGCGCGGCGTGCGCCTGTTCCGCTGAAACTCAGCCGTCCCCGAGCGCCTGCAGCCAGGCGTCGTCCGAGCCTTCGATGACGCCCTCGAACAGCCAAGTCGAGAGGTAGCGTTCGCCGGTGTCCGGCAGCATCGCCAGCACCACGCTGCCCGGCTGCGCCTGCCGTGCGACCTGCAGCGCGGCGGCGAACGTACCGCCGCAGGACAAGCCCACCAGGATGCCTTCCTCGCTCGCCAGGGCGCGTGCCTGGGCACGCGCTTCGTCCTCGGTGACGGTGAGGACGCGCTGCGACACGCTGCGATCCAGCACGGCCGGCACGAAATCCGGTGTCCATCCCTGGATCTTGTGCGGATGCCACTCTTCGCCCTTCAGCAATGCGGCGGTGGCGGGCTCGGTGGCGATGGTCTCCACATCGGGGCGGGCCAGTTTCAGCATCTGCCCGACGCCGGTCAGCGTGCCGCCGGTACCCCAGCCGGATACGAAGTAGTCCAGCCGGCGCCCGGCGAAGTCCTGGAGTATCTCTGCCGCGGTGGTGTTGCGGTGCCAGGCCGGATTGGCCGGGTTCTCGAACTGCCGCGCCAGGAACGCGCCGTGCCTGGTCGCGAACGCCTGCGCGCGGCGCACCATGCCGGAGCCGCGTTCGGCGGCAGGCGTCAGGATGACCTTGGCGCCGTAGGCGCGCATCAGCTTGCGCCGCTCGATCGAAAACGTCTCGGTCATGAACGCCACGAACGGATAGCCGCGCGCGGCGCAGACCATGGCCAGCGCGATGCCGGTATTGCCCGATGTGGCCTCGACCACGGTCTGGCCGGGCTTGAGCTCGCCGCTGCGCTCGGCGTCGAGGATCACGGCCAGCGCCAGGCGGTCCTTGACCGAGCCGCCGGGGTTGAACGATTCGACCTTGACGTACATCTCCACGCCCTCGGGCGCAAGACGATTGATGCGCACGACCGGCGTACGGCCGATCGTGTCGGTGATGCTGGAAAGAATCATGACAACTCCGCTGCGGAAAGAGATAAGGCGCGCATGAAGCGCGGCGGCGCGGATTCGATCAGGCGCTACATCGTGAGCGCGACGCGCGGAAGAGCGGAATGCTTGACATGTGTCAGAGCATACGCGTGCCGCGTCCACGCGGCAAGGCAATGGACGTTTAGACGTCCGAAACAACGCATGCTTCGGTCGTCGATCGCGTGCCTAGCCATGCGGTGCGCGCTCGGGATCGATCGCCGGCGTCGAGGTCAGATCGCCTTTCTTGCGCGGCTCCTGCAGCGGCGTGCCATTGACCAGGAACCAGACGTTTTCGGCAATGTTGGTGGCGTGGTCGCCGATGCGCTCGATGTTCTTGGCCATGAACAGCACGTGTGTGGCCGGCGTGATGTTGCGCGGGTCTTCCATCATGTAGGTCAGCAGCTCGCGGAATAGCGAGGTGTACAGCGCGTCCAGCTCGACATCGCGCTCCCAGACCAGGCGCGCAAGCTCGGCGTCGCCTTCGCGGTACGCCACCAGCACGTCGCGCACCAGTTCGACCGCGGTTTCGGTCAGCGCCGGCAGGTTGGCGGCGGGCGCGATCGGCGCGCTCAGGTTGAGCGCCATCGAGCGTTTGGCCACGTTGGCGGCGTAGTCGCCGATGCGCTCGATGTCGGCGGCGATGCGCAGTGCGGCCATCACCTCGCGCAGATCGCGCGCCATCGGCTGACGCCGAGCCAGCAGCAGCAGCACGTCGTGGCTCACCGAGGCTTCTAACTGGTCGATGGCCTCGTCATTGAGGATCACGCGTTCCGCAGCCCGGCTGTCGCGGCGCTCCAGCACGTCCATCGATGCTTCGATCTGGGCCACTGCGATCTGGCCCATGCGACCCAGCTCGCCCTTCAGGCGGGACAGTTCCTCGTCATAGCTGTGCAGGATGTGTTCGTTGCTGGTCGGCATAGTCCTGTCCTCGTGATACGTTGGTTCAGCCGAAGCGGCCGGTGATGTAGTCCTCGGTCTGCTTCTTGTCGGGTTTGGTGAAGATTTTTTCGGTGTCGCCAAACTCGATCAACTCGCCCAGGTACATGAAGGCGGTCTGGTCGGACACGCGCGCCGCCTGCTGCATGTTGTGGGTGACGATGACGATGGTGAAATCGCGCTTGAGCTCCTCGACCAGTTGCTCGATGCGTCCGGTGGCGATCGGGTCGAGCGCGGATGTCGGTTCGTCCAACAGCAGCACGTCGGGCTTCAGCGCCACGGCGCGCGCGATGCACAGCCGCTGCTGCTGGCCGCCGGAGAGGCCCAGCGCGCTCTGCTTGAGCTTGTCCTTGGCCTCGTCCCACAGCACCGCCTGACGCAACGCCTGCTCCACGCGCGTATCCATATCGGCCTTGCCGAGTCGCTCGTGATGGCGGATGCCATAGGCGATGTTTTCGTAGATCGACATCGGAAACGGCACGGGCTTCTGGAACACCATGCCGACCTTGCTGCGCAGGCGATTGAGCGGGTAGCGCGGGTCGAGGATGTTCTCGCCGTCCATCAGCACCTCGCCACGCGCTTCCAGCCCGGGATAGATCGCATAGATGCGATTGAACACGCGCAGCAGCGTGGACTTGCCGCACCCGGACGGACCGATGATCGCC
>JAJXYE010000212.1 GCA_021780735.1 Pseudomonadota bacterium | reverse complement strand
ACGGCGACGTTCTACAAGTGGCGCAGCAAGTTCGGCGGCATGGATGCGTCGCTGATATCCCAGCTCAAGGAGCTGCAGGACGAGAACCGGCGCCTGAAGAAGATGTACGCCGACGCGCAGCTCAGTACCGAGCTGCTGAAGGAGGCCATGGCAAAAAAATGGTGAGGCCATCTCAACGCCGGGAGATGGCCCGATGGGCAGTGGAGAACGGGCGCACGAGTATCCGGCACGCCTGCCAGACGTTCGCACTGAGCGAGACCGGCTATCGCTACCAGGCCAAGGCGAGCGCGGAGAACGCGCGCATCGCGGATTGGCTGGTTCGCCTGACCACGGCCTATCGTGACTGGGGCTTCGGCCTGTGCTTTCTGCACCTGCGCAACGTCAAGGGCTACGGCTGGAATCACAAACGGGTCTACCGCATCTACCGGGAGCTGGAATTGAACCTGCGGATCAAACCTAGAAAGAGGATCGTGCGCGAGCGGCCCGAGCCGTTGGCGGTGCCCGAGTCGATCAATCAGGTGTGGTCGATGGACTTCATGCACGACCAGCTCAGCGACGGGCGTAGTTTCCGGCTGTTCAACGTGCTGGATGACTTCAACCGCGAAGGGCTGGGCATCGAGGTCGATCTGTCGCTGCCTGCAGTCCGCGTGATCCGGGCGCTGGAGCAGATCATCGAGTGGCGTGGCAAGCCACAGGCGATCCGCTGCGACAACGGCCCGGAATACATCAGTGGCACGCTACTGACCTGGGCGGAGCAACAGGGCATCCGGATCGAGCATATCCAGCCGGGCAAGCCGCAGCAGAATGCCTACGTCGAACGCTACAACCGAACCGTGCGTTACGCCTGGCTTGCAGGAACCCTGTTCGATTCGATCGAACAGGTGCAGGACATGGCCACCCGTTGGCTATGGACTTACAACCACGAGCGCCCGAACATGGCACTCGGTGGCATCACGCCGATGCAGAAATTGGCACTCGCCGCTTAGCTCCACTTTTGCTGTCAGTTAAAAGTGGGTGGATTACCCTACGAGCACTTGCAGGCGATCCGCGACCGCGGCGACTGGGAGGGCTGGCTGGCGTTCTTCCTGCGGGGTATCGACGAAACCAGCGTGCAGGCCACGGAAACGGCGCGCCGCATCCTGGTGCTGCGCGAGGAGCACCGCGGACTGATCACGGCGGAGCTGGGGCGCGCGGCAGGCAACGGCCATCGCGTGCTGGAATCGCTGTATCAGCGGCCGATTGTTTCGGCGACCGAGGTACAGAGCCTGCTCGGCACCACCTACGCCGGCGCCAACCAGATCGTGGCGAGGCTGGAGCGGCTGGGCGTGCTGAGGGAGATCACCGGCCACGCCCGCCACCGGCGTTTCCGCTATGAGGCCTACGTGCAGTTGTTCACCGATGACGAGCCGGCGGGTGCCGCAGCATGACCGGAAACACCCCATGAACATGATCGCCCATGGCCTGCTTCACGTGCTCGCGAGGGTGCTGGCAAGGTGGCGGAGCCCCTCAGGACCCATGGGCGCCCGGCGCGGATGATCCCGGCAGCCGATGCGGTCGGCTCCTGCTTTATCGGACAACGCGCGGCTGGCCCTATTGGCCCGCTTTCTGCGGGACATCAGATTGCAATCCAGCCCGACTAGGCTTCGCGGATTGCTGCGGGGCCGGGATGGAGGCGCCCGTGGCGCCATCCCGGCCAGGCAGGTGTCATGTCCCGTTTTCCCTCGATCGCGCCAAGGTGGCGAGTTGGTGTTCTGGCCACGGTGTGCGTGGCGGTCGCGCTGATGGTCTGCGCGCTGTGGTATTCCCGTGCGGCGGCCAGCGCCGCTGGACAGGGCAGGACGTCGGATGGCTCCGACGGCGTCGCCATCCTGCGCGGCCTGGCCGAGCAGGCGTTCGCCGACCACCACCTGGTGGCGCCGATCGGCAGCAACGTGTACGAGTTCTACCTCAGTGTGCTGCAGCTCGACCCCACCAACAGCGAGGCGCTGGCCCGACTGAAGCAGTCCTTCCAGCCGGCCTGCTCGGATGTCGAAAGCGCCGTCGGCCGCGGCGACCTGGACGAGGCCGACCGCGAACTTCGCCTGCTGCGGGATTTCGACGCCAACCGGAACGGCGGCAAGGACGGTTACAAGCTCGAGCTGCTGGGCTCCTACCTCGCTGCGCAACGCCACATCCTGCAGACCAGGCACGAGATGCAGGCGCGATTGATCCAGGAACGGCAGTCCGCGCAAGACGCCAGCACCGACTGAGCGCGGCGAACCGCCGGCGCATCGCGCAGGTATGACGCTCAGCTGGCTACATACAGATCGACGTATTCGTGCACCGGCATGGCGGCCAGCCGGGCGGTGTCGAGGGAAACCCGCAGGATGCGTTCCTGCTGCCTGGCGGCGAAGCGGCGCGCGAGGTTGGCGCGGAACTTGGCTTCCAGCAGGGGGATGCCGTCGCCGCGTCGGCGCCGGTGGCCGATGGGGTATTCCACCACCACCTCGGGCAGGCGGCTGCCGTCCTTGAAGGTCACGCTGAGCGCGTTGGCGATGGAGCGCTTGTCGGGGTCGTGGTAGTCGGCGGTGAACGCGGGATCCTCCACGCAGCGGATGGTGTCGCGCAAGGCATCGATGCGCGGGTCCATCGCCACCGCATCCTCGTAATCGGCCGCGGTCAGGCGTCCGTACAGCAGCGGCACGGCCACCATGTACTGGATGCAGTGATCGCGGTCGGCCGGGTTGTTCAGCGGGCCTTGCTTGTCGATGATACGGATGCAGGCCTCGTGGGTGCGGATGCTGATCGA
>JAJXYE010000073.1 GCA_021780735.1 Pseudomonadota bacterium | reverse complement strand
GGTCGACCCGCGCCAGCCGGGCCAGGGCGGCGGCGTCGGTGACCAGCACGCCACGGCCGGCCAGCACGCCAAACGCGCGGATCAGCGTGGCCGGGGCGGTCAGTGCAAACGCGCAGGGACAGGCCACCACCAGCACCGCGATCGCCGCATCGAACGCGCGGCCAGGATCGACCAGCAGCCAGCCCAGCGCGGTGAGTACGGTCAACAGCAGTACCCGACCGACGAAGCGGCTGATCTCGCGATCGCTGCCGCTGGCCAGGGTGCGGGCCTGACGTGCGCCGGTGGCCATCGCGCCCAGTTGCGCCAGGGTGGTGGCCGCACCGCTGCGTTCGACGCGCATCGCGGCGGGTCCGGACAACAGCAGGCTGCCCGCGATCAGTCGCTCGCCCGGCTGGCGCGTGAGCGGACGCGACTCGCCCGACAACAGCGCCTCGTCCACCTGCACGCTGCCGCTCTCCAGCACGCCATCGGCCGGTACCGTGCGGCCCTCGGCCAGGTGCACGAGATCGCCGGGCAGCAGGGCGATCGCGGCGACCGTCTCCAGTTCGCCATCGGCGCGTCGGCGCTGGGCCAGCAGGGGCGTGGCGTCGATCGCCGCTTCACCGAGTGCGCCGCTGCGATGGCGCGAGCGCAGTTCCAGGTAGCGCGCACCGAGCAGCATGAAGACCAGCATGCTGATCGAATCGAAATAGATCTCGCCGCTGCCGCGCAGCGTGTTCAGCGTGCTGGCAAGGAACACCAGGGCTACGGCCAGCGCCACCGGCAGGTTGACGCCGAGCCGGCGCTCGCGCAGCTCGCGCACGGCTTCGGTGAAGAACGGACGCGCCGAGTAGAACACCAGCGGCAGGCTGGTCAGCAGGCCCAGCCAGCGGAACAGGTTGCGTGTGCTGAAGTCGACGAAATCGACCGCGCCGATATAGATCACCAGCGCGTAGGCCATCACCTGCATCGCGCACATGGCAGCGACCAGCAGGCGCTTCAGCGCGTCGTGCATCTCGCTTTCGCGGGCATCGTCGATGCTGTCGTGGCGCAGCGGCCGCGCCGGGCAGTCCGCCGCCGCAAAACTCTCCAGCAGGGTCGGCAGCGGGGTGGAGCGTGCATCCCACACGACCCGCACGCGCTGCGCGGCGCGGTCGATGGCGACCCGTTGCACGCCCGGCAGGGCGCGAATCCGCTGCTCCAGCCACAGCACCTGACGGGCATCCTGCAGTGGGCCGACGCGCAGCGCGATTTCGCTGCAGCCGTCACGACGAGGGCGCAGCACCTGCGCGGCCAGTTGCGGGTGCAGCCATGCCGCGTAGGCGTTCATGGCGTCGAGCGCGACGTCGGCGGCGCGCGGCTGCTGTGTGCGCTGACCGGCACGCCGAAGACTGCGTGCGATGTCTCCAGCGGGGTGTCGGCGTAGCGCACACTCATCACGATGATCCACACGCAGCCGGCGATCGAGGCCAGAAACACGATCACGCCCAGCCACACTACCGGCTGGCGATACCAGTCCGATGAGGTGTCGGCGGCGAGGTCATGGCGTGCTGTCATGGGTCATGTGCGACAGGTGATAGACATACGCCGCCAGCACATGGATCTGGTCATCGGTCAGGCGCTTGCTCCATACCGGCATCTGCCCCTGACGACCGTCGTGGATGGTCGTGTGGATATCCGTCACCGTGCCGCCATACAGCCAGATGTGGTCGGTGAGGTTCGGTGCCCCGATCGCCTGGCTACCCTTGCCGTCGGCGCCGTGGCATGCCGCGCAGGTGGCGAACAAGGGCTTGCCGGCCGCCGCCTTGGCGGCGTCGTGTGGCGAGTCGGACAGACTCAGCACGTATTGCACGAGATTGTTGTCGTTGTCCTCGCCCAGGCTGGCCCATGGCGGCATCACCCCGGCGCGACCATCGCGGATCGAGGTGGTGATGTCCTTGCCGGTGCCACCATAGAGCCAGTCGTTGTCGGTCAGGTTGGGTGCGCCGAGCAGGATGTTGCCCTTGCCGTTGCGCTGGTGGCAGGCGGCGCAGTTGTCCTCGAACAGGACCTTGCCCATCTGCAGGGCCTGCGGATCGCCGGACAACTGCTCGACCGGGTACAGCCGGAAGCGTTCCATCAAGGGATCGAGTCTGGCGTCGTTCGCCGCCACGGCGGCGTCCAGTTGACCGTGCGAGGTCCAGCCCAGCGCGCCCTTGTGATTGCCAAAACCGGGGAACAGGAACAGATAGACGAATGCGGTGACGAACATGCTGGCCGAAAACAGCAGCCACCAGCGCGGCAGGCGGCGCACGCCTTCGCGCAAGACGCCATGGGCCCAGACGTGGCCGCTGGTGCCATCGGGCAGGGTGGGGATCCTGGCGCGCGGACCCCAGAGGAACAGAAACAGGGTGATACCCAGATTGATCACCACCAGGAACATCACCCACAACGACCATCCGCTACTCATGAGTGTGCCTCCCTGGTGTCGTCGCTGGCGGTCGCGGGCTCGTCTTCCAGCGGCAGGTTTGCCATGCGGTGGAAGACAGGCTTGCGCTGCTTGCGCCAGGCCCAGATCCAGATGCCGATGAAGGTGAACATCATCAACAGGATGAACCCGCCAGCGAAGTAACCCCAGACTGGACTCATCGGCGTCATGGCGTGCCCCCCGTGCTGGCCGGGGCATTGCCGGCAGTGGCGGTGCCGCTGGCTGGAGAGGTGGGTTCGTTGTCGATGCCCAGGCCCTGCAGGTAGGCGATCAGCGCGTCCATCTCGGTCTTGCCTGCCACCGCTGCGGGCGCAGCGGCGATGTCGGCGTCCGTATACGGATCGCCCAGCCGGCGCAGGGTTCGCATGCGGGCCTGCACGTCGGCACCGTCGATCGTGTTCTGCGCCAGCCAAGGGAAGCCCGGCATGTTCGACTGCGGCACGAGCTGGCGCGGGTTCATCAGGTGCATGCGCTGCCATGCATCGGAATACTTGCCGCCGACCCGGGCCAGATCCGGCCCGGTGCGCTTGGAGCCCCACTGGAACGGGCGGTCGTAGACCGACTCCACCGCGGTGGAGTAGTGGCCATAACGTTCCGTTTCGAAACGCAGTGCACGGATCATCTGCGAGTGGCACAGGTAGCAGCCGTTCTGCACATAGACGTCCCTGCCCATCAGCCGCAGCGCGTCATAGGGCTTCACGCCCGGCGGCGCTTTCACCGAATGCGCTTCCATGAACAGCGGGGTGATCTCGGCCAGGCCACCGAGCGAGACCATGATCGCGATGCCGATCGCGAGCAGGCCGGCATGTTTCTCGATCGCTTCAAAATGCTTGTATGCCATGACAAATTCCCTCAACCGGCCGCAGGCAGCGGAGCAGGCATCTGGTGCGGCACCGGTTCCGGGATCGGCACAGGGATCGGCTTGATCAGCCGTGCCCGCGCGTCGGCGGCGGTGTACCACAGGTTCCAGGCCATCACCCACATGCCAGACAGGATCAGCACGCCGCCGGCCCAGCGGATCAGGTACATCGGCTTGATCGCGATCAGGCTGTCGAGGAAGGAATAGGTGAGTGCGCCATCCGGCTGGGTGGCACGCCACATCAGGCCTTCGGTGACGCCGGCCGTCCACATCGAGCCCACGTACAGCAGGGTGCCCATCATGTGCAGCCAGAAGTGCCACTCCATGCCCTTGCGCGAATACATCGCCGGCTGGCCCAGTGCGCGCGGCGCCATCGCGTACAGCGAGCCGATGGTGATCATCGCCACCCAGCCCAGCGAACCGGAGTGCACATGGGCGATGGTCCAGTCGGTGTAGTGCGACAGCGAGTTCACGGTCTTGATCGCCATCATCGAGCCTTCGAAGGTGGCCGCGGCGTAGAACACCAGCGACATCACCATGAACTTTGCCGCCGGGTCGGTTTTCAGCCGGTGCCACGAGCCGTTGAAGGTGAGCAGGCCATTCGCCGCCGAACCCAGACTGGGCATCAGCAGCACCAGCGAGAATGCCATGCCGACCGATTGCACCCAGTCGGGCAGGGCGGTGTACATCAGGTGATGCGAGCCGGCCCACATGTAGACCGAGATCAGCGCCCAGAAATTGACGATCGAGAAGCGGTAGCTCCACAGCGGCTGCTGCGCCTGCCGCGGCACGAAGTAATACATCATGCCGAGGAAGCCGGCGGTGAGGAAGAACGCCACCGCGTTGTGGCCATACCACCACTGCACCATCGCATCGACCACGCCCGAATAGATCGGGTAGGACTTGAACAGCGATACCGGCAGGGCGAGGTTGTTGACGATGTGCAGCAGGCCGACCGCGATGATGAAGGCACCGTAGTACCAGTTCGCCACGTAGATGTGCTTGATGCGCCGGCGCGTGAGGCTGGCGAAGAACACCACGCCGAAGCTCACCCACACCACCGCGATCAGCAGGTCGATGATCCACTCCGGCTCGGCGTACTCCTTGCTCTGGGTCATGCCCAGCGGCATGCTCACCATCGCCAGCACGCAGATCAGCTGCCAGCCCCAGAACGTGAACCCGGCCAGCCGGCCCAGTGCCAGCCGCGCGTGGCCGGTGCGTTGCACGATGTAGTAACAGGTGCCCATCAGGGCCGAGCCACCGAACGCGAAGATCACGCCGAAGGTGTGATCGGGACGAATCCGGCTGAAGGTCAGCCAGGGGATGTCGAAGTTCAGCGCGGGCCATAGCAGCTCGGCGGCGGCGTAGACCCCGAACGACATGCCGATGATGCCCCATACGGCAGCGGCCAGCAGAAACTGGCGCACGACCTTGTCGTTGTAGTACTCGGTATTTGGCATGCGTATCCCCCGATTGAGCGCGGCATTATTCGGTGGCGCTCGCAGGCTCGCCTTGACCTGGATCAAGTGGCTGCGTCATTTCGTCCCCTCGACCCAGTCTGCGCCCGTTGATCTCGGGGCGAAAGGCCCGATCGGCTATCCTAGCGGGCATCGTCGCGAGCCATCGCATCCCGTCCCATTTGATTTCATCCGGTTGATTCCATGAGTGAGCGTGCTACCCAGAAACCGCGTCCGGCCGAGCCGTTTCCGCGCCGCGCCAGTGTCGGTGTGCAGATAGGCAAGGTGAGGGTGGGCGGCGGTGCACCGATCGTGGTGCAGTCGATGACCAACACCGACACCGAGGATCCGGTCAGCACCGCGAAACAGATTGCCGAGCTGGCCCGCGCCGGCTCCGAGCTGGTGCGCATCACGGTCAACACGCCGGCTGCCGCCGCCGCCGTACCACGCATCGCCGAGCGGCTGGCGATGATGGGGGTGGACGTGCCGATCATCGGCGACTTCCATTACAACGGCCATCAGCTGCTGGAGGCCGAGCCGGCCTGTGCCGAGGCGCTGGCGAAGTACCGCATCAACCCTGGCAACGTCGGCTTCGGCAAGAAGCGTGACAGCCAGTTCGGCGCGATCATCGAGAAGGCCATGCGCTACCGCAAGCCGGTGCGCATCGGTGTCAACTGGGGCTCACTGGACCAGGGCATGCTGGCCACGCTGATGGACCAGAACCATGCGCGTGCCGAACCCTGGGATGCCTCGCATGTGGCGCGTGAGGCACTGATCCGCTCGGCGCTGGACTCGGCCGCGAGGGCGGAGGAGATGGGGCTGGCGCGCGACCGCATCATCCTGTCGTGCAAGGTCTCCGGCGTGCAGGAACTGATCGCGGTGTACCGCGACCTGGCCGTGCGCTGCGATTACGCGCTGCATCTGGGTCTGACCGAGGCCGGCATGGGATCCAAGGGCATCACCGCCTCCAGCGCGGCGCTGGCGGTGCTGCTGCAGGAAGGCGTCGGCGACACCATCCGTATCTCGCTCACCCCCGAGCCCGGCGGTGCGCGCACCGGCGAAGTGATCGTGGCGCAGGAGCTGCTGCAGACCATGGGTCTGCGCTCGTTCACCCCGCTGGTCACCGCCTGTCCCGGCTGCGGCCGTACCACCAGCGAGTTCTTCCAGGAACTGGCGCAGACCGTGCAGGCCCACGTACGCGAACAGATGCCGCTGTGGCGGATCAAGTACGACGGGGTGGAAAACCTCACCCTGGCGGTGATGGGCTGCATCGTCAACGGCCCCGGCGAATCCAAGCACGCCAACATCGGCATCTCGCTGCCGGGCAATGGCGAGGCGCCGGCGGCACCGGTGTTCATCGATGGCGAGAAGGCGATGACCCTGCGTGGCGACAACATCGCCAACGAGTTCGTCGGCATCGTCGATGACTATGTGGCGCGCAGTTACACCACGCGCGGCGGCTGATCGCGGCTCAGGGCTGCCACAGTCGTGAGCCGAGATCGTTCCAGCTGCCTGCATGCCCGGCTTGCGCCGTCAGCTGGCCGACCTGCTCCAGATACTGTTGTCGCGGGATCTCGGTCGCGCCGAGCGACAACGTGTGCGGGTTCGCCACCTGGGCGTCGAGCAGGGGATAGCCGTTCTCGTGCAACAGTCGTGCGAGTGCGATCAGGGCGACTTTCGAGCCGCCGCTGTCGACACTGAACATCGACTCGCCACAGAACAGTCTGCCCACGGCCACGCCGTAAATGCCGCCGACCAGGCGCTCGCCGTCCCAGGTTTCCACGCTGTGCGCATGGCCTTGCCGATGCAACTGCAGGTAAGCGTCGATCATCGCCGGCACGATCCAGCTGCCGGAGTGATCGCCGCGTGGCGCCGCACAGCCGCGGATGACTGCCTCGAACGCCTGATCGACGCTGACCCGCCAGCGCTTGCCGGCCAGCTGCCGGCGCAGGCTGCGATTCGGTCGCAGTTGATCGGTGCGGAACACGCAACGCGGGTCGGGCGACCACCACAGGATCGGCTCGCCTTCGCCGAACCAGGGAAAAATGCCGCGTCGATAGGCCGCCAGCAAGCGGGTAACCGACAGATCGCCGCCGAACGCCAGCAGGCCGTTGGGTTCGGTGAGCGCGCGATCCGGCGCCGGAAACTGCTCCGGCGCATCCGCATCGAGCAGGGGCAGGCGGATCACCGCGTGGCCTCCGGCGGGATGGCGTACGGGCTGTGCCCCGCCAGTTCGGCGGCGTAGGCGTCGACCGCCGGCGCCTCACGCTCGAGCGCGGCGGCCACCGCGGCGCGAAAGTCCCGATTCGCCAGGTAGTGTCGGGAATGCGTGCGTACCGGCAGGAAGCCGCGGGCGAGCTTGTGCTCGCCCTGCGCGCCGGGTTCGAAGCGGATCAATCCGCTGGCAATCGCGTATTCGATGCCACGGTAGTAGCACAGTTCGAAGTGCAGTCCCGGCACGTCCACCGTCGAGCCCCAGTAGCGGCCGTACAGTACGCCGCCGCCCTGCACGAACAGCGCCATGGCGACGATCCTTTCGTCCTGGCGCGCCAGCGCCGCCTGCGCCAGCGGGCCCAGTTCGCCCAGGCGGTGAAAGAATTTCGCCGTCAACGCGGCATGGTTGCCCTTGGCGTCGAAGTTGGCTTCGTACAGCGCGTGCAGTTGCTGCCATTCGTCGTGGCCGAGGCTGTCGCCGCTGCGCCACTCGATGCCCAGGCCGCTGCTTTCGACTTGGCGGCGTTCGCGCAGGATGTTCTTGCGCTTCTTGTGGTTCAGCGCCGCGAGAAAATCCGGGAAGTGCCGGTAGCCATGGTTGTGCCAGTGGAACTGCACGTCCGAACGCGCCAGCCAGTTGTCGTCGAAAGCGTCCGTCTCTGGTGGCTGCAGGAAATTCGCATGCACCGAGGACAGGCCCAGGCGCTCGGCCTCGCCACGCATCGCCTCGACCAGCGCACGCTGCAACGCCGGGGTATGCTCGCCCTGGCCGGCCAGCAGGCGCGGGCCGGGTACCGGCGAGTAGGGGACGGCGTTGAGCAGTTTCGGCTAGTACTCTCCGCCGGCGCGTTGCCAGGCGCTGGCCCAGCTCCAGTCGAACACGAACTCGCCGTGCGAATTGCCCTTCAGATAGAGCGGAGCCGCGGCAACCAGTCGACCGCGTTCGTACAGGCCAAGGTGGTGTGCCTGCCAGCCCCAGTCGGCGCGGATACAACCGCCGCGTTCGAGCGCGCAGAGGAATCCGTGCGACACGAACGGGTTGTATTGCGGCAGCAGCGCATCCCAGTCGCTGGCGGGGATGTCATCGATGCTGGCGTGAAAGCGCGCCTGCAGTGGCGGGATGGTCTGGCTCATGCCTTCCGCTTCCGCCATTCAGCGATGAGCTGCCGTTGGCGTCGGTCGGCGGGCAGGGTGCTGCCGTCACGTTCGGCATGCGCCGCTGCCGGCATGCGGTACGGCGCATAGCCGAGCTGACCCAGGGTTGCCAGGGATTTCTGCAGCCTGATCGCCACTTCCAGCAGGCCGGCGCTGTCACGCGGCTGCGGAGCGAAGACGTCCTCGAAGAATTCCTTCTCATCGAGTGCCGGCATGAACACGCGCTGGTGCTTCGCTTCCTCCGCTTCGGCATGCTGGCGCGCCCTGGCCCAGCCACGGAGCAGGCGGGTGGCGGTGCCAAGGACGTCGATGGCGGTGCCGGGATCATTGATTGCCGGCGACAGCGCGCGCTGAGCGATTTCGGTCAGCACGACCAGGCCGAAGCGCGGATCCTGCTCGAAGTTGCGTGTATCGCTCACCACGAAGGCGTTGGCGACATCCCGCGCCAGTTCGTCTTCGACTTCGCGAGACAGTCTGGCGATCGATCGGCCCGGCGCCACGAAGCTGCCGGCGCTGACCTCGACCCGAACCTGCAAGTCTGCACGCTCGGCCAGCGGCTGCAGCCGTTCGACGTCGATGCAGGCGACGCAGCCGATGGCGTGACTCTGCAGCGCAAAGGCATCGTCGGGTGCGGGCTCAACGGGCGTCGACCATGAGAACGTGGTGACAGCCCGCATGCTGGAGGCAAGGATGCCGAGGATATGGCCGACCGCGGCCACACCGTTCTGTGCCGCCATGCTCGGTGAAATCAGCGGTTTGGCGACCACCCCGAGCAGGGCGGTGAGGATGCCGGCGAGGCCATGCAGCGCCGATCTGAACCACAGCCGCCGGGTCATCCTGACCATCAGCATTCGCCACCGGGCATTCATGTCAGGCATCCGTCATGCATGTCGGCATTGTGCCCGTGTGTGGGTGGATGCGCTGTCACGGCCCGGACATGGCGCGATTCGCGGTGGCGGATCGCGCCAGTCGGCCATCAGCCGGCCGGGGTCTGCTGGTCCAGCCAGCGCTCGGCGTCGAGTGCGGCCATGCAGCCGAAGCCGGCGGAGGTAACCGCCTGGCGATAGACATGGTCGGCCACATCGCCAGCGGCGAACACACCCGGTATCGAGGTCATCGTGGCCATGCCAGCCAGGCCACTCCTGATCTTGATGTAGCCATCGTGCATGTCGAGCTGGCCTTCGAAGATGCCGGTGTTCGGGGTGTGCCCGATCGCCACGAAGAACCCGGTTGCCTCGATGTCATGGGTCACGCCGGAGTTGACGTCCTTCACGCGCACGCCGGTGACGCCGCTGTCATCGCCCAGCACTTCGTCAATGGTGTGGTTCCAGACCAGCTCGATCTTGCCGGCGGCGGCCTTCTCGAACAGCTTGTCCTGCATGATCTTCTCCGCGCGCAGCTTGTCGCGACGGTGCACCAGGTAGACCTTGCGACCGATGTTGGACAGGTAAAGCGCCTCCTCCACCGCGGTGTTGCCGCCACCGATCACCACCACGTCCTGGTCGCGGAAGAAGAAGCCGTCGCAGGTGGCGCAGGCGGAGACGCCCTTGCCCTTGAATTTCTCCTCGCTGGCGATGCCGAGGTATTTCGCGGTGGCACCGGTGGTGATGATCAGCGCGTCGCAGGTGTATTCGCCGGAGTCGCCCTTGAGCCGGAACGGGCGCTGCTTGAGGTCGGCGGTGTGGATGTGGTCGAAGATCATCTCGGTGTGGAAGCGCTCGGCGTGTTCAGCCATGCGCTTCATCAGATCCGGCCCCTGCAGCCCCTCGACATCGCCCGGCCAGTTGTCCACTTCGGTGGTGGTCATCAGCTGGCCGCCCTGTTGCAGGCCCGTGATCATGGTCGGCTTGAGGTTGGCGCGGGCCGCATAAACCGCTGCCGTGTAACCGGCGGGGCCTGAACCGAGGATCAGCAGGCGGCTGTGCTTGGGGGTCGTCATGGCGGGTATAATCCTTCGGTTTACTGGTGGCTTGAACCTGTATTCGCTGCAACACCCGCAAAGTTTCCTTCGCAATCCGGGCCAGCGGCGTCGAACAGGAGCACGAGCCCGCAAGGATGGGGAATCCGGCGGGCTGATTCAAGGCAGGCAGCAAACCCAAGACACCATCGCGGCATCGCCGCGATGGAACCACAACGTATTCCCACAGGATTTTTTTGCCATGCGTATCGGTATTCCTTCCGAAACCAAGACCCTCGAAGGTCGTGTTGCCCTGATCCCCGCCGCCGCCGCCGATCTGGTGCGTCGTGGCCATGAGGTGTTCATCCAGGCCGGTGCCGGCGAGAAGAGCGGTTTCGCCGATGAGGCCTATGTCGCCGAAGGCATCAGGATCGTGCCCGATGCGGCTGCCCTGTACGAGGCCGGCGAGCTGATCGTCAAGGTGAAGGAGCCGATCGCCGGGGATCTGGCCCTGCTGAAGAAGCACCATCTGCTGTTCTGCTACCTGCATCTGGCCGCCGAGCCGGAATTGACCCGCAGCCTGCTCGACATCGGCCTGACTGGCGTGGCGTTCGAGTCGGTGGACGACAACGGCAGCCTGCCGCTGCTGCTGCCGATGTCGGTGATCGCCGGCCGCATTGCCACCCAGATCGGCACCACGTTGCTGCATCGCCCGCAGGGCGGCAAGGGCAAGCTGCTCGGCGGCATGGCATCCACCCCGCGCGGCAAGGTGGTGGTGCTCGGTGGCGGCACCGCCGGCAAGGCCGCCGCGTCGCTGGCCGCAGCTGCCGGAGCCAACGTGGTGGTGTTCGACAAGCGCCAGGATCGCCTTGCCGAGATGATGGAACTGGGTCCGAACGTGACCGCGCTGTATGCCTATGAGTCGTCCGTGGCCGAGGAAGTGCGCAACGCCGACCTGGTCGTCGGTGCCGTGCTGATCCCCAGCGCCAAGGCTCCGCGCGTGGTTACCGAGGCCATGGTCAGGACGATGGAGAAGGGCAGCGTGCTGGTGGACATCTCGATCGATCAGGGCGGCTGTTTCGAGACCTCGAAGCCGACCACCTGGAAGGAGCCGACCTACGACGTGCACGGGGTCACCCATTTCTGTGTGACCAACATGCCCGGTGCGGTGCCGCAGACCTCGTCGGTGGCGATTTCCGCCGCGATCCTGCCGTACGTGCAGCGTCTGGCTGCTGGCAGCGAATGGCGCGACTACGGCCCGCTGCGCGCCGGCATCAATGTCGAGGATGGCAAGCTGGTACATCCGGCGCTGCAGGGTATGCTCTGACCCTGGCCGGCAAGAAAGGGGCATCCAGGG
>JAJXYE010000183.1 GCA_021780735.1 Pseudomonadota bacterium | reverse complement strand
ATCTCAAGGCAGGAGGCCGGGGCGTTTGCCCCGGCCTCCTGTCCGCGCCGGTCGTGCACCGGCGAGTGTGATGGCTGCGCCGCAATCAGTCGCGGTCGAGCCCGCGCAGCAGCGCTTCCACGCCTTCCTTGCCGCCGCCGGATGCGCCGTCCTGCCCGGGTATCGTCGCCGGCACACTGATCTGCTTCAGCTGGCGTGCCTTGAGTGCGGCATTGGCCTTGCTCAACGGCCCGTTCCGGAACGCGGTGAAGGCCTTCTGCACGTCGCCCAGTTCGCGCGTCAGGGTGTCGATGGAGGCCAGCTGGTAGTCGGTGGGACGACCCTCGTACGACATGATCGCGCCGTACAGTTCGTCGGTGTGCTCGCGCAGGCGCTCCTCGCCGGTAATCGCACCGCCCTCGGTGGTGGCCACGATTTTCTGGCGGATCGCGTCGGCCTGGTCGCTGAGGCTGGCCAGTTGTTTGCGTGCGGCATCCTGCGCGGGCAGGCCGGCAGCTTCGGCGTCGGCAGCGCTGCGCACCGCGTTGATCCGTGCCACCAGGTCGCTCATGTTGCCGAACAGCGTCTTGATCCGCGTTGCCGCATCGAACTGCGCCTGGCGATCGGCGAGGCTGAAGCTGTCACGTCGATCCAGCACCACCTTCAGCGTCGTTTCAAACACGTCCTTGCCCTTGGTCATGCGTACCGTATAGACGCCCGGCACCACGCGCGGGCCGACGATGGAGTTGCCGGCGATCTGTGCGGCGGGCGGCACGCGCGGTGGCTTGGTGCGCATCGACCACTGCACCCGGTTGATGCCGCGGCGCACGCTGGCAGGCAAGCTGTCGATCAGCATGCCGTGGCTGTCCAGCACGTCGATGCTCAATTTGCCGAACAGGTGGCGGCTGCGCTGGTAATAGGTGATCACCGCGCCGTCGGTGGGGTTGGGGCCGATGAAGCTGGCGTCGCCGCCAGGCCAGCCGCCCCAGGCCTGAATGCGTTGTTGCACCGGCAGTGACGGCAGGAAGGTCGCCTCGCTGTCGAGGACCCTGGCATCCAGCGCGCGCAGCGGGGTGATGTCGTCGACGATCCAGATACCGCGGCCGTGGGTGGCCAGCACCAGGGCGGCATCGCGATGCTGGAAGGCGATGTCGCGCACCGCCACGGCGGGGAAGTTGCCGCCCTTGAACTGCGCCCAGTGCACGCCGCCGTCGATCGAGATCCACAAGCCGAATTCGGTGCCGGCATAGAGCAGATCCGGTTTCACCGGATCCTGCCGGATCACGTGCACGTAGCCGCGCAGTCCCTTGTCGTTCTTCGGCGTTACCAATGCGGTCCACGACTTGCCGTAATCGCCGGTCTTGTAGATGTATGGCGCCATGTCGCCAAAGCTGTGGCGATCGAACGCGACATAGGCAGTGGCCGGATCAGCATGGTCGGCCTGCACCCACGACACCCACTCGCCGGCGGGCAGTCCCTTGATGTTGCCGACCACGTTGCTCCAGTGCCTGCCGTCATCGCGGGTCAGCTGCAGGTTGCCGTCGTCGGTGCCGACCCAGATCAGCCCGGCCTGCTTCGGCGACTCGCTGATCGAGTAGATCGTGGTGTAGGTCTCGGCCCAGGAGTTGTCCACGGTGACGCCGCCGGACTTCTCCTGCTGCTGCTTCTTCGGATCGTTGCTGGTCAGGTCGGGCGAGATGCGGTCCCAGCTCTGGCCGTGATCGCGCGAGCGGAACAGGAACTGCGCGCCGATGTAGATCGTGCCTTTCTCGTTCGGGCTCAGCGCGATCGGAGTGTTCCAGTTCCAGCGCAGCTTTTCGTTGTAGTTCGGCTTGGGCTGGATGTCACGCGCCTCGTGCGTGTGCCGGTTGACCCGGCTGATCGTGCCGCCCTGGGTTTCCATGTAGATGTAGTCGGGATCGGACGGGTCGTCGAACATCCAGAAGCCGTCGCCGCCGCAGTAATTCGTCCACTGCGAGTTGGCGATGCCACCGGGGAAGGCCGAGTCGCCGACCCAGCAGGCATTGTCCTGCAGGCCGCCGTAGACCCGATACGGGTCGGCGTTGTCCACGCTCACGTGGTAGAACTGCGACACCGGCAAGTTGTCTGCCTTCCACCATTTGTTGCCGCCGTCCTGCGAGTACCACAGGCCGCCATCGTCGCCGACGATGATCCGTTTGGTGTTGCGCGGGTCGATCCACACCACATGCGAGTCACCGTGCATGCCGCCGCCGACATTGGCGAAGCTCTTGCCGCCATCGAGGCTCTGGATCAGGTTGAGATCGGGCTTGAATACGCGGTCGGGGTTGGTCGGGTCGACGATCAGGTTGGCGAAGTAGAACGGCCGCCACACCATCAGCTGGCTCTTGTCTCGCGCCTGCCAGGTCTTGCCGCCGTCATCGGAGCGGTACAGCGCCGAATGCGGTGACTCGACCAGGCTGTAGACGATGGACGGGTTCGAAGGAGCCACCGCCACCGCAATGCGGCCATAGGGCTTCAGCGGGAAGCCCTTGTTCGCCTTGTCGGTGATCTCGGTCCACGACTTGCCGCCATCGGCGGAGCGGAACAACCCGCTGGCCGAGGGTGCGGTAGGTGATTCGCCGCCTGAGCGGAAGGTCCAGCCCTTGCGGCGGAAATCCCACATGCCGGCGAACAGCACGTTCGGGTTCTTCGGATCCATCGCCAGCGAGGAGCAACCGGTGGACAGGTTGCGGCCCTTCAGCACCAGCGTCCACGACTTGCCGCCATCGCTGGTCTTGTACAGGCCGCGATCGGCCGAGTCGCTCCACAACTTGCCCGGCGCGCAGGCGTAGACGGTATTGCTGTCCCTGGGATCGATGACGATCTTCGAGATACGCTCGGAGCCCTTCAGGCCCATGTTGGTCCACGTCTCGCCGCCATCGGTGGACTTGTAGATGCCGTCGCCGATGGACACCGAATTGCGCGTCCACGACTCGCCGGTACCGACCCACACGGTGTCATGGTGCTGCGGGTCGATCTCGATATCGCCGATCGATTGCACCGGCTGCTTGTCGAACACCGGGGTATAGGTGGTGCCGCCGTCGGTGGACTTCCACACGCCGCCGCTGGCGGCGCCGACGTAGATCAGCAGCTTGCCGTCCTTCTCCGGTGTCGCGGCCAGCGCGGCGATGCGCCCGCTCATGGTGGCCGAGCCGATGTTGCGCGCGCCGAGGCCGGAGATCGCGCCGGCGTCGAAGCGGGCCATGCCGGTGCTGGCCGCTGTCGCGGCGGCGATACCGGTGCCAGCGACCAACGACAGTGCGACTGCCACGGCGGCCTGCCCGAAATGCCTGTACTGGAGGGTTTTCATCACTTCGCTCCTTTCGCGGCGCTGGCCGGGAACGCGAACAGGCTGTCATCCATCGGCGCGTTCGCGGTGGCCTTCAGCACGGTCAGTTGCTGGCTGCCGCCATCACCGCTGCCGGCGGATCCGATCGTCATGGAAAACGGGAAGTACACGCCGTTGACCCGTTCGTAGTCGCCGTAGTCGGTCACCGACTTCACCAGCGTGCCGCGCACCTTGATCTGGCTGATGGTGCGGATGGTCAGGAAATAGTCGGGGTCGAGATAGACGTATTCGATGTCGCCGTTCTTCAAGGTGACCTTGAGCTTGTGCGCCTGAGTGCCGTCGATGTCCTCGGTACCGAGGTAGGCCAGCGTGCTGCCCCTGGCCTTCCAGTCGACCAGCGGGCCGCCGATCGCCGCATCGTCGGCGAAGCCGCGGGCATCGTCGTCGGACATCTTTTCCGGATCGCGCCGGCCCTGGAATGGCGAGATCTGCCAGGCGTCCTTGCCGTCCCAGGCCTGGATCTGGGTCATGCCCTGGATCGTCGCCTCGTTGCGCACCGCGTCGGGTGCCTTCTGATACGAGTCGAAAACCAGCTCGAACTGGCCGCCGATACGCAGCTTGCCCTCGAGCTTGAGCGTGGTGATGGCGTGGATCTTGTCGAGCCCGCCGCGGGCCTCGAGGTTCTTCGCCACCAGTTCGTCCGCCGTCATCGCGTGCGCGGACGCCGTCAGCAGCAGCAAGGCTGCACAACACATCAAAGGTATACGCATGGAACCAGACCTCCCTCTGGTAACGCCCGCGAGCGGCGGGCAGCCGGATGACGCACAATTCCCCTCGCAGCGGCGTGGAAGCCATGCGACAAGGCTTGAGCGTACGCTGCCGGCGTTCTCCATGCGACGGGCCGGCGACCATACCTCTGGCCTATGGCACTTTGTCGCCGGGTGGGTGATAACGTGCGGCTGGATTTTCGTTCGGAACACCCATGTCGAATTCGCACCACGCCATGCTGCCGCTGGCACTGGCCTTGTCACTCGCCGCCATCAACGCACCGGCGCAGACGCTGGATCAGGGCGCGACGAGCGACGTCCCGGCGCGCAAGCCCGCCACCGATCTGGCGCCCGTCGATGTCCGCGGCGAGAGCTGGCGCGAGACCCTGAAGGCCAAGCTCGAACACCTGCTGCCCGAGGTCCAGGGCACCAGGATCACCGTCACCAAGAAAACCACGGTGACGCATCTGGACGACCAGCCCACGGTGATCGACAACAACCTCGACCAGTTGCTGGCGCGTTCGCCTGGCGTGCAGGTGTCGCAGCAGCCGACGCCGACGCAGTTCAACCTCAGCTACCGCGGCCTGGGCAATCCGCAGGAATCGGAATACGTGCTGGTGATGCAGGACGGTATTCCGCTGGAGAGCGACTGGATCGGCTTTCCCACCCTGTACGCGATGCCGTTGTCGCAGAGCCTGTCCGATGTCGAGCTGATCCGCGGCGGTTCCAGTCTGCTGTACGGGCCCGAACCGGCGCCGGTGATCAACCTGGTCTCACGCCGTCCCGCCGCGAACGCACCCTTCGCGCTCAGCTCCGAGCAGGTGGTCGGCAACCACGGCCTGTATTCCACCTACAACGCGGTCGAAGGCAGCCGTGGGCGCTGGTCGTATCGCGCCGATGCCGCCTATGTGGGCAGCGACGGCACGCGGCCCAACGCCGGCTCGCAGATGCGCCAGGCCGACCTCTATGTCGGCTACCGGCCGGACGACAGGCAGTTGTGGTGGATCGACCTGCACGCGATCGACGCGGCCTCGGGCGACGCCGGCCGGCTCGGCTATCCGCAGTGGCAGGCCAACCCGCGGGCCACGCCGACACCCTACAACCGCGACTGGGTCAGCCGCGACCAGCTGGTGCTCGGCCACCGCGCCGAGTTCGGTGACGGCTGGTTGTTCGAGGGCAAGCTGTGGTTCGCGTACCAGGATCTGGCCGCCCGCTCGGCCGGCGGTGCGCTGGCGCCGCAACCCGCACCGACCAGCACCACTTTGCAGGACGAGCAGTTCCGCACCAGCGGCGCCGACCTGCGTCTGCGCAAGAAGTGGGGCAGAGGCAACGCCTTCAGCATCGGCACCACGCTGTTCCATGGCGACGATCCGTTCCGGCAGTGGAGCAGCAGCGATCTCTACGTCGACCGCCACGATCGCAGCGGCACGCCGCGGCTGCGGCAGTCGCGCAGTTCGGACTACTACGCGGTATTCGCGGAGAACGTGTTCCGCCTGCCGCACCGCTTTCACATCGTGCCGTCGGTGCGGCTGGAGCATGAGCGCGTCGCCGTCAACGAAAGCGTCAGGCCGCCGTTCCTCAGCCGGCCGCTGATCAACGAGGCCGATGCGCGCACGGTGCCGCTGTTCGGGCTCGGCATCGGCAACGACTTCGGCCACGGCAACGAGACCTATTTCAACGTGTCGCAGGGCTGGCGCCCGCTGCGCTATTTCGACATGGCGTCGCCGTTCGCCAACATCGTGCCCGGCAACGCGCCGGATCCGTCGAAGTCGCTGTCATACGAGTTGGGCGTGCATGGCGTGCCGGTCAGCGGCCTGTACTACGACGTCAGCCTGTTCTGGATCGACTTCAGGAACCGTATCGAGGCGCAGCACATCAACGCCATCGACGTGATCGAGGTGAACAGCGGCGACACCCGCAGCCGCGGTTTCGAGGGCCAGCTCAATTACGATTTCCTGGCGCACACCGCGCTGGCCGATCATGGCGAGCATCTGGAAGGATTCGTCAACGCCAGCCTGCTCAATGCGCGCTTCACCGCCAGCGTGATTCCGGGCCAGGTCGGCAAGATCCCCGCCTACGCCCCGCGCTATCTGCTCAAGGCCGGCGTGACCTGGCGCGTCGAGCAGCGCATCAAGCTGAGCCTCACCGCGGTCTCATCGGCTGCGCAGTTCTGGCAGGACTCCAACCAGCCGATGGGCAGTGGCAACACCTACCTGCCGGCGCGCATCCCTGCCTATACCGTGCTGGATGTCGCCGGCGACTGGCAGCTCAATCGCCACGTCACCCTGCTTGCCGGTGTCAGCAACCTCACCGATCGCAGGTATTACGACCGGGTCTGGCAGACTGGTCTGGAACCGGCGCTGGGCCGTTCCTGGTACACGGGCGTGAAACTGGCGCTGTGAGAATGGCGCAGCTATCGGATCGCCCACCACGGAGCTCGACCGCATGACCGCATCGTTGCCCAACACACGCCTGATTCCGCTGCCCGGTGTCGGGCCCGAAGATGTGGTGATGGATGCCGAGGGCTGGCTGCTGGCCGGGGTGGACGATGGCCGTCTGCTCAGGGTGGATCCGGCCAGCGGCGAAGTACGCGTGCTGGCGCAACTGGAGGGGCGGCCATTGGGGCTGGAGGTCGAGCGCGACGGTCACGTGCTGGCCTGCGTCAGTCCCGGTGGGGTGGTGCGGATCGATCCGGCAACCGGCGCGGTCACACCCCTGATCACCTCGTTCGAGGGCAAGCCGCTGCCGTTCTGCAGCAATGTGGTGGCGGCGGCTGATGGCAGCCTGTTCGTCAGCACATCGAGTGCGCGTTACACGATCCGGCAATGGCGCCTGGACATCGTCGAGCATCGGCCCAGCGGTGTGCTGTTGCGCAGGTATCCGGATGGCCGACTGGAGAAGTTGCTCGATGGTCTGCAGTTTGGCAACGGCCTGGCACTGGCCCGTGATGAGTCCTTCATCATCGTGGCGGAGACCAATGCCGCCCGCCTGTTGCGCTACTGGCTGAAAGGGCCGCGGGCCGGACAGCATGACGTGTTCGCCGATCTGCCGGGCTACCCCGACAACCTGTCGATGGATGCCGACGGCCTGGTCTGGGTGGCGCTCGCCTCGTCGCACAATGCGCTGCTGGACAAGATCCATCGACTGCCCCTGCTGTTGCGCAAGCTGGTTGCCCGGCTGCCCGAGTCGCTGCAACCGGCACCCGAACGCATCGCCTGGACCATGGCGCTGGATGAGGGTGGACGCAAGGTGCACGACCATGCCTGGAGGGATGGCAGCTACAGCATGGTGACGGGAGTCTGCCGGCACGGCGGCACGGTCTATCTGGGCAGCCTGGTCGAGAGTGCGCTGCTGGCCTTTGACTTGGCGTCGGCGCCCGCCTGATGGCTGGCGGAACACGGCGCGAATCTCGCGGAGTATTGTCGGTAACCTGTTCAAGCCATTGCTCATTGAAGGTGTATTCATGTCGACTCGCCATGCATTGCGTTCCATTGCCCTGATCAGCGCCCTGCTTCTCTCTGCCACCAGCCAGCTGCGCGCGGCCGCGGCGCCAACCCCGGCCGGCGCCACCGGCGCGCTGGAATGGCGCCTGCTCGGGCCGTTCCGCGGCGGCTGGGCGACGATGGCGCAGGGCGTATCGAGCAAGCCCGACACGTTCTACATCGGCACCGCCGGTGGCGGGGTATGGAGGACCGACGACGTTGGCCGCACCTGGCAATCGCTGTTCGACCATCAGCCCGCCTCGTCGATCGGCGCGCTGGCGGTGGCGCCGTCCGACCCGAACGTGATCTATGTGGGCAGCGGCCAGGTCGCCGCGCGTTACGACGTGGGCGCGGGCAATGGCATGTACCGCTCCGCCGATGGTGGCAAGAGCTGGCAGCACATCGGCCTGGACGACAGCCGGCACATCGGCCGGATCCTGGTCGATCCGCAGCATCCGGACACCGTGCTGGTCGGCGCGCTGGGCCACTACTTCGGGCCGAACCACCAGCGCGGCGTGTTCCGCTCCACCGATGGCGGCAAGACCTGGCGGCAGACCCTTTTCATCAATGCCGACACCGGCGTGGTGGACCTGGCCGCCGATCCGGCCAACCCGGCGATCGTCTACGCGGCGGCGTGGCAGGTGCGCAACTATCCCTGGCTTTCCTACTTCCAGCCGAACGCCGGACCGGGTAGCGGGCTGTACCGTTCCAGCGACGGCGGCGTGACCTGGAAGCGCCTCGGCGGCCATGGCTGGCCGACCGGCACGCTGGGTCGCATCGGCATCGCCACCGGCAGTGGCGGCCGGGTCTATGCGGTAGTGGATGCCGCGCCCAACAGCGGCAATGTTGCGCACGCCGCCTCGGTCGACGAGGGCGGGCTGTACCGCTCCGACGACAGCGGCGCGAGCTGGCAGCGGGTCAGCCAGCAGGGCTGGCTGGAGAATGACTACTTCAGCCGGCTTGCGGTCGATCCGGCGAATCGCGACCGGCTCTATGCGACTGGGCAATCGATCCGTGTGTCCAATGACGGCGGCAAGAGCTGGCACGTGTTCAAGGGTGCGCCCGGCGGCGACGACTACCATTTCGTCTGGATCGATCCTCGAAACAGTCAGCGCATGATCACCGCCAGCGATCAGGGCGCGGTGATCACCGTCAACGGTGGGCACAGCTGGAGCAGCTGGTACAACCAGCCCACCGGCCAGTTCTATCACCTCGCCGCCGACAACCGGTTCCCGTACTGGATCTATTCCGGCCAGCAGGATTCCGGCACGGTCGGCATCGCCAGCCGCAGCGATTACGGCGCGATCAGCTTCCGCGACTGGCGTCCGGTCGGCGGCGACGAACGCGACTACGATCTGCCCGATCCGGCCGATCCGAACATCGTCTTCGGCTCCGGTCTTGGTGGCCGGGTATCGCGCTGGAATCGGCAGACCGGGGTGGTGCAGAACGTCACCGCGTGGCCGGTCAACAGCTATGGCGAGCGTCCCACCGAATTCAAATACCACTACACCTGGATCACCCCGATCGCGTTCGCGGCGAAGCCGCCGTATCCGCTCTACCTGGGGGCCCAGGTGCTGTTCCGCAGCGCCGATCAGGGTGCGCATTGGGACGTGATCAGCCCGGCGCTGAACGGCAAGCACGCCGGTGCGACGAACTGCGACGGCAATCCCACCCCGGCGCAGGCGCTGGTCTGCGGCTACGGCGTGATCTATTCCATCGCGCCGTCACCGCGCAGCAACGACGAGATCTGGATCGGCACCGACGATGGCCTGATCCAGCGCACCGCAGACGGCGGCAAGAGCTGGCACAACGTCACCCCGAAGGGCCTCAAGCCCTGGGATCGGATCGACTCGCTCGATGTCTCCGCCGTGCAGGCAGGCACTGCCTATGCCGCGGTCGATGGTCATCGCCAGGACGACTTCAGCCCGCACCTGTGGCGCACGCATGACGACGGCGCCAGCTGGACCGACATCTCTGCCGGCCTGCCGAAGGGCAGTTTCACCACCGTGCTGCGCGCGGACCCGGTGCGCGCCGGCCTGCTCTACGCCGGCACCGACCAGGGCGTGTTCGTCTCTTTCGACGACGGTGACCACTGGCAGTCGCTGCAACGCAACCTGCCGACCGCCTGGGTGCGCGACCTGCTGGTGCATGGCAACGACCTGATCGTCGCCACCCAGGGTCGTGCGATCTGGGTGCTCGACGACGTGACCCCGCTGCGCCAGTTCAGTGCGGCGAATGCGCGTGCGCCGGCGCATCTGTACACGCCTGCCACCGCGGTGCGGGTGCGCGCGAACGAGAACAGGGACACTCCGCTGCCGCCGGAGACGCCGCTGGGCAAGAACCCGCCAGCCGGCGCGGTGATCGACTACCGCCTCGCGCATGCGGCGAACGGTCCGGTGACGCTGGAAATCCGCGACAGCGCCGGCCAGCTGGTGCGGCGCTTCTCCAGCGCCGACAAGCCGGCCGAGCTCGATGCCGACCGCTACTTCGCCAGGGGCTGGCTGCGCCCCGGCGCGCCTTTGTCGGCCAGCGCCGGTGCGCACCGCTTCGTGTGGAACCTGCGCTACGCCCGCCCGCAGGCGATCCAGTACGGCTACAGCATCTCCACCAGCTGGGATTCGGACACGCCGGTGGTGCCGGAAGGGCCGATGGCGCTCCCCGGTACCTATCAGCTGGTGTTGCGGGTCGACGGCAAGTCGTACCGGGCGCCGCTGAAGGTGGTGATGGATCCGCGCGAGACTGCGGTCACTCAGGCCGATCTGGCCGCCGGCTTGGCGTTCTCGCAGGATATCGGTGAGCAGTTGCTCAAGGTCTGGCAGAACTACGCCCAGGTGCAGGCGGTGCGCGAACAGCTGACTGCACTCGATGGCAAACTGGGCAGCGATGCCGCGCAGCGTACGTCGGTCGAAGCGCTGCTCAAGCAGACCGCGCCGCTGGTCAGCGGCAGCGGCGAGGACAGCCTCAACCTGCGCGCAATAAACGACGGTCTCACCGATATTGCCAGCGACGTCGAAGGCGCCGATCGTGCCCCCACCGACGGCCAGCGTCAGGTGGTCGCTGCCAGCAAGGCGCGCTATGTCAAGGCGCAGGCGCTGTGGCAGCAGGTTCGCGACAGCGCCCTGCCAACGCTCAACCGCGGCTTGCACGCCGCGGGGCTGGCGTCGATCAGGGTGCCGGCGCTGGGTCAGGCTCGGCAGGAGCGATCGGAGGAGTCGGAAGATCTGCCTTGAGCCTGCTGCCAGAGGCAGGCAGCACGCGAAGCCTGATCGCGTCACCGATGGCACCGCGACTTTTCGCGCTCTGCGGCGCCATTGCCTGCGCGAATCAGATGGCCGCCAACGGTGATCGACGCGCCGGTGTGTCTGCACCGGCGCGAGGGAACATGGCAACAACGGTTCGAACCGTCGTCCAGCTTGCATTTGCTGGCCGATCGGTTCAGGCCTGCACGGATCCGCAACTTGTTGCAGGTTGCGCAGCTCGTGGATAGCGACTAAAAAAATCAGCAGACCAGGGGCATGGCCAGTTGGACTGATACGGCCCGCCACCCTGCTTTCCAGTCATGGAGTCATGTCGCGCAGTGGCAAACCGCCAACGAATCCTGCGCGTCGAACCCACTCAATCCCAAACCAGGAGGATGACCATGCAAGGTGCAGTTCGATGGCTGTCGGTCGCGGTACTTGCCGCTCTTGTCCTACCAGCGCTGGCGCAGCAGCCAGCAACACCGCAAAAGCTCGTTTATCCCGCCGCGCACCGTGACAACACCGTCGATACGTATTTCGGCACGAAGGTGCCGGCGCCGTATCAGTGGATGGAAAACCTGACCAGCCCGCAACTGCACGCCTGGGTCGAGGCCGAGAACAAGGTGACCGACGACTATCTGGCG
>JAJXYE010000053.1 GCA_021780735.1 Pseudomonadota bacterium | reverse complement strand
CTTTCCAGCTCGATCGGGCCGTCGCCGAAGGTGGCGAAGGACAGACGGCCCTGATCGCCGATCACCTCGATATTGTCGTGATGCCGGTAGCTGCAGAAATTCCACAAGCCGGTGCCGAGCATGCCGCCGTCGAAAGCAAACGACATCGCCACCGTGTCCTCGGGCAGATAGGCGCCACCCCGGTTGCTGGCGTGACCACGGGCCGAGACGATCGGCCCGAACAGCCAGTCCAGGATATTCAGGGTGTGGCAGCCCAGATCCATGAACAGGCCACCGCCGGAGATCGCCGGATCCACGTGCCAGTGCTGTGCGGCCGGATCCGTATAACGCGGATGCAGCGGCTGCTGCAGCAGCGTGTTGACGATATGCGGCGTGCCAATCGCCCGAGTCTCGAACAGCAGCTCACGCACCTTGGCAAAGCGCGGCAGGGCGCGCCGGTAATAGGCCACGAACACCGGTATCCTGGCGGCGCGGCCGGCCGCGATGATTTCCTCGCACTCGTCGGCATTCATCGCCATCGGCTTCTCGATGTACACCGGCTTGCCCGCAGCGATGCTCATCAATGCGTAGCTTCGATGGCTGGAAGGTGGCGTGGCGATGTAGACCGCATCGACGGTATCGTCGCCAATCAGGGCCGCCGCATCGTCGTACCAGCGTGGCACGCCATGACGCTGCGCGTAGTCGCGAGCCTTGTCTCCGTCACGTCGCATCACAGCGGCCAGCGCGGAATGCGCGACCTTGCCGAACGCCGGCCCGCTCTTCACTTCGGTGACGTTGCCGCAGCCGATGATGCCCCAGCGGATGGTGCGCTCGTTGGCGTCCTTCATCGGGTCGACACCCCGCGTTGGATGTGATCAGGTGGAGACAATGTTGACCATCCTCAAGCCGGCACACGAGGGCGCAAAAGCAGACGCGTGTCGTCGCCCATGGCACACCGGTCGATGGTTTCCAGTTGCCAGCGCGACGCCATGGCGGTGAGGTTCGGCAGGTGCAGCAGCGGGCGGGCGCCGTCACCGAGCAGCACCGGCGCCACGTACAGCAGCAGTTCGTCGACCAGGCCAGCGGCGAACAGCGCACCGCACAGGGTCGGGCCGGCCTCCACATGCAGCTCATTGCAGCCGCGGCCGGCCAGCAGGGCCAGCACGGCGCGCAGGTCGAGCCCCCCTTGTGCCGTAGCGATGGCGATCCGCTCGACCCGATCGAAGCGGTCGTCCGCGCAGGATGCGCTCGGCTCATGCAGCAGCAGAGTCGGCACTGAGCCGTCGAGTACGTGACTTTCCTCAGGCGTGCGCAGATGGCGATCCAGCAGCACCCGCCATGGCGGAGTGAACTCCGCTTCATCCGGCAGGCGCACGGTGAACCTCGGGTTGTCGGCCAGCACGGTGCCGCTGCCGCTGAGGATCGCCGAGCTGCGCGCGCGCCAGCGCTGCACGTCGGCGCGGGCAGCTTCGCCGGTGATCCACTTCGATTCGCCATTGGCCAGGGCGGTGCGGCCGTCCAGACTCATCGCCAGCTTGACCCGGACGAAGGGACGATGCCGCTCGATGCGGCTGAAGAAACCGATGTTGAGTTCGCGCGCGGCCTCGCGCATCAGGCCCGTCTCAACCGTGATACCCGCCGCGCGCAACTTGTCGATGCCGCGTCCGTTGACCTGCGGGAACGGGTCGTCGCTGGCGATCACCACACGCCTCACCCCGGCGGCAATCAGCGCATCGGCACAAGGCGGTGTGCGCCCCTGGTGGGCGCAGGGTTCCAGCGTCACATAAGCGGTGGCGCCGCGCGCCCGTTCGCCCGCTTCGCGCAACGCAAACACCTCGGCGTGCGGCTCGCCGGCACACTGGTGCCAACCCTCGCCCACCACGTCGCCGCCATGCGCAATGACGCATCCCACGCGGGGGTTCGGCTGGGTGGTGTACAGGCCGCGCTCGGCCAGGCGCAACGCCTGTGCCATGTGGGTCTGGTCGATCGCGCTGAAGACCTTCACGAACGCGATACCTGTACGGTTTCAGGGAACGACGCCCAGCAGTCGAGCACGCAGTCCAGCTCCTCGGCCGGCTGGCGTTCGATTACCGCCAGTCGGGCTCGCTCAGCCATCTCGGGCTCGGCATCGCCAGCCTCCACCTGCTCGAAAAAACGCTCGCGCGCCGCGCGTGACGGCCATCGCGCAATGGCGACCCAATCGCCCTGCCCGTCCTTGAACAGGCTCGATCCGCCAGAACCGGCCGCGAGTCCGAGCCGGGTGATGCGATGCCAGTTGCTGACGAAGTCCTGCTCCCGTTCGGGATGAAGACGCCAGCGGTAGATCGCTACGAACATGCAGCCTCCCTGTCGCCCACAGCGAAAGGCTCGCGTAGGGCGGGCAGTGCCCGCCAGCTTGCAAGCCGGCCATGCCGACACTTTCCCCGATTCACGCAGTGCGGGTATCGCCCGCCCCGGCATGTCGGGGTATTGCCTATCGAGGCGATGGCGGGCATTGCCCGCCCTACGGCAGCGGCTGGCGCCTGATCAACGCGGCCTGACATCATTTGCCGCCACGTTTGCTCTCGTCGAGCAAGGGCAGTTGCAGGCCCTCCAGCTCCGGCAGGTCGCGCTCCAGCTTTTCGATCTCCTCGCGGAAGGCCTGCACGTCCTCGAACTTGCGATAGACCGAGGCAAAGCGCACGTAGGCGACCTGGTCGAGCTTTTTCAGCTCGCGCATCACCAGCTCACCGACCTGGCGCGACGGCACTTCGCGTTCGCCGCTTTTGCGCAGGTCGTTGACAATGGCGCGCACCGCGCCATCGACGTCGTGGGTGGCCACCGGCCGCTTCT
>JAJXYE010000077.1 GCA_021780735.1 Pseudomonadota bacterium | reverse complement strand
TCGACAACCTGTTGAAGCCGGAAAACAAGGCCGCGCTGACCAGGATCCTCACTTACCACGTGGTGCCCGGCAAGATGAGCTCGCGCGATCTGGCCAAGGCAGTGAAGGCCGGCGGTGGCAAGGCCGTGCTGAAGACCGTCGAAGGTGATTCGGTCACCGTGGCAAGACACCATGGGAAATGGACCGTCACCGACGCCAAGGGGGATGTCGCCAACATCACCATCGCCGACGTGAATCAGTCCAACGGCGTGATTTTCGTGATCGACAAGGTGCTGATGCCGTAATCCCTGCGCCAGCGCCATGTCCGGCGTGTCGCCCCGACCGCATGATCGGGGCGACTTTTTTTGTGGCGGTGGCGGCGTTATGGTGCGCTCTGCGTTCACCTGAGCAATCCATATGGCCCTGCTGCCACCCATCGACCTCCAGCGCTGGATCGACGAACACCGCCACCTGCTGAAACCACCAGTAGGCAACAAGTGCATCGTCGATGGCGACTTCATCATCATGATCGTCGGTGGCCCGAATGCACGCACCGACTATCACTTCGATGAAGGCCCCGAGTTCTTCCATCAGCTCGAAGGCGAGATGGTGCTGAAAGTGCAGGACGAGGGCAGCGCCCGCGACATTCCCATTCGTGCCGGCGAAATGTTCTATCTGCCGCCGCGCGTGCCGCATTCGCCGCAGCGGATGGCCGGCTCGATCGGCCTGGTGATCGAGCGCCGCCGCCTGGCCCACGAGAAGGACGGCCTGCTGTGGTTCTGCGAACGCTGCAATCACAAGCTGTACGAGGAGTACTTCATGCTCGACAGCATCGAGGACGATTTCCCGCCAGTGTTCGATCACTTCTACGGCTCGGTCGAACTGCGCACCTGCGGCGAATGCGGCCACGTCAATCCCGCACCCGCCAACTACCCGTAGGAGCGCACCCTGTGCGCGATCGTTCTGCGAGACGTCGAGACAGGGCATCGCGCACAGGGTGCGCTCCTACCTCATTGCCAACCATTTTCTGGCCATCCGCCGCAGCGACATGTCGAGACTCGCGTCGTCGGCCACCTCGGTCACCGGGCGCCACGCCAGCGCATGCGACTCCGGGTTGATCCTGAAACGTTCATCCTCTGCGGCACGAATGACGTATCGCACGTCGTAGTGCCAATGCTCGGGCTCGTTGCCACGCGCCGGTATCCGATGCCGATCGATATCGAAGATGCCGCCTTCGACGCGCAGCCCCGTCACGCCGGTTTCCTCCTGCGCCTCGCGCATGGCGACCCGTGCCAGGTCGCGGTCACCGTCGGCATGGCCGCCCGGCTGCAGCCATCGGTCCAGTTTGCGGTGATGCAGCAACAGCACACGCGCGCCATCGGCACTGACCAGCCAGCACGAGCCGGTGAAGTGGCCGACAGCGTGGCTGCGCTCGAAGGCGTCCGGATGATCCTGCAGGAATGCCAGGAACTGCGCGACCGCCGCCATCTCACCGTGCCATTGGTCACGGTAGCTGCCGAGAGCATCGATCATGGGGATAGCAGATTGCTGCATGAACATCCGTGATGTGATGTGGAATACCTCGCGACAGCCCTCTGCGCGAGCTGAATGAAGCTTGTACAACCTCTGGCGCTGGGCTATGTTGACCCGCCATTGGCGGTCCGCAGAAATGATCCACCGCCACAGAGCGGAAGCGGACAACATCACCTGAGGGGAGCTTGATGATAAAAGGTCTTTTTGCCACTCACGCCATTGAGGCGATGCCTCATGTGGATGCAGGTGAGCCTGTCGAAGGCGGCGCCGAAGGTGAAGTCACCCTCAAGCGTGTATTGACCGCTCGGCATCTGGTGATGCTCGGCATCGGCGCGGTCATCGGCGCCGGCATCTTTGCCATTACCGGCACGGCCGCGGCCCAGTTTGCCGGCCCGGCGCTGGTGATCAGCTTTCTGATCGCCGGCTTTGCCTGCGCGCTGGCCGGCATGTGCTACGCGGAGTTCGCCGCAATGCTGCCGGTTTCGGGCAGCGCCTACTCCTATTCATACGCGACCCTCGGCGAAGTCGTAGCCTGGTTTGTCGGCTGGGCGCTGGTGCTGGAATACCTGTTCGCTGCTGCCACCGTTGCAGTCGCCTGGTCGGGATACTTTGGCGAACTGCTGCGCACGCTGACGTCGGCCACCGGCATCACGATGACCCTGCCCGCCGCCTTGTCGTCGGCTCCACTCACCTTCAATGATGCAGGCCACCTGGTGACCACCGGCACCCTGGTAAATTTGCCGGCGATTCTCATCGTCTCGGCGATCAGCTGGCTGTGCTATCGCGGCATCACCCAGTCGGCCACGGTCAACGCGATCATCGTGGCGGTCAAGGTGATCGTGATCCTGCTGTTCCTGGTGGTGATGTTCCACTTCATCAACACCGATTTCTGGCATCCGTTCATTCCCGCGAATGAGGGCGGCTCGAAATTCGGCTGGGCCGGCGTCTACCGCGGCGCGACCCTGGTGTTCTTCGCCTACATCGGCTTTGACGCGGTATCCACCGCGGCCGGCGAAGCGAAGAATCCGCAACGCGACATGCCGATCGGCATCCTCGGCTCGTTGTTGATCTGCACCGTTCTCTACATTGCGATGGCCGCCACCATGACCGGCGTGGCGCCATTCCGCATGCTCAACACGCCCGAGCCGGTGGCTACCGCGATCAGCTACGTGATGGGCACGATTGCTCCCGGCAGCTTCACCAGTGGCATCCTCGGGCTGCTGAAGATTCTGGTGGTGTTTGCCGCTCTGGCCGGTTTGAGCTCGGTGATCCTGGTGATGCTGATGGGCCAGCCGCGCATCTTCTATTCGATGTCGCGCGACGGCCTGATGCCGAAGCCGCTGGGCAAGCTGCACCCGAAATTCCGCACGCCTTACATCGGCACGGTCATCGTGGGCGTGATTGCCGCCACGCTGGCCGGCCTGTTCCCGGTCGACGTGCTGGGCGACCTGGTTTCGATGGGCACCCTGCTGGCGTTCACCACGGTGTGCATCGGCGTGCTGGTGCTGCGCCGGACACGACCGGAACTGCCTCGCGCGTTCCGCGTGCCGTGGCCCTGGGTGGTCTGCCTGCTGGGTGCGGCTTCGTGCATGTTCCTGTTCTGGCAGGCGTTCAAGGTGCGCTGGCCGCTGCTGACCGGCTGGATCGCCATCGGCTTCCTGATCTATGCCTTCTATGGCTATCGCAACAGCAAGCTGCGGCAAAGCCAAGGCTGACCACACACACGGCCGACGCGCAATGCGCCGGCCGTGATCGTTCCACCGCGGCAGATCCTGCCACACGCCCCACCCGCCAAGAATTTCCCCCATGCTCAAGCAACTGCTCGCCCGCAAGACCGATTTCAGCAATGACGAAAGCGGCCACGGCCCCTCGCTACGACGTACGCTGGGGCCCTGGGGCATCACCGCGCTCGGTATAGGCGCAGTCATCGGCACCGGCATTTTCGTGGTCACCGGCACGGCAGCAGCCGAGCATGCCGGCCCGGCGGTGCTGCTGTCTTTCATCATTGCCGCGATCTGCAGTGGTTTCAGTGCGCTGTGCTACGCCGAATTTGCCACCCTGATCCCGATTTCAGGCAGCTCGTACTCGTATGCCTATGCCTCGCTGGGCGAACTGGCGGCGTGGTTCATCGGCTGGAACATGGTCGCCGAGTACGGCATCTCGGCTTCCGCTGTTGCGGCCAGCTGGACCGGCTATTTCACCAGCCTGCTCGATCACATGGGCCTGCATCTGCCGATTGCGCTTACCGAGGCGCCGCTGGCCTACACCAATGGCCACCTGGTCGCCACCGGCCATCTGTTCAACCTGCCCGCCGTGGCCATCGTGATGGCGCTGACCTGGCTGTGCTATGTCGGCATCCGCGAATCGTCGGGGCTGAATACGTTGATGGTGATGGTCAAGGTTGGCCTGATCATCATCGTGGTGGTCGCCGGCTACCGCTACGTGAACCCGGCCAACTGGCATCCGTTCATTCCCGAGCCGCAGGGCGACGGCAAGTACGGTTGGTCCGGCATCATGCGCGGCGCGGCGATGGTGTTCTTCGCCTATATCGGCTTCGAAGCCACCTCGACCGCAGCGCAGGAGTGCAAGAATCCACAGCGCGACCTGCCATTCGGCATCCTGGTGTCGCTGGTGATCTGCACCGTGCTGTATCTGGCGATGGCTGCGGTGCTGACCGGCCTGGTGCCGTACACCGTACTCGATACCGCCGAGCCGGTGGTCACGGCGGTCGCTGCGCACCCGCAACTGGGCTGGTTGCGCCTGGTCGTCGAGATCGGCGCGATGATCGGCCTGTCGTCGGTGATCCTGGTGATGATCATTGCGCAGCCGCGCATCTTCATGATCATGGCGCGCGACGGCATGCTGCCGAAGGTGTTCGCCAAAGTGCACCCGCACTACCGTACGCCGCACATCAACACGCTGATCACTGGCGCCATGATTGCGTTGCTGGCCGCCGTGTTTCCGCTCGACCTGCTGGCCAACCTGACCTCGATGGGTACCTTGATCGCGTTCTCGGCAGTGTGCGGCGGCGTGCTGATCCTGCGTCACACGATGCCGGAACTACCGCGCACGTTCCGCGTTCCATGGGTCTGGTTCACCTGCCTGGCCGGCGTGGCGAGTTGCTTCGCCCTGCTCTTCAGCCTGGACTGGTTCAACTGGGCGATCCTCGGTGCGTGGACTCTGCTCGGCTTCGCCATCTACTTTTTGTACAGTCGCCAGCACAGCGTTTTGCGGCTGGCAACGTCGGATGGCCCTGCTGCTTAAAGTCGCCAAATAGCGCTTAAGTTCGGCAAATTCCGCGCATATGCAGGCAAATGTGATTATCGTGGAAATGAATATGCCATAGGCGGATTTCACAGAGTTTCTCACGAGCCTGATTGTAGGTTACTGTTTTTATTGCATTTAACGAGATCTTCTCAACAGAAATCTTCCAGCGGATCGCCCATTCGCCAATCGCGGGAGTATCATCCCCAGTCCGCGGGTTGATCACTTGGCAGTGGGCCCCGGATCGCGGCCCGGCGCGTCAGGTGGGTAGCTCCTCAGCCTGATGTGTCCGGGCCGCACTTTGTTCGCTGCACGCGCCGCAGAAACCACCAGCATCGGGTCGCATCCGGCGTCAGCATCCCGGACAGCGCACACGAAAAGGCCGGCACCATGGCCGGCCTCCGTTGCGATCGTCATGAGTCGGTTAGGCGGGAATCCGATCAGGCCTTCTTCGGCGTGTACGACACGCACCAGCCATTTGCATTCACGGATTTGCCCGGGAACAACTGGCACGGCCCGCGACCGGTGGCACCACCGGAATAGAACTGGCATTTGGCGCATTTGTCGCCAGCCTTGTGCTTTGCATTGGTCGACTTGGTGTCGTCCTCCACGTAGCCAAGCGCCTTCGCTGTCGGATCGGATTCGCTCACCGGCGGAAGATCTGCCGCTCGCGCCATGCGTGGCAGCCCACCCATGACCACGGCCGCAACCGTGGTACCAGCGGCTACCTTGAGGAATCGGCGACGTGACTCGGTATCTTGCTCGTTGGACATGTACAAGTCTCCTGCATGGCTGCCGGCACGCACTGCACCGGATCGTCGCTGATGTTACCCCGGAGCGTGCAATGTTTGCTGACTCGCGAGAATGGCTCTCATTCCATGCGGGTGTTCGCCTGGCGCATGATATCATTGCAACCCATTTGGACGGCCAAACAACATGAGTCAGACCCTGCCATCCAGCATATCGACCGAGCTGTTCGCCGCGTGCGCCGACAGCATTGTCAGTGCGGCGCGTGAGCTGTCGGCGCTGGGCTGGACGCCGGCGACCAGCAGCAATTTCTCGATGCGCGTGGACGCCGATCACGCAGCCATCACCGTCTCCGGCAAGCACAAGGGCCGTATCGGTCGCGACGACATCATGCTGATCGATCTGCATGGCCATCCGGTCGGCACCGACGCGCGACCCAGCGCCGAAACCGCCCTGCACACGCAGATCTATCGTCGCTGGCCGCATATCGGGGCGGTGCTGCATACCCATTCGCGTACGCAGAGCGTGGCCTCGCGGCTGTTCGCTGCCGACGGGGTGATTCGCCTGCAGGGCTGGGAGCTGCAGAAGGCCATCAGCGGTTACGACACGCATGACAGCGTGCTGGAAATCCCGGTATTCCCGAACACCCAGCAGATGACCGAACTGGTGGCCCGGGTCGATGCCTGGCTGGACACCGGCAAGCCCCTGCACGCCTACCTGATCGATGGCCACGGCATCTATACCTGGGGCCGTGACATGGCCGAGACGCAGCGTCATCTCGAGGCGCTGGAGTTCCTGCTCGGCTGCGAACTGGATCTCAAACAGCTGAGGGCATCATGAGCCGCCTGCGCATCTTCGACGAAACCCGGCCACAAGCACCGCTGGCCAGCCACGAACATCACGCCACCATCGCCGCCGAGCTGGGCAAGCTCGGTATCCGCTTCGAGCAATGGCAAGCGAGTCAGCCCATCGTCCCCGGTGCCAGCCAGGATGAGGTCATCGCCGCCTACCGCGGCGACATCGACCGCCTGATGAATGAAAAAGGCTACCAGGCCGTCGACGTGATCAGCCTCGCCCCCGACCACCCCGACCGCGCGATGCTGCGCCAGAAATTCCTCAGCGAGCACACCCACAGCGAGGACGAAGTGCGCTTCTTCGTCGCCGGATCCGGCCAGTTCACCCTGCACATCGACGGCAAGGTGTACGACCTGCTGTGCGAACAAGGTGACCTGATCGGCGTGCCGGACGGTACCCGCCACTGGTTCGACATGAGCGAGTCGCCGTACTTCGTGGCAATCCGGCTGTTCACCAACAAGGAAGGCTGGGTAGCCCATTTCACCGGTGACGATATCGCCGCACGATTCCCGCGGATGCAGCCGGCAGCGCGATCGTAGGCGAAGCGGCATCGCCCTGCAGGCGATTTCGGGAGCGCCTTCACCGGTGCTTCCTCCACGTCGGCGCTATGCTGGCCTCTTTCACCTGGATACCGTCGCCATGACCGAGATTCGCGCCATCGTCACCGATATCGAGGGCACCACCAGCTCGATCAGCTTCGTCCGTGACGTGCTGTTTCCGTATGCGCGCAAGCGCCTGCCCGCCTTCATCCAGACGCATGGCGAAACGCCCCAGGTGCAGCACTGGCTGCACGAGGCGGCGAAGGAAGCCGGCCTGGTCGAGGCCACGCGCCAGGAACTGATCGAACTGCTGCTGCAATGGATCGACCAGGATCGCAAATCCACCGCGCTGAAGGCGCTGCAGGGAATGATCTGGAAGGAAGGCTACGAAGCAGGCGAGTACCGCGCCCACATCTACCCCGAGGTCGCGGCACGCCTGCGCGACTGGCGCGCCGACGGCTTGCGCCTGTATGTCTACTCGTCCGGCTCGGTACCGGCGCAGCAGCTGTTCTTCCGCTACAGCGAGGCCGGTGATCTGACCCCGCTGTTTGCCGGCTATTTCGATACCGAGATCGGCCCCAAACGCGAGGCCGAGTCCTATCGACGCATCGCCGATGCGATCGGGGAACAGCCGCGGCATCTGCTGTTCCTCTCCGACGTCGTGGAAGAACTCGATGCCGCGCAGGCCGCCGGCTTCCATACCGGCTGGCTGGTCCGCGCGCCGCAGGCCATGCCGGATGCGCCGCGCCATCCGGCCCATGCCGATTTCAACACCATCAGCCCCGCCGCCTGACCGGCGAATCCAGTCATGCGCCACGTACTGACCGTCCTGCTCTCCTTTGCCGCCGGCGTCCTGCTGATGCTGTGGATGCCTGGTCGCCCACGCCATCATGTCGCGGCCGCACACCCTGCCACGATGGCACTGGCCCCGGCTGCCAGCGTCGCGCCCGAGGCGATCATCAGCAGCGCCAACGATGATGGCGAGGACGACTGGCCCAGCCAGGGTCCAAGTCCTGAACAGGTGCTCTACGCGCAACCGCAGTTGCTGCACGACGCGCTGACCCGTCTTGGCCCCCGCGTGCCCGGCAAGCCGAACCTGTACCTGCTCGCCTTTGCCGGCGACGGCGGCGAAGATGTGTTTCGCAACGAGGCAGAATACGCCGCGCGGCTGTTCACCAGGCGCTTTGGCGCAACCGCGCACAGCCTGGTGCTGGAAAACAATCCGGCCACCCTGACCACCCATCCGCTGGCCGACTGGAGCAACCTGGACAGCGCACTGGACGGACTGCACAAGGTGATGCGTCCCGATCAGGACATTCTGCTGCTGTATGTCACCACCCACGGCAGCGAGGATCACACCCTGCTGGTCGACATGGATCCGCTGCCGCTCGATCAGATCGGTGCAGCGGATCTGGCCAGCATCCTGGCGCTGCATCCATTCAAGTGGAAGGTGCTGGTGATCAATGCCTGCTACTCCGGCGGCTTCGTCCCATTGCTGCACGGCACGGACACCCTGGTACTCACCGCCGCCCGCACCGATCGCAGTTCGTTCGGCTGCGGCAGCGAATCGAACATTACCTATTTTGGCCATGCCTGGCTGGCCGACGCCCTCAACCACACCGACAACTTCGTTGATGCGTTCCACCAGGCCAGCAGCCAGATCAGTCAATGGGAAAAGCAGGACAAGGTGACCCCGTCCGAGCCACAGATCAGCATCGGCAGCGGCATAGAAAATCAGCTCGCGCTGTGGCGCAGGGGCTTCACGCCGGGTCCGGCTGTGCCCTTCAAGCCGGCAGTGCCAGCTCCGATTGAAACATCATCGACACCCACTCGATAGAGTCCGCCTGGTGCCTTTGAAATGCCTGCACAGCAGCTGTCCGGCAGCAGCTTTCGCAGATCAATCAGCATCCCAAAGTACAACGTCCCAGACGTTCCGACCGGCTATTCGAACCAGGCTCCCACCCCACCCACCAGGCACTCGTCCCTGACCCCGGGGTAACCCCCACGTACCCCGTACCCAACGGGTGCAGACCTCGAGTGCCTGGACTTGATGCACGACTTTCGTGCAAGTTCCACTAGTGTGACAGCCAGTGGTACAAGCAGAAGCATGAGTAGCGCCGTTGTCATCCAGCAATCGAAGTTCCATCTCCACATCGCAGGATATGCTTCAGGTGCAGCACCGGTCGACCGGGATGCACACCGTGGGCTGCGGGCTCGACCACCGGACTCGACAGGCAGGTGAAATCGCTCCTCCCGCCTTCACTATTTGCGGTGTCGAGTCTGCCGCTCGGCGAACAGCATGGCGACATCCGTCCCTGACACCCCGCGCGCCCGTAACACCACGGTGAGTTGAGAGAGCAGGTCGGCCGCCTCGCCCAGCACGTCATCATCCCGCGTGACAGCAGCCAGCGCATTCAACGTGGATGGCAAATCAAGAATTTGCAATGCTCGCGCGCAGCTCGGGCCTGCACTGGAGAACGACCCAAAGAAACCGCTTCCATTGATTGATATCAGCTTCCTCATGAAAGCCTGCTTCGTGCTCAATGACCGTGCCCCACAGCACCCGATCGCGGAGGCCGGCCTCAGAAGTTCGGTGTTTCGTCACCTCGACTGATCCGAAAGAGAACGATCAGGCATGGGCGAGTTGAGCCAGCTCCTGCCTGGCTGCTTTCAGCCATGGCTGTTCCTTGCGTCGGTAGTAACCAGGCATCAGTTCAGCGCGGCGGAGCTGGGCCTGGAACACATCGCGGGCCTCGCCACTGCGCTGGCTCCTGGCGAGCAGGCGGCCATAGCGGAAGCGGCCCTCTTCACCCGGGTAGCTGTCGGCCAGTACGCGGAATTCCTCGAGTGCCGCTTCCACAAGGCCGAGTTCCTCCAGGCAGCGCGCATAAAGCAGATGTCCCTCACTGGACTTGTACCCGGGGTTGGCCTTGATCAGTGCTTCCAGCGTGTGGCGTGCACCGGCGCAGTCGCCATTGCCAAACTGCGCCTGGGCAAGGCCGCGCATGAAATCGGGATCGGTGGCATACATGCCCGTGAGCAGGCTCTGATACAGCTCCTGCGCGTTGGCATAGTCACCGAGCTCCAGGCTTTCATCGGCGAGGCGGCGCCGGTTCTCCACCGTGTTGCTGAGTTCGAGCCGGCGCTGCAGCTCCCGTCGTCGCCGCTCCGGGTCGATGATCTTCAGGGTCTTGCTGGCCACATCGCGCCCGCGAGGATCGTGCCGCAGGTCGGGGATGATCGCCACCAGCGCGTACACCACCACGGCAAGGTACGAACCGATGACGATCAACCAGATCCAGTACAGCGGACGGCCGCTTCGCACCACATGGATGGCGCACGCCGCCTGCAGTGCAATGGACAGCATGAAAACGACGGGCATGTCTTTCTCTCGCGACGCGGCCACACATGAACCTTGGATGCTACAACACCATCGGCACCCTGAAAAATGCGCTGGATCGGTGGCGATGGCCGCGCATCACCGAGTGCGCAAGGCAGTTGTCGGCCACACGCCCGTTCAAGCCGCGGGCTCGCCCAGACTGATGGGTTGGGTGGCGGGCACCCACCCGCATGACCGTGGCCATGATGCAGCGATACCCCGGACATCTCATCGGCAAAGTCGGACAGGCTTTGAGCAGCAGCCCGTTGAACATTGCGTTGCCGCCTTCCGCCATCGCCTTGATCCGGCCGTTCGGAGAAGCATTCGAGCCTGAGTCCTGAAGCTGGTGCCATGCGTGCACGGAACGCCTCACAGACATCCCACTCACTCCGCCCGCGTCCCTCGCTGCGGCCACGGCGCCGCACGCCAGCAGGCATAGAAATACGTCTTGAGCTGATCGTACACCGGGTGCAGCGGCATGCTGAAGCCGTCACGGAACGCGCTGTTGCGGCCACCGACCCAGGCGCCGAAGGACCAGCTGGATACCAGGTTCACCAGGTCGGCGGGTGGGTAGGAGCGGCGGATCATCAGCGCGTTGTCGGCCACGCCCACGCCGTCGCCTGTCTGGTTCAATACCTGTTTGTCATTGAGCTGGAACCAGGAACGCGTGCCGCGCGCCACGATCTGACGGGCGCGCCGCGGGCCCACGTCGTCGTAAGCGGTGACGGTGGTCTGACCGGGCCGGCACTGGATGGTGAGCCGGTGGCTGCCCTTGCGCACGACCTGGCGCAACTCCAGGGTCGGTGTCGGTGTGGACAGGTCGACGCTCGCGGTGACCGGCAGCTTGCCGTTGTTGGCGAGGCCGACGGAGAGCATCGGATCGGCGCTGAGCCAGGTCGATCCGCCGCGTGGCGTGGCTGCTTGCGCCAACGCAGCGGCTTTGATCCCCATCTCTTTCAGGTACGCGCTCAGCTGGGGCGACTCCTTCGCCGCGGCGGTGGGCAGCGCGGTGAGCCCGATGCGATCGCCGCCGCTGGGTGTCCAGCGATACAGGCCGCCCAGGTAGGCATAGACACAGGCATCCACGCAGACAGCGGCCCGCGCTGTCTTGCGGGCATGCCTGGGTTTTCGCGGCGTG
>JAJXYE010000347.1 GCA_021780735.1 Pseudomonadota bacterium | reverse complement strand
GAGTTTCGCGGCGCAGCGCCACGTCGTCCAGCCGCAACGACGCGCCTGCAGGCAGCTCCAGCCTCAGCCGCAGCATCGCGATCCGTTGTGGCGCGGCACAGGCGCTGCCGTCGGCGGCCTGCCAGCGCAACCGGCGCAGGTCGATCGAGATGTGCAGCGCTCCCGCAGCGACCGGCGACTCCCGCCAGGCGAGGCAGGCGGGCTGCTCCAGTCGAGGCCGCCAGGCCAGGCCCAGCCGGAACGGTGCGTCGGCCGAGCCGCGTAACGTCAGCAATGGCCAATGGCCGGGATCGAGCATCACGCTGATCGGCAGGCCCAGTTCGAACGGCGTGCCGGCGCGGCTGCGAATGCGCAGGCCATGGTCGGCACGCTGCACGTCGGCAGCACCGAAGGCGCGGCCTGCGACCAGGTCGTGCGGCTGGCGCAGCCGCCACCGCCACAACGGCTGGCCCTGTTCGATCAGGGCCGCCTGCCGGTCTGCGACGCGCCGCAGGTGGCCTGCGGTGACGTTGGCGGCCAGATCGCGCAGGCCGAACGAGAGCAACGCCACCAGCAGCGCGAAGCCCGCGCCGGACAGCCAGCCGCGCAGCGTCGTTGCGGGCGGTCGCCGCACGCTCAGCGCGCCAACAGCGCCTCGACCCTTGCCGCGCAGATGATGTCGTTGAGCGACAGTCCACCCACGTCGTGGGTGGACCACAGCAGCTGGCAGTGCCCGTAGCCCGCTTCGATGTCCGGATGATGGTCCTCGTGGTTGGCCATGAAGCCCACCGCGTTGATGAAGCCCAGCGTATGGCGGAAGTCCGGGAAGCGGAAATCCTTGACGATGGCGCGGCCGTCCGCGCTCAGTGACCAGCCCGGCAACAGCGGCAGCAGGCGGGCGACTTCGTCCGCGCCCAGTGCGTGCTCCTTGCCCTTGCGCGGCTGGCAATGCTGGTTGGCGTAATCGTGGATGTTCATGCGGATTCCATGGCGGGACGAAGCTGCGCAGGGTCGAAGGTGCACACGCAAAAGTCAAAACCTGCGGGCATTCGCGAAACCGTACTAAAATGGTGCGGATTCGTCGCGCGCGATGTCGCGCTTCGCCACAGGTGACCCATGATCGAAATTTCCGAACGAGCGCAGCAGCATTTCCGCCGGCTGCTGGCCCAGCAGGGCAGCGAGGGGCTGGGCATTCGCCTGCACGTGACCGAGCCGGGCACGCCGGCGGCGAATTGCGAGCTGGAATTCTGCGAGCCGGCCGAATTGCGCGGCAACGAATGGACCATCGAATGCGCCGGCTTCGACTTCCACGTCGAGGGCGACAGCGCGCCCTGGCTGGACGGCGCCAGCATCGACTTCGAGCCGAATGCCACCGGCGGCCTGCTCAACATCCGCGCGCCGAAAATCAAGGGCGACGTGCCGGGCATGGAGGCGGGCGTGATCGAGCGCGTGCGTTACGTGCTGGATGCCGAGATCAATCCGCGGCTGGCTTCGCACGGTGGCCGCGTCACCCTGCTCGAAGTCGACGCGGAAGGCGTGGTGCTGCTGCAGTTCGGCGGTGGCTGCCACGGCTGCGGCATGGTGGACGTCACCCTGAAGCAGGGCGTGGAAAAGACCTTGCGCGAGCGCGTGCCCGAAGTGACTGCCGTGCGCGATGCCACCGACCACAGCGGCGGCAGCCAGCCTTACTACAGCAAGCACGAGGGCAAGTCGGCCCTGGGCTGAGCGACGGACCTGCCGGGCGCGCGAAGATCACCCCGACGGCCACCCACGGCCACGCCTGAAGAGCAGAAGGCCCGCCTGGAGGCGGGCCTTCTGCGTTGATGGCCTTGGCGGAACGGGCTCAATCGCCCTGGATGTGTCCCTTCAGCGTATCCAGCTTGGTCGGCAGGCTGGAGAAGTAGGCGGCGATGTCCTGGATATCCTGGTCGGACAGCGTGGCCACCATGCCCTTCATGATCGGATTGTTGCGCTCGCCGGTCTTGTACTCGTGCAGCGCCTGCTGCAGGTATTCGTTGTACTGGCCGGCAAGCCGTGGGTATTGCGGATCGACCGCGTTGCCGTCGGCGCCGTGGCAGGCGAAGCAGGCAGCGGCCTTGGTCTTGCCGGCGGCGGGATTGCCGCTGGCCAGCAACGGGGCCGAGGCAAGCGCCAGGATGGCGCCGAACGAAAGCAGGGCTAGTGCGCGTCGCATGCGTGATCCTTGGTTATTTGATCGGCGTGAGGCTGGACAGGTAGGCGGCGATGTCCTTGATGTTCTGTTCGGACAGGCTCTCCGCTTGCGCACGCATGGTCGGGTAGCTGCGATCGCCGCTCCTGTACCCGTTCAGTGCGTTGATGATGTACTGCTCGTTCTGCCCGGCGATCTTCGGCACGGGATAGTTCGGATAGGCATTGGCGTAGCCAGGTATGCCGTGGCAGCCGGCACAGGTGTAGACCAGCGTGCGTCCCGCTGCCTTGTCGCCGCCGTCGGCGGCGTGCGCGCTGGCGGTGGCCAGCAAGGCGGCAGCGGCTGCCAGACCAAGCAATTGCAGTCGAATCATCGAGATCGTTCCCCAGGTGCGGCGACAGATGCGAATGAGTGCAGCAACCGCCGCAGTATAGACAGCACTTCCGGGCATGGACAACCTGCCCGTTGCGGCCATGGGGACGGCGCTCAGACCAGGCTGCGGAAGATGTGGATGCCCGCGCTGTACTCGCCCACGATGGTGCCCAGGCTGACCAGGAAGAAGTTCAGCAGGGTGCGCGCCACCCGGTTCTTCCACCAGCCGCTCCAGTGCACGATGTCGTCGCGCAGCGTGTCGAAGTCGGCGACGCGCGGTCGGCGTACCCAGGC
>JAJXYE010000085.1 GCA_021780735.1 Pseudomonadota bacterium | reverse complement strand
GTTGCCAGGAGCGCTGTGCACGGCGATGCCGTCGGCGCGCAGCGCCGCCTTGAGCGCGGTGTCCTGCGCGATCGCGACAGGCTCGTAGCGACGGCTCCAGTACACCGTGCGGGCGCCGCTGGCGGCGATCAGTGCGCGCAGCGCGGGCAGGCTGTCGCCGCGCGCGATGTGCAGCGCGGCGCCCTGTGCTTCCAGGCCTCGCTGCAAGGCTTCGAGCGCGCGGTGCAGCCACCAGCGGCTGGCCGCGCCGGGCTTCCATGGCGCCTCTTCGTGCGGCGCGTGCAGGTACACCGGAAAAACGCGTTCGTGCGCGGCACAGGCTGCGGCGAGCGCAGGCTGGTCGGCCAGTCGAAGGTCGCGTCGAAACAGGACGAGGGCGGTATCGTGCATGGCTGGCAGTGGCTTGTTCGGGGTGCGGTTACGTCCGGTCCAGCCAGCCATCGCGACGGCGACGGCAGGGCTGCAACCGGTCGCTGCCACCCCTCGAAGGTGCGGGCATAGAGGTATATCCGATTGAGGTGCTTACGTGCACGCCGCCGGATCGGATGCACCGTCGCGCGACTCCCTGCGCCCGCGCGGCCTGGGCCGCCGCTCAGCGGTAGATGATGTCCTTGCGCTCCGGGGCGAGGCGGGCGAGCAGGCGGTTCTGCACGCGCACCGGCACATGCTGGTGGTTCATGGCGGTGATCAGGTCCTGCACCACGGCGTTGAACGTCGCCTCGTCGATGTGCATGCCGCGGTGCACCTCGGCCATCGAGTCGCCGGTGTAGCGGCAGGGCCCTTCGGCCAGCTGGCAGAGGTAGTCGGTGAAGTGGGTCTGGAAGAGGCCGATGTCGACGTGCCGGAAGGCGGGAGCCACCAGCGGGTCGCGGGCGAAGGCATCCAGCAGTTGGTCGGTAATCGCGGCGATGCCGTTGCGGCCACCGAGTTGCACGTACAGCGTGGGATTGCGCGTCGGTGTGCTAGCGCAACCGGCCAGCAGCAAGAGTGCGGTGGCGAGGCAGCCCAGATGGCGTTTCATCACAGACTCCCCTGCAGCGAGACATACCAGCCGCGCTGGTCGCGCAGGCCGGCGACCGGGCCGAGCGACACATAGGCGGCCGTCAGCGCGACATGCTTGCAGGGGAACCAGGCCACGAACAGGTCGGACGCATGGCTTTCGCGGGCGAACGACAGGTTGTCGGGCTTCTGACGGTACTCCGCGCCCACCGCCACATGGGGATCGGGCATCACGGCGAGCGAACCCTCGCCGACCAGCCTGCGCCCGCCACGGTCGCCACCGAAGCCGAGCAGGCCGAACTGGTTGGCGGCAGTGGAACGCAGCGTGACGTTCCATAGCAGGTTGTATCCCGCGGCCGCACCCAGCAGCAGTTGGCTGGCGGCCAGGTAGATGTCGGTACCGCTATCCCGCCGCGCGCCGGCCAGGCGCGGGATGGTGAAGTCGAGCAGGCGCTTGTGCTGCACGCCGAGCGAGAATTGCGGCAGCGGCCCATAGACCAGGTCGCCGGCGAGGCGGAGCTTGGCACCGAACACGTCCTGGCGCAGCGCCGCGCCGGGATCGCCGATCGCCTGGCCAAGCGTGCCGAGGTCGAAGCGGTCGCGCGCGGCGGAGAGTTCCACCCGGTTGTGCCAGGTGAAGGCGGCGCCCCAGGCGTCGAGCCGGTAGTCGGGCAGATCGAGCCGGGTACGGAACGCGGTGGCGCCCGACTGCTCGCGGGTGCCGTAGCCGGCCAGTACCGCCCATGGCACCAGGCCACCACCGGCGCTGCCCTCGATCTCGGTCACTCCGCCGGTGGCCAGCAGGCGGCCGTCGCCGGCATGCGCGGCAAGGGGCAGGGCCAGTGCGAGCAGGCAGCCGGGGCGGGCGAGAAGCTTCATGCGGAGGCCATGGTTGTCTCGGCCGCGCGACGGCGTGCGGCCTCGGTAAGCCAGCCGGTGGCCTCGGCTGCGACCATCGGGCGGCTGATCAGGTAACCCTGCGCGCTGTCGCAGCGATAGTGCTGCAGCAACTGCAGCGTGCGCTCGGTCTCCACGCCCTCGGCGACTACCTTCAGTCCCATGTTGTGGGCCAGCTCGATCGTCGATCGCACGATCACGGCGTCGTCTTCGTCTTCATCCATGCCGATGACGAAAGACTTGTCGATCTTGAGCTCGTCCACGGGCAGGCGCTTGAGATGGGACAGCGAGGAATAGCCGGTGCCGAAGTCGTCGATCGCCAGCCGCACGCCGCAGGCCTTCAGGCGGTTGAGCACATCCAGCGAGCGCAATGCATCGCGCATCACGGCGGTCTCGGTGATCTCCAGCACCAACCGGCCCGGGTCGAGCCGGTAGTGCGCCAGGTGGCGCGCCAGCAGGTCGGGCAGCTCGCCGCTGGTCAAGTCCATCGCCGAGAGGTTCAGCGCGACCCCGACATCCAGTCCGTTCTCGACCCATTCGGCGCACTGACGGATCGCCTCGTGCAGAACCCATTCGGTGAGCGGCCGGATCAAGCCCGAGTGCTCGGCCAGTGTGATGAATTCGTCCGGCGGCACCCGTCCGTGGCGCGGATGCTGCCAGCGCAGCAGCGCTTCGACCTGCGCGACCTGCCGGTTTTCCAGCTGCAGTTTCGGTTGGTAGAAAAGCGCGAGTTCGCCATTGGGTACGGCGTGCCGCAGGTCGTTGACCAGCGACAGTCGGTGCAGATGCTCGGCATCGCGCCCGCTGCGGTATGCCTGCAATCGCTGCCGCGCCTCCTTGGCGTCGTACATGGCGATGTCGGCCCGGCGCAGCAGTTCGTCCACTTCCTCGCCGTGTTCCGGAAATACCGCCATGCCGGCGCTGG
>JAJXYE010000402.1 GCA_021780735.1 Pseudomonadota bacterium | reverse complement strand
GCAGGAACACGGTGATCAGCCCCATCAGCGGCAGCCAGGCGCACAGCCGGTAGACGTATTCGATGCCGTGCGCGTCGGCGAGGCTGCCCAGCACGGCGGCGCCGATGCCGCCCATGCCGAAGGCGAAGCCGAAGAACAGGCCGGAGATCATGCCGACGCGGCCGGGGATCAGCTCCTGCGCGTAGACCAGGATCGCCGAGAACGCCGAGGCCAGGATCAGGCCGATGATCACCGTCAGCACTCCGGTCCACATCAGGCTGGCGTGCGGCAGCAACAGGGTAAACGGCGCGACGCCGAGGATCGACACCCAGATCACCCACTTGCGTCCGATACGGTCGCCGACCGGACCGCCGATCAGCGAGCCGGCAGCCACCGCGAACAGGAACGCGAACAGGTGCACCTGCGCGCTCTGCACCGACACGCCGAACTTGTGGATCAGGTAGAAGGTGTAATAGCTGCTGAGGCTGGCCAGATAGAAATACTTGGAGAAGATCAGCAGGCCCAGGATGGCCAGCGCGCCGATGATCTGCTTGCGGGACAGCGAGGCCACCGCCAGGTGGCGCGATGGTGTCTTGCTGCGAGCGAGATGATGCTGGCCGTACCAGCGGCCGACCTGCAGCAGCACCACGATCGCCAGCAGCGCGGCCAGCGAGAACCAGGCCACGCTGCCACGACCGTGCGGCACGATGATCCAGGCAGCCAGCAACGGACCCAGTGACGAGCCGGTGTTGCCACCGACCTGGAACAGCGACTGCGCCAGTCCGTGGCGGCCGCCCGAGGCCAGCCGCGCCACCCGCGATGATTCCGGATGGAAGATCGCCGAGCCGGTACCGACCAGGGCGGCGGCCATCAGCAGCACAGCAAAATTCGGTGCCGCCGCCAGCAGCAACAGGCCGCACAGGGTGAAGCCCATTCCGGTCGGCAGTGAATAGGGCATCGGTCGGCGGTCGGTGACGATGCCGACCAGCGGCTGCAGCAGCGAGGCGGTGACCTGGTAGGTCAGGGTGATCAGGCCGATCTGGGCGAAGCTCAGGTGGAAGCTGTTCTTCAGCAGCGGATAGATCGCCAGGATCAGCGACTGGATCATGTCGTTGAGCATGTGGGCGAAGCTGATCCCGCCGAGCACGGCGAATTCGGTGCCGTGGCCGGACGGCGTGTCGATCGATGCGGGGACGGCAGTGGGGGACAGCGGGGCGTTTTCGACGCGGGTCTGCATGGGCGGTTGTTCGGGGGGCGTGGCGCGGCGCGGAGTGCCGGTGGGGCGCCAACGATACGGCAAACGCCGCTCGGCCCGCATGTGCCCGTGACAGGACAGGGTCATCCATCGGTCAGACAAATGTCGCAAGCTGCCATTGCGCATGCCCTTGCGCAGGGGCGAGAGCTTCATCACCTGCGGCGCGGTACCATGCCGGAACGTTTCCGCCCACTCGACCGAGCACCGGTGTACCCATGAACAGCCGCCTGATTGGCGAGACCTCGCCAACCGACACGCCGCCACCGGCGGCCAACGATGGTCAGTCGCCAGCACCAGCACCTGATCTGGCCGACAACCGGCTGTACATCCATCGCGAACTGTCGCAGCTGCAGTTCAACATCCGTGTGCTGGATCAGGCGCTGGATGAGCGTACGCCGTTGCTGGAGCGGCTCAAGTTCCTGCTGATCTTCTCGCGCAACATGGATGAGTTCTTCGAGATCCGGGTGGCCGGGCTGAAAGGCCAGATTGCGCTGGATCACGAGTTGATCGGGCCGGACGGCATGGCGCCGCGACGGGCGCTGACCGAGATCAGCGAGATCGCCCATCGGCAGATCGATCGGCAGTACGCGATCCTCAACGAGCGGATCCTGCCGGAGATGGCCGAGCGCGGCATTCGCATCGTGCGGCGTACGCAGTGGACGCACAAGCAGAAGCTGTGGGTGCGGCGCTATTTTCGCGACGAGGTGGCGCCACTGGTCACGCCGATCGGGCTGGATCCGACCCATCCGTTTCCGCTGCTGGTCAACAAGAGTCTCAACTTCATCGTGCGGCTGGACGGGGTCGACGCATTCGGTCGCGACTCCGGCCTGGCGATCGTGCCGGCGCCGCGGATTCTGCCGCGACTGATCCGCATGCCGCTGGAGATCTGCGAAGGCGGCGACAACTACGTGCTGCTGTCCTCGATGCTCCACGCTCACGCCGAGGAGCTGTTCCCCGGCATGCAGGTGCAGGGCTGCTACCAGTTCCGGCTGACCCGCAACGCCGATCTCACACTCGACCCGGAAGACGTCGAGGATCTGGCGATGGCGTTGCGCGGCGAGCTGTATTCGCGCCGCTTCGGCGACGCGGTGCGGCTGGAGGTGGCGGACAACTGTCCGAAGGATCTGGCCCACTACCTGCTCAAGCAGTTCGGCCTCAACGAATCGGAGTTGTATGAGGTGAATGGTCCGGTGAACCTGGCACGGCTGTTCAGCATCGCCAGCAACGCCAGCTACCCGCAGCTGCAATATCCGCCGTTCACGCCGGTGCTGCCAAAGGCCTTGCAACACGTCGAGGATCTGTTCCAGGTGATTGGCAAGCAGGACGTGCTGCTGCTGCACCCATACGAGTCGTTCTCGCCAGTGGTCGACTTCCTGCGCCACGCGGCGAAAGATCCGAAAGTGCTGACGATCAAGCAGACGCTGTACCGCACCGGCGCGAATTCGGAGATCGTCGATGCGCTGGTCGATGCCGCGCGTTCCGGCAAGGAAGTGACTGCCGTGGTCGAGTTGCGCGCGCGCTTCGACGAGGAGTCCAACCTGTCGCTGGCCTCGCGCCTGCAGCAGGCCGGTGCGATGGTCATCTATGGCGTGGTCGGCATCAAGACCCACGCCAAGCTGATGCTGATCCAGCGTCGCGAGGGCAACGAGCTGGTGCGCTATGCACACATGGGCACCGGCAACTATCACAGCGGCAATGCACGCCTGTACACCGACTACAGCCTGCTGACCTCCGACGCGCTGTTGTGCGAAGACGTGCACAAGCTGTTCAGCCAGCTTACCGGCATGGGCAAGTTGCAACCGATGAAAAAGCTGTTGCATGCGCCGTTCACGCTGAAGAAGGTCATGCTGGAAATGATCGCCCGTGAGATGGCTCACGCGGCGGCCGGCAGGCCGGCGCGGATCATCTTCAAGATCAACGCGCTGACCGAACCGAAGGTGATCCGCGCGCTGTACAAGGCGAGCATGGCCGGCGTCTCGATCGATCTGATCGTGCGCGGGGTGTGTTGCCTGCGACCTGGCGTGCCGGGTGTTTCGGAAAACATCCGGGTGCGTTCAATCATCGGTCGTTTCCTCGAACACAGTCGCATCTACTGGTTCGCCAATGACGGCGAGCCGCAGTTGTACCTGTCCAGTGCCGACCTGATGGAGCGCAATCTCGATCGCCGGGTCGAGACCGCCTTTCCGGTCGAGGGCAGGAAGCTGCAGCACCGCGTGCGCAATGTCCTGGAGCTTTATCTCGCCGACAACAGCAGCGCCCTGGCGCTGCAGGCGGACGGCTCGTACCTGCCCGTGGCAAGAGATGATCACGAACCCGTCCGCAATGTGCAGTCCGAGTTGCTGGAAACGTTTTGCGGGGTCGGTGGCAGTCACTGAGCTTCGCTACGCAGACGGGCGTCCCGCTCATCCGCTGTTGGCAGCGTGCCACAGAACCTGCGACGCCGGTGTGGACGTTGCTGCTCGAACTGTTGTCATCGGCAGCCCCGGCTGCTGCGTTGACCGTGGTCTTGGCGCAGCGTGATGAACGAACCTGGCCAGGCTCTCATCCAGGTGGCTGCCGTGCTGCGCTTGATGCTGCCATTGTCACTTCAGGCGCAGGCCGCCTGGCAACGGTCTGCCGCGTTGTCCAGTTCATTCCAGGAATTGATCGCAGGCGCCAAATCGGCTACCCCGCCGCCGGCTATCACCGTGGTGTGCGAAGTGGCCTATGGCAGCGACCCCCGCCGGCTTTTCGATGTCTGCGCGCCGGCGCATGCCGCATGACCAGGCCAGTCGCATCGCGGCCTTGCCGGTCGTGGTCAGTCGGCTGGAGTCTGTTCGCTGAGACGCCGGTAGATCGTGCTCCGACTCACTCCCAGCTTGCGCGCGGCGGCGGCGACGTTGCCATCGCAACTGGCAATGGCCACGTCGATCGCCTGCTGCTCGATGGATTGCAGACTGCCGGACAAATCCGTCGGCATCGCGCCCGTCGCCAAAGTGGACGCAAGCGGGTTCTTCAGGTCGGCCGGCAAATCGTCCCGCGTCAGCGTGGCGCCCTTCTCGCCCAGCGCCAGGAAGCTGCGCAGCAGACCCACCAGCTGGCGCATGTTGCCGGGCCAGGGCATGGCCGACAATGCCTCGACCAGCTCGGGATGCAGCCGCATCGGAATCTGCTCGGCACCCAGGGCGTGCCAGAGCTGCCTGATCAGGGTGGCCGGATCGAGGTGATTGCGCAGCGCGGGCAGGCGCAGGGTGGCCTGGGCGATGCGGTAGTAGAGGTCGGCACGGAATTCACCGCGGGCCACCGCACCGGCCAGGTCGCGATGGGTGGCGGCGATGACGGTGATGTCGATCGCGTGCGAGCGACTGCCGCCCAGCGGTGTGACCTCGCGCTCCTGCAAGACGCGCAGCAACCGACTCTGCATGCCCAGCGGCATGTCGCCCAACTCGTCCAGGAACAGCGTGCCGCCATCGGCCTCACGCAGCAGCCCGGTGGCGCCTTCGCGGCGGGCGCCGGTGAAGGCTCCGGGCATGTAGCCGAACAGTTCCGATTCGATCAGATGTTCCGGCAGCGCCGCGCAGTTGACCGCGACGAAGGCCGCTTTGCCGCGCTGGCTGCGCTGGTGCAGGGCCCGCGCCACCACTTCCTTGCCGGTACCTGTCTCGCCCTGCAGCAGCAGCGGAATATCGGCATCGAGCAGGCGCACGCCACGATCGATCTCGGCTTCCAGATCGGCCGAGAAAACCGGCTCAGGCAAGCGAATCGAGCGCGTTCGCCCCTTGCGCGGCACGCGTGAAGAGACACTGTTGTGGCTCAGCGCATCGCGCCTGGCGTGCAGCATCTCGCCGCTCTGGCAGCGCATGCTGGTCTCGCTGCCCGGACGGGGCAGGGCCGAGGCGAACAATTCGTCGTAGCGGCGACGGCCCAGCTCCTGCCAGTCGACGCCGAGCAGGCGCAGCGCATGCCGGTTGGCAGCGACCAGCCGGTGTGCCTCGAACACCAGCATGCCCTCACGCGCCGTGCCCAGCAGGTCGGGGTCGGGCTGGATGCGCACGATGTCGGCACCGTCGAAGTGATGTTCGAACAGGCGATGTTCGATCTGCTCCACCGCCAGCTGCACCATGCCCAACGCATGCAGGTGATGCATTGACGCCTCACCCGACAGATCGAGTACGCCGACGACTTCGCCTTGCGGATCGAAGATCGGCGAGGCCGAGCAGCTCAGTACCCGGTGCGGGGCGTAATAGTGTTCGCCGCCGCGCACCTCGACGGCACAGCGATCGACCAGGGCCGTGCCGATGGCATTGGTGCCGGTGATCGATTCGCTCCACGGTGAGCCGGCACGCAGCGAAACACGGGCCGCCTTGTCGAGGAAATTGGCATTGCCCAGGGCGTCGAGAATGAAGCCGTCCGGGGCGGTAAGTATGACGATGCTGCCGGCCTGGTTGGCGCTGGCATACAGGGTCTGCAGCTCCGGGCGGCACAACCGGCGCAGCGCTTCGTACTGTTCCTGCATCTCGTTCAGCGCATGCCGCTCCACCGGCGCCACGTTCGGGCAGGCGTCCGCCAGCAGGCCCTGCTGGCGGCAGCGGCGCCATGAGGCAAGGATGTTGTCAGGAATCAGGCCGCGTGGTTCGGCACCGCTGTCGAAGAAGCGGCGGCGTGCGCTGCTGATGGAATCGGTCGAACCGGAATGGCGCATGGCGATGTCTCCGGTGTCGCATTTTGCGACACCTTCTCCGGGGGGTGTCTCGATACAAAACACATCAGGCGCAGAAGCGCAACCGCTCCGCTGAGCCCGCGTTGGTGCGTCGCCACAAATAAAAACAAATCCGTTTTCCCATAAGGTTCGGGGACTTGGCACGGTGCAGCAATTCCGTCACGTGCCGAGGTCTGGCATGGCATCTGCTCTGCATTCACTACCTTCCATGAAAAGCGGAGCAAACAGCCATGACCAAACTCGAACAGCAACATCTCGCCGTGCAGGTTCCCTTCAAGCAGCGCTACGGCAATTTCATCGGCGGGCGCTGGATCGAGCCGATCAACGGCAAATACTTCGAGAATGTCACGCCGATCACCGGTCACCCGTTCTGCGAGATTCCACGCTCCGACAAGGACGATGTGGAGGCTGCACTCGACGCGGCCCATGCCGCTCGCGAGGCATGGGGCAAGACCTCGACCAGTGCGCGCGCGCGCATCCTCAACCTGATCGCCGACCGGATGGAGCAGAACCTGGAACTGCTCGCCCACGCCGAGACCTGGGACAACGGCAAGCCGATCCGCGAGACGCTCAACGCCGACGTGCCGCTGGCGATCGATCACTTCCGCTATTTCGCCGGTTGCATCCGCGCGCAGGAAGGATCGATTGGCGAGATCGACGACGACACCGTGTCCTACCAGTTCCACGAGCCGCTGGGCGTGGTCGGCCAGATCATTCCGTGGAACTTCCCCCTGCTGATGGCGTGCTGGAAGCTGGCGCCGGCATTGGCCGCGGGCAATTGCGTAGTGCTCAAGCCGGCCGAGCAGACCCCGGTCAGCATCCTGGTCTGGGCCGAGCTGGTCGGCGACCTGCTGCCGCCAGGGGTATTGAACATCGTCAACGGCTTCGGCCTGGAAGCCGGCAAGCCACTGGCATCGAGCCCCCGCATCGCCAAGATCGCCTTCACCGGCGAAACCACGACCGGCCGGCTGATCAGCCAGTACGCCAGCCAGAACCTGATCCCGGCCACGCTGGAGCTTGGCGGCAAGTCGCCGAACATCTTCTTCGCCGACGTGGCCGATGCCGATGACGATTTCTTCGACAAGGCGATCGAGGGCTTCGTGCTGTTCGCCTTCAACCAGGGCGAAGTGTGCACCTGCCCGAGTCGTGCGTTGATCCATGAGTCGATCTACGACAGGTTCATGGAGCGTGCGCTCAAGCGCGTCGCCGCGATCAAGCAGGGCAACCCGCTCGATCCATCCACGATGGTCGGTGCGCAGGCTTCCAGCGAACAGATGGAAAAGATCCTGTCGTACTTCGACATCGGCAAGCAGGAAGGCGCCAAGGTGCTGATCGGCGGCGAGCGCAATACGCTCAATGACGAGTTCAAGAACGGCTACTACGTGAAGCCGACCGTCCTTTTCGGCCACAACAAGATGCGCGTGTTCCAGGAAGAGATCTTCGGTCCGGTGGTCTCGGTGACCACGTTCAAGACGGATGAGGAAGCGCTGGCGATCGCCAACGACACGCTGTACGGCCTCGGTGCCGGTGTGTGGACGCGCAACGGCAACCGTGCCTACCGCTTTGGTCGCGCCATCCAGGCCGGCCGGGTGTGGACCAACTGCTACCACGCCTACCCGGCGCACGCCGCGTTCGGTGGCTACAAGCAGTCCGGCATCGGTCGCGAGAACCACAAGATGATGCTTGACCACTATCAGCAGACCAAGAACCTGCTGGTCAGCTACTCGCCGAAGAAGCTCGGCTTCTTCTGAGCCACGGACCGGCGAATGGCTGCTGCCATTCGCCGGTCGACCGACCCTCCGTCCCGCAATCCATCGCCAATCGGCGGTGCCGGTCGACTGCGTCCCGTTCTGGGCATCCTGATGAATGCGACAGGCAACCACTTGAGAGAGATGCACATGAAAAATCTGACTGTTTTGCGCAAGAGCGGAATGTTCGTGGCGATGATGGTGTTGAGCACCGGGGCGCTTGCGGCCGACTACCCGCCGGTGACGAATGCCCGCCTCGACAATGCGGGGAACGACCATGGCTGGCTGATGTACCGTCGCGATTACGCCAGCACGGGCTTCGCCCCCTTCAACAACATCAACACAAGCAACGTGACGGGGCTCAAACAGGTCTGGGACTACAAGACCGGCTTCAACCAGGGGCATGAGGCACCGCCGATCGTCAACGGCGACTACATGTTCATCACCACGCCGAAGGACGAGTTGCTTGCGTTCCAGGCCAGCACCGGCAAGCTGCTGTGGAAGTACCAGCACGATCTGTCCCATGTGGGTCTGAAGACGGTCTGCTGCGACGTGGTCAATCGTGGTGCAGCCCTGTATGGCGATAACGTCTACATGGCCACGCTGGACAACTACGTGGTGGCGCTGGACGCGCGCAGCGGCAAGACGGTCTGGAAAAAGCAGCTGATTCCGGCTGACGTCGGCTACGCCATGACGCTGGCCCCGCTGGTCGTCAAGGGCAAGGTGATCGTCGGCGAATCCGGCGGCGAGTACGGTGCCCGTGGCTTCATCGAGGCGCTCGATGCCAAGACCGGCAAGCAGGTGTGGAAGCAGTACACCATCCCGTCGCCGGATCAGCCTGGCGGCAGGACCTGGCCCAAGGGTGCGTACAAGACCGGTGGCGGTGGCGCGTGGCTGACGGGAAGCTATGACGCAGCAACTGACACGCTGTTCTGGGGTGTGGGCAATCCGGGCCCGTGGCTGGCCACGCTGCGTCCCGGCGACAACCTCTACACCGATTCGGTGATCGCGATGAATCCCGCCAGCGGGAAGATCAAGTGGAGCTACCAGTACACCCCCAACGACAGCTGGGATTACGACGGCGTCAATGAAACGGTACTGACTGACATCGACTATCAGGGCAAGCCCTACAAGGCCATCGTCAGCGCCAGTCGCAACGGCTGGTTCTATGCAATTGACCGTGTCGACGGCAAGTTGATCTATGCCAGAAAATTTGCCACGGCCACGTCGGTCAGCGGATTCAAGGACGGCAAGCCGCTGACCGATCCAGCCATGCGGCCGACGGTCGACAAGCAGGTATTCACCTGTCCCAGCTTCCTCGGCGGCAAGAACTGGTGGCCGATCTCGGTGGATCCGGCCACCCACATGGCCTATGTGCCGACCATGCATACCTGCATGACGATCAAGGGCACGACTGTTGGTTACAAGGCAGGACTTCCGTTCCTCGGCGAGAAGTTCAAGGTCGTCGCCGACCCCGCGTTCAAGAACCTGTGGGGTGAAGTGCAGGCGATTGATGTCAATACCGGAGAGCAGGTGTGGCGCTTCCCGTCGGCCTTGCCGTGGAACAGCGGCATGGTCAGCACGGCCGGTGGCCTGGTGTTCTCCGGCAGTGCGGACGGCCATCTGTACGCATTCGATGCCAGGACCGGCAAGGTGCTGTGGAAGAGTGCGCAGCTGAGCTCCGGCGTGGAAGGTGTGCCCAGCACGTGGAAGGTCGATGGCAAGCAGTACGTGGGTGTGTACGCGGGCTGGGGTGGCGCCACGCCGATCTGGGGTGGCGACATGGCCAACGATCCGCGGGTGGCCAACATCCCGGTGGGCGGCCATCTGTACGTGTTCGCCTTGTAACTGGAGCTTCGACCATGAAGAGACTTCCCTTTCCATCCGATCCTCGACGAATCTGGCTCAGTGCGATTGCCGCCGTACTCCTGTGCGGCGGCACCGCCGCGGCGTCGGAACTTTCCGTCTGCATTGACCAGAGCAGTCCGACTGCCGCGATGGATGCCGGCCTTGCCCGGGCCGTGGCGGCTCACCAGGGCACTACCTTGCACGTGCATCAGTTCGACGGCAGTGGCGGCGACGAAGGCTTCGGCCTGAAGGACTTCAACAAGCTGGCCAGGGACAGCTGCTCGCTGGTGCTCGGCTTTCCGATCGACGCCGACGAGCATGCCGTGCCACCCGGTCTTGAGGCCACCAGGCCTTACGGGCATACCGGCTATGCACTGGTCACAGCCAGCGGCAGCAAGGTGGTCACGCTGGATCAACTGCCCAAGGGCAGCGTCGTCGCGGTTGTCTATCAGACGACGCCCAACCTCTACTTCGCCGATCACCCCAAGCTGCAAGCGGATGTGCACCTGAGCAACGAAGCCGCACTCGCGGCGCTGGAAAAACATCAGGCGAGTGCGGCGCTGCTGTGGCAACCAACCGTGGTGCACTATCTGGCCGCACATCATGAGGCGGGCCGTTACCGTTATCACGCTCTTGAGCAGCCCCATGCAGAGTTCAACCTGGTCGCGCTCTACGACAGCGAGCATGCAGCATCAGCCAGGGGTTTCCAGCAGACCATCGCGGCGATGTCCAGCTCTGGCGAACTGGCACGGTTGCTGGCTCCGTATGCCATGCCGGGAGAGGTGATGCCGCTGCGCCGGAACACCTCGTCCATGCTGCGCTTTTCGCATCGAAGCCGGCGCAACGTGCAGCGATGTGCCGGGGGAAAGCCGCGCCACGTGCACCGGTCAGGGCACAAGGGATTGCCGGCACTGTTTACCGTTGCGCAGGCTGAAAGTGGCAAGAGGAAATTTGCCGAGGACTGCGCGCGCTGCCACGGCCCTGCGATGGAGGGGCGGGCCGGCCCGGCGCTCAAGGGCCCGAACTTCGCGTCGGCCAAGGCGGATTTCCACGTGCGCGATATCTTCAGCATCCTCGCGCACAACATGCCGGCCAGCGATCCGGGCAGTCTCACACACCTGGACTACGTGGACGTGATGGCGTTCCTGCTGCAGCAGAACGGTTACCCGGCGGGCGACAGGGCGCTGTCGTACGAGGACGCCATGCGATCGAAGGCGCAGCTTGTCTACCATGAGCAATAACCGTGCGGTTGCGCGACAGTGCGGGCGCCGGCTTCCGTGTCGCTCCACGAATCCGTGTAGCTCCACGAATTTGCCAACGGTGCGAGCGTTTCGCACTGCTGGTTCCGCCTCAATCCACGGGAGTTGGATGTGACGCCAGCCGAGAACTGCATACGCCGCAAGAGGGCAGGGTTGCTGGCCGGCAAGGCTGTCGTCGTCGCGGTCTTTGGCGGAACAGCCTCGCTCCATGCGGCCGTGGCGTCGGATGCTGCTCCGCCCGCAAGTACGCAAGGCACGCCGGTGCAATTGCCGGCGGTGCGGGTGAATGCAAGTCGGCTGGACATTGAGCCCTTCGACATCCCGGCCGCGCTCAGCGTGGTCAGGGTGGCGCCAGCGGAAGCGGGCCAGGCCGGCGTGAACTTGTCCGAGACGCTGGTCGGCGTGCCGGGCATGCTCGCCCGCGACCGCCAGAACTACGCGCAGGACGAGCAGATCTCGATCCGCGGTTTCGGCGCACGGGCCACCTTCGGCGTGCGCAACATCCGCGTGTTCATGGATGGCATTCCCGCCACGCTGCCGGACGGCCAGGGTCAGGTGTCACAGTTCAACCTGGACTCCGCCGACCGGGTGGAGGTGCTGCGCGGGCCGTTTTCGGTGCTGTACGGCAATGCCGCCGGTGGCGTGGTGCAGTTATGGAGTGCGGACGGCACAGC
>JAJXYE010000126.1 GCA_021780735.1 Pseudomonadota bacterium | reverse complement strand
GCTGTGCCCACAACGCGGCCCCGGCCTCGGTCGGGACGATCCGCAACGCCCGGCGATCGCTGGGATGGGGCTCGCGGCGCAGGTAGCCCTTGGCTTCCAGGCGATCGATCACCCGCGTCATCGCGCCAGCATCGTGGCCGACCGCCTGCGCCAGCTCCCCTGGCGATTGCGGACCGCACAGGGCCAGCCGTTTCAGCACCACGTACTGGGTCTGGTTGAGGTCGAAACCGCGGCGCGCCAGCTCGGCTTCGAGCGCTGCCGTCAGGCGCGTGCGCACGCAGCCAAGGAGTACCCCGAGATTCTCTTCGGCGGCGGAAGGAATGGTCGAGCAGGCAGACATGGCTGGATATGATATAGCCAAGCATGTAATTGTCAAGGCAGAATCAGCTGGGATTTGTATCGGCCTTGTTCGCTAACTGAAGGCCTTGCACCCAGTGCTTTCATACCCAATTGCTGACACTGTTATGTCTATAGACATGGCCAAGATCGGGCCAGTGATGGAGACCGCATGACCCCCTCTGACGTAGCCCCATCTTGCGACACCCGCCCTCGACGCTGCCTTGCGGTCCTGGCGCGGGCAATACTGGCGGTCCTGATGGCCGCCCCCCTCGTTGCCCGAGGCGCCGATGTCTCGGTGAACTGGGGTCCCAGCGTCAGCGGCCACCATCACTGGACCAGCGCCGTGTTTGCCGAGGCGGCAACGGATCCCTGGTGCTGGCGCGCGGTCGACATCGCTCCCGAGCTCGGGCTGGGCTACGTGCGTGCGCGCGGCACTGCGGTCGATCGTCTCGATCATGATGTCTGGATCGGATTCGGCGGCGTGCGCGCCAGCTTGCCCGGTGCCGGTGTCTGGCGGCATGCCTTTCTCGGTTTCGGCATCGGCGTCACCCACGGCAAGACCAACGCGCTGTCCAGCACTGGCGAATTCGTCGACACGCTAGGCTGGCAGGCCGGGCATTGGGGCGTGATGATCCGGCACATCTCCAACGGCCACCTCGCGACGGGCCCCAACATCGGCGAAACGATGCTGCTGCTCGGCGTGCGGTTCTGAACGCCTCGACGGGCTTCTAGCCGGTCCGCGCATGCGGCATGCTGTCGGCCACCCACCGAGGACAGCGCATGCCCCTGCCCTGCGTCGAGACCGAAACCGGGTCCGGCCCGCGCCACAGCGTCGTCTGGTTGCACGGCCTGGGTGCCGACGGCAACGACTTCATGCCGCTCGTGCCGCAGCTCGCGGATCACGCCTGGCCGCCGCTGCGCTTCGTGTTTCCGCATGCGCCGGTGCGCCCGGTGACGGTCAACGGCGGCATGCGCATGCGCGCCTGGTACGACATCCAGGCCTTCGACCTGCATGCACGTCAGGACGAGAACGGCATGCGCGCCGCGATGGCCGAGGTCGAGGCGCTGATCGAGCGCGAGACCGCGCGCGGCGTGGCGGCCGAGCGCATCCTGCTGGCGGGCTTTTCGCAGGGTGGCGCGATCGCGCTGGCGACCGCGCTGCGCCATCGTCAGCCGCTTGCCTGCGTGATCGCGCTCTCGACCTATCTTCCGCTGCAGGCGCACAGCGCCGCCGAACGCAGCATGGCCAACGCGCAGCTGCCGGTGTTCATGGGCCACGGCAGTCTTGATCCGATCGTGCCGATGGCGCTGGGGCTGCGTTCGCGCGACGCTCTGGCGGCGCTGGGCCACGCGGTGGACTGGCACAGCTACGTGATGGCGCATCAGGTCTGCCCGGAAGAGATCGCCGACCTGCGCGCCTGGATCGGCGTGCGTCTGCGCGGGGCACCGGGATGATTCCGGCTGCCGCGCACGAACGCGCGCCGCTGCCCGATTTCTGCAGCGCGCCGGCGCTGTTCGCGCTGCTGCTGGTGGCGGCGATCGTGGCGCTGGTGCTGCTGCTGGCACCGGGTGGCGCGTTGACCCTGCGTGGCTGCAGCCAGGCCATGTTGTTCTCGGTCTGGCTGGCGCTGCTCGGCGGCGTCGCGCTGTGCAAATTGCGTCCGTGGCTCGACCGCCTGCCGGGTGCCACCAGTTACGCCGCGGCCTGGCTGTTGCTGGTGCTGATCGTGCTGCTGGCCAGCATGGTTGTGCACTGGATGGATCGTGCGCTGGGCACCGGACTGATCGCGCCCTCGGCGTCGCGCTTCGTTCTCGGCAATGTGGCGGTGACGGCGCTGATCGCTGCCGCGCTGCTGCGCTATCTGTACGTGCTGGTGCAGTGGCGTGTGCGCCTGGATGCCGTTGCCCGGGCCCAGGTCGAAGCGCTGCAGGCGCGCATCCGTCCGCACTTTCTTTTCAACAGTCTCAACACCGCGGCAGCACTGGTGCGGCTTGATCCGCCGGCGGCGGAACGCACGCTGGAGAACCTGGCCGACCTGTTCCGCGCCGCGCTGGGTGCCGATGATCGTCCGGGCACGCTGGGCGAAGAGCTGGACCTGATCGAGCGCTATCTGGCTATCGAGCAGTTGCGTCTCGGCGCGCGGTTGTGCGTCGAGCGCGATCTCGATGCGTTGCCGCGCGAGCTGCCGCTGCCGCGCCTGCTGCTGCAGCCGCTGGTCGAAAACGCCGTGCATCACGGCATCCAGCCGTGCCGTGAGGGCGGGCGGCTGCAGCTGAACGGCCGCCGCGTGGAGGGCGGCTTCGAGATCGTGATCGCCAATCCGCTGGCCGATGCGGCGGGGCCGGTGGCGGGCAGCGGCCACGGTCTTGCCAACGTCCGTGCCCGTATCGGCTACCATTTCGGCACCCGCGGTGCGCTGCATGTCGCGACCGCCGACGGGCGCTGGACGGTGACGGTGCGATTGCCCGATGCGAGTCCTGATCGCCGATGAC
>JAJXYE010000418.1 GCA_021780735.1 Pseudomonadota bacterium | reverse complement strand
CAACGGTCGCGGATCAGCATGGCCCGGTGCCGCAGCCGCCAGTTGATGGGCGTCGAAGGCCGCCGCGATCAGGCGCATGGTCTCGATATCGTCTTCGACCCGATAGCTCAGGTGCTTGCGGCGCAGGTCGGCACCCTGCTTGAGCGCGGCAAACGAGGCGTCGTGGCAGCCCAGATCTTCCTGTTCCTTGGCCAGCGCAAAATACAGCGGCACCTTGTTGATCCGGCCATCATCGGGACGTTGCAGACTTTGCTCGATGGCGAGGACGTGATTGCGCCCGGACGTCTGCTTGCGCAAGGTGGCGCGGTTGTACCAGGCGTCGCTGTCGTTCGGCTTCAGCGCAATCACCTTGTCCAGCGCCGCTTCCGCTTCCGCCAGCCTGCCCAGGGCGATCAGGCTGGTGGCGTGGTTGTAGATCGCGCCGGGGTCCGCCGGCTGCAAGGCGCGCGCACGTGCATGGCAGGACTCCGCCTCGACATGCTGGCCAAGCACCGTGAGGCGTTGCGCGATGTCCTGCAGCAGTCGTGGATGGCGGATGTCCGGCCGCGCCTGCAGCCCACGCAGCTCTGCCAGCGCCTCGCCATTGCGACCGGCTTGCAACAAGGCCTCGACCCGCAGCATGCGCGGCGCCGGATCATGCGCATCGAGCGCCATCGCCGCATCGGCTGCGTCCAGTGCCGCCTGGGTCTGACCATCGCGGCTCAGTGCATGACCCAACAGCACCTTGATCGACACGCTGCGCGGCCATTGGCTGCTGGCCTGCAGCGCCATCTCTCTGGCAGCGCTGATGTTGCCGCGCTGCAAAAGCGTCTCGATGCTCCGCACTGCACGCGGCTCGTTCGTATCCGCTGCTGCCATCACACTGCCCGTGGCGCCGTTCGCTGCCATTGAATCAGAACTGGTACGCGAACGTCAGACCCACGGTTCGGGGCAGGGTGACCAGCGCCTTGGAGCCGTTGCCGTAATAGTTCTGCGCCGGCGAGCTACCCATGTATTGCTGGGTGTACACACCGGTCACGGCGGCCTGGTTGGTCAGGTTCTTGATCCACAGCGTCAGATCCCACGCGTCCCGGCTGTACGTGGCCGACATGTTGAACAGACTGAAACCCGGAAGCCTGGCGCTGAACTTGGGGTTCTGGCTGAGCGCGTTCTGCGCGCTGGACTGCACATAGGCGTCGCCGCGCAGGGTGAAGAAGCCCTGGCCGACGGGCACGCCATAGCTTGCCCAGGTGTTGAACCGCTGCTTGGGCGTACCCGGCAGGGTCGTGCCGCTGGGAGCAATCACGTAGACCTTGTCGGCAGACACGGCAGCCTGGTCAAGTGCCGCGTCGGTATAGGTATAGCCGGCCCCGTAGCTGAAGGCCTTGCCGATGCTCGACTGCATGCTCAACTCGACACCACGCGTGTGTGCCTTGCCGACATTCTGCACGGCGAAAAAGCCCCAGTAGGTGGTCGAACTGTTGATCTGCGCGTTCTTCCAGTCCACGTAGAACACGTCGGCGTTGTACGTGGTGCGTCCCACCCGGCCCTTGATGCCCAGATCGTAGTTGCGCACCGTATCGGGCTTGTAGGTCAGCCAGGCCGGGCTCTCGGCAAAGTTGCCGGTGGTGGGCGTGCCATTGGTGCCGCCGCGGCGATAGCCTTCGGAGACGGTGGCGTAGAGCTGGTTGTCGGGGGCGAATGTCCAGGCGACATTGCCTTTGAACAAGGGCCGGGAATCGGTTTCACTGCCGTGCGAGTCCGAGCCCTCCCTGATTCCGGCATACAGACCGGTAATCTGATGTACGTCGGTATTTGTCTTGTCATGGAAGTAGCGGAAGCCGCCGGTGAAATCCAGGGTGTCGGTGGCGTGCCAGGTCAACTCGCCATAGATCGCGCTTTCCTGAAAGTGCTCGCTCTGGCGATACAGATAGTCATTGTCGCTCACCACCGCCGTCGCATAGGCGGGGTAGGCCGCATCCCACCATTGCTTGAAGCCGCGCAGATAACTGTTCTGGGTGCTCAGCCGATGCTGGTTCTGGTAGAAGGCGCCAACGATGTAGGAGAACCTTGAGCCCTCCTTCGACACCAGGCGCAGTTCCTGGATGAACGCCTTGTCGGCATAGGTGCGCACCGCGGAGGCCATCGGCCTCGGGTAGTTGTAGTAGAACGCCGACAACCAGTGATTCTGGGCATAGAAGCCGGTATTTTCGCTGGTGATGTCGCCGCGCTGATTGTAGGACGACGAGCTGGAGGTCAGGGTGGCGAAACCCAGGTCGACGTTGGCTTCAAGACTGGTCAGGTGGACATGGCGCTTGGCCGGCTCCAGTTGCACCGAGCCGATCTGCAGGTCGCCGTAGGGCACACCCCAGCCGTCATTGCCCAGGGTCGTTCCGCGCCGGCCACCAAAGGTGTCGGCCTGCGCCATGTGGCTCAGGGTCAGATCAAACCTGTCACTGGGCTTCCACAGCATGGCCACGCGCGCATACGACTGGTCCACGTAATCGGCGTTCTTCTTGTCCTGATACTGGGCATCGGGAGAAAGCACGCCATTGGGAGCAACCGGCGTGCCCTGCTTGTCCAGAACGTAGACGTTGCGGTAGTCGGTGATGCCGGGATAGCGATTGACTGTGCCGTTGAAGCGCACTGCCAGCGAGCTTGCCAGCGGCACATTCACCGTGACCGTGCCGGACTTGCCCACCGCGCTGGCGTGGTCGACGCTGGACGCACTCACACTGAGCCTGCCGCTGAAATTTTCCAGGTCAGGCTTGCGCATGATGTAACGCACCGCGCCACCCAGGGCGCCCGAACCGTACAGTGTGCCCTGCGGACCGCGCAGGATCTCCACGCGGTCGATAT
>JAJXYE010000181.1 GCA_021780735.1 Pseudomonadota bacterium | reverse complement strand
CCACCTCGCACAGGACCATCGGCCAGTCCCTGCTCGCCACAGCACGCCTTGCCATCGGTGCCCTCGTCAAAGGTGATGACCAGCAAACCGTTCCGGCGAAACGCCGGTGACGCCACAATTTGCGGCACCCACTTGCGCAGGAACGCATCGGCGGAAACCAGCCCGCCAGGCTCGCCATTCGCACACGGTGCATCGTGACCGTCGTGGCAAAGGTTCGGTGTGATGTAGACAAAGTTCGGCGTGCTGTCGAGGCGCTTCAGATCCTGTGCGAGGTGGTCGAAATTGACCACGTGCCGCCCGCAACGCGCCGGGTCGTCGATGATGGAATGAAAGTACACGAAGGGATTGTGCTTGTCGGCGTACTGATCGCCCGCACTGGCATGCTCGGTGATGTCGGTCTTGCCGATCTCCACATGGCCGCACCGAGCAGACTCGCGCGTCGGATCACGCCCCATGTCCTCCATGTAGCCCTTCCAGCTCAGCCCGGCCGCCTCGAGCTGGTCGGCGATGGTCTTCACGTCCGCCGGATAGACGCAGCCCTGACCCAGCGCCTGGCCATGCGTATCGAGACCCGGAGCCGTGCGCTTGAATTCACTGTAGATCGAGCAGTCCTGCTGCGTGGCCGGATTCGGCGCCTGGCCGCTGACCATCGCAATGTAGTTGTCCAGGCTGTAATGGCCGATACCGTAGTAGTGCGGCAGCAAGGCTCCCTGCCTGGGCAGCTCATGGGCCAGATACGGCGCCAGCGAATGCTTGCCGAAGGTCACCTGATAGGGCTCGTTTTCCAGCACGATCACGAACACGTGGCGTACCGGCGCCACGCTGACCGACGCCGGCTGTGACCTGGCGTGAACCACGCCCGCACCAAGCCACAGCATCGACAACAGCAGCACATAGCGTTGTGCAGTACGCCAACCCGGGGGGCTGACACATTTTTCCGGGCGTGTTCTCATGTGGGCCACCTTGCGTAGGAAAAGTCCGTGCGGGGTGCACGGCAGCTAACCGGACAATTGAATCATTTGCAGATAACAGAACCAAGACCGCAGCAGCATCCCGTGACGCGCCACCACCCCTGCTGAACCCATCAGCACTGCCGGAGCAACACCGATGAAATGCCGTTGTCGTCTCGTCCTCGCGCTGGCCCTCGTCGGGCTGTGGAGCGCCCAGGTCGCGGCCAGGCCTGCGCTGTGGATGATCCGCCAGGCACACAGCACGATCTACCTGTTCGGTACCGTGCATCTGCTGCCGAACGACACCGCCTGGCGCTATCCGGCACTCGATCACGCGCTGGCGGACAGCCGCACGCTGTACATCGAGCTGACCGACGACAATCAGGCCAACATGGCCGCACTGGTATTGCGCTATGGACTCGATCCGGCGCACCCGCTCAGCAGCCTGCTGGACGCATCGCAACGGCAACGACTGCAGCATGCGGTCGAACAGGCCAGCGTGCCGGGCGGCATGCAGGCTTTGAACATGATGCGCCCCTGGCTGGCCGCACTGACGCTCACTACTGCGCCACTGCTGAAGGCCGGACTCGATCCGCAGCGAGGCGTGGACAGGCAACTGCAGGCGCAGATGCTTGCTGCCGGCAAGCCGGTGCTCGGACTCGAAACCGCGGAACAGCAGATCCACTTTCTGGCCGACATGTCCGACACGATGCAACTGGCCTTTCTGCAGGCCACGCTGAAGGATGTCGGCAAGGACGGCCGCGAACTGACCGAGCTGATCGACGCCTGGAAAGCCGGCGATACCGGGCGCATCGCGCAGATCGAAGACGAAGACCTGCGCCAGCAGGCACCCGCGCTGTACCAGCGGCTGCTGGTGCGGCGAAACCAGGCCTGGGCAGTCACGATCGCCGCCATGCTGAAGCAACCCGGCACCACCTTCATTGCCGTCGGCGCAGCCCATCTGGCCGGGCCCGACAGCGTGCAGGCCCAGCTGCACAAGCTGGGCATCGAAACCATCCGCCAATAGCCCAACGCCGCCCCCTGTAGGAGCCCACCCTGTGGGCGATGCTCTTCTCCATCTGCAGCTAAGGAGCATCGCCCACAGGGTGCGCTCCTACAAGAACAGGCGCCTTTCTGGCACCATCGTCCGGCTATCCGCGCACGTTGCGCGCCAATGAATTGATGCAACCGCATGAACCTGCAAGCCAATTACGAACAGATCCCGCTGAAGGAATACGCCGAGCGGGCCTATCTCGACTATTCGATGTACGTGGTGCTGGATCGCGCCCTGCCCTTCGTCGGCGACGGCCTGAAGCCGGTGCAGCGGCGCATCATCTACGCGATGAGCGAGCTTGGCCTGGCCGCCACCGCCAAGCCGAAGAAATCCGCCCGCACCATCGGCGACGTGATCGGCAAGTTCCATCCGCACGGCGATTCGTCCTGCTACGAAGCGATGGTGCTGATGGCGCAGCCTTTCTCTTACCGCTACCCGCTGGTCGACGGCCAGGGCAACTTCGGCTCGCCGGACGACCCGAAGAGCTTCGCCGCGATGCGCTATACCGAGAGCAAGCTCAGCCCGATCGCCGAGGCGCTGCTGGGCGAGCTGGGCCAGGGCACGGTCGACTGGGTGCCCAACTTCGACGGCACCCTGGAAGAACCCAACTGGCTGCCGGCACGCGTGCCGCATGTGCTGCTGAACGGCTCGATGGGCATTGCCGTGGGCATGGCCACCGACATCCCGCCACACAACCTGCGCGAGCTGGCCAGCGCCTGCATCCGCCTGCTGGATGACCCCGACGCCACGGTCGCCGACCTGTGTGAGCATGTGCGCGGTCCCGACTACCCGACCGCAGCGGAGATCATTACCCCACGTGCCGACCTGCTGGCGATG
>JAJXYE010000273.1 GCA_021780735.1 Pseudomonadota bacterium | reverse complement strand
GTACTTGCGCCGGTCGTTGCGGTCGGTGAGTTGCAGCTCGCTCTGATAGCCGAACTGGGGCATGACGGCATTGTTGAAGAACGTGCCGTTGTGGGCGAGGAAGGTGCCTTCCGGGCTGTTGGTGAATCCCCTGGGTGCATATTCGAGGGTAAAGTCGAACGGCATCGACGCACCCGGTGCCAGCGGCGTTTTCAGCTTGTAGATGGTGAAGCCCAGATCCTTGTCTGCGCTGACGATCGAGTGCGGTGCGAACTCGAGTGACTTCACGGTGAAGCCATCGGTGAAGTTCACATACAACTCGCTGATCGGCGTGTCGTGCTTGTTGACCAGGGTGTAGTGGGCGCGGATGTCCAGCTTGCGCCGGTATGGATGGATGTCGACGTTGGCCTGCACCGCGGTGATGCGTGGTTGCGGTGCATCCTTGTATCTGGCGTATTTCTTCTCGTACTCGGCACGCTGAGCCTTCTTTGCAGTGCTGCTCTGGAAATGATTGAGCACGTTGGTGTTGTAGTAGATCCAGCCGCCGCTGCCGATGAAGGCAAGCAGGCCAAGTGCGAGCGCGATGGCCGCCGGCGCGCGCAGGCGCGCACGCGCCTCGCGCAGCCGTTCGGGCCAGCTCTGGCCAGTACCGCGCACCCACAGCAGCGCAGCCAGCACCAGCAGCATCAGCGCAAAGGCGGCCCAGTAGAAGTCGAACCACAGCACGCCCTTGAGGAAGTGGCCGTAGCCGTTGAGATCCGAATACGGTGCGCCCGGCGTCGTGCCGTAGTTGTACAGATGCTGCTCCCAGTGCAGCAGGTCGAAGCCGATCGTGCTCAGCACCAGCCAGACAATGGTCAGCAGGTAGCCGAGGAACTTGTTGTTCGACAGTACCTGCAGGAACACTGCCAGCACCGCCAGCAGCGCGAACGGGATGGCCTGCAGCGCCAGGGTTTGCAGGTACAGGCCGAGTTCCAGATGGGTATAGCCGTGGCTGAGCTGCCAGCCGATGCCGACCAGCGCGCCGATGACAAGGAAGGTGGCGATTACCGCCAGCAGGGCGCCGAGCTTGGCGGTCAACGGTACCCAGTCCGGCACGGGGAAGGCGTCACTGACCTCGGCCGAGCGCTGGCTGCGCTCACGCCACACCAGTTCGCCCGCATAGAAGGTGATGATGATGTACAGCAGCCACTGGAAGCCGCCCTGCACGTTTTCCAGCACCTGGTGCGTCACCGGATACGTCGCCGTGCCGTAGATCTGCCCGGACAGCAGGAAGGCGCCGAACAGGTTGGCCAGGCCCAGTGCCAGCATGATCAGGAAGGGCACGCCACCCAGCACGCCCAATGTGTCGAACGCGAACTGGGTTCGCAGTTGCAGCAGGTGCGCGCGCAGGTTGTCTGCCACTTGCACCCGGGGCAGCGCCAGGCTGCTGGCGCTGGCCTGCGGGCGCAGCATCGGCGGTTCCGCGCGCTTCTTGCGCCGCGGCAGCTGCAGGCCCTCGCGATTGGGTCGGAACAGCAAGAAGGTGGCGCCAAGCAGGGCCAGGCTCACGCCAGCCCACAGCAGGCGGTTGAACAGCAGCAGGCCTTGCAGCGCCGGCAGCGCGTGGTTCGACTGATCGGCGGACCAGTAGCGGGTGACGATGGCTACCGTGCGTCCGCCGAACGGATCGAGCATGGCGGCGACGTAGTGGTTGTTGACGTCCTTGGTCAGCTGGGCGACGACGCCCTGCAGCACGAAGTAGGCGATGATGCCGATGTAGGTGGTCAGCAACGAGCGCGTGGTCGTCGCCAGCAGGTACAGCAGGGCGGCGATGAACAACATGTCCGGCACCACCATCACGCCGAATGCCCAGGCGTAGCCGTGCCAGCTGAACGGGCCCACGCGCGCGGCATCGATCCATGGCATGACGGAGCCGAGCGCGACGCCGAGCGCGCAGGCAAGCATGATTGCCAGCGCCGCTGCATAGCCGGCCGCGAAACGCCCGCCGAGATAGGCGCCACGACTCATCGGTGTGGTGAAGATCAACTCCGAGGTACGGTTGTCGAAATCGCGCAAGGCTGCGGCGGCGACAAAGATGGTCACCAGGAAGATGCTCAACACGGTGAGCACGCTGAGCAGCCGCACGATGACCATCGGCGCATTGCGCAACACGTTGCCGCTGGCGCCGCCAATGATCACGGCATCGGTGCTGGCCAGGGTGAAGGCCAACGCGCCGAATACCGCCGCGACGATCCAGAACAATGGCGCCTTCAGCTGCTGGCGCAGCTCGAAGCGGAAGATCTCGAAAACGTTGGACTTCAAGAACATCGGGTGATCCTGTCTGATGTAGGAGCGCACCCTGTGCGCGAACGGGTCTCTGTAGAGCATTCGCGCACAGGGTGCGCTCCCGCGGAATTCGAGAGGGCGTCAGGCGGCCTTGCTCGTCGCCTGCGTGCGCAGCCGGCCGAAATAGACGTCCTCAAGATCCGGCGCGACCGGTTCAAAACCTTCCTCGGGCCGGGTGTCGGACAGCACGTGCAACAGGGTGCGGCCGCCGGACAGCCGGGTGGACAGGATGGTCATGCGGGCGCGATAGCTGTCCAGCTCCGTCTTGTCGATGGTGCGGCGCCAGACGCGGCCGTCCAGTGAGCGGATCGCCTCGGTGGGCTCGCCAGTGAGCAGCACCTGGCCCTGGCCGATGATCGCCATGTGCGAGCACAGGTCGGTGACGTCTTCCACGATATGCGTGGACAGGATCACCACCACCCGCTCACCGATCTCGGCCAGCAGGTTGAGGAAGCGGTTACGCTCCTCCGGGTCGAGGCCCGCGGTGGGCTCGTCGACGATCACCAGGCGCGGGTCGCCGATCAGTGCCTGGGCGA
>JAJXYE010000421.1 GCA_021780735.1 Pseudomonadota bacterium | reverse complement strand
ATCAGGCATGTGCACGTAGCTGAAGGGAGTGCATGCCCTGCATCCGTGCAAGGCATGCCCCGCCGCGACCAGCAGGGCATGGCCGTGAACAGCGCGTGAGGGATTTTCGAGCAAGTCGGTCGGGCACAGGGAGCAGGAGCTGATCAGTTCAACACGCCATTGCAGGCGCCGAACCAGCGGTGCACAATTGCGTGGCAACGTCAGTCAGCAGACCCGAGGCGATGCAATACCAGCATGCGGGGGCATGCATTCAATCGACACCATGGGGGGGGGGATTAAACCGTCGACATGACACACGGCAAGACGCCGTGTCGCCATTGCTGTTACCACGCGTGAATCGGCCTCCGTCGAACACGTCTACCTGATGTCCTCAAGGCGCACAGGCAGGCATCGAAAAGGCGCTGGCAGACACCAAAGCCAGCCGCCGATTGCACTGTCCGGAAACCGAACGGATGCCCCGGCAGCAAGCCGGTGGAAAGCGGCATCCATACCATCAGCCTTGATCAACCTTTGCACTAGGGAAGCTTCGCTCATGAAAAAAGGTTATTTTGTTCTCAGCGCGTCCATCGCCGCAGCACTGGCCAGCACTTCGGCGCTGGCACTGCCGGCCGCCGGCAGCCTGGCCCTCGCCGGTATCCATACCGCCGAAGCGCCTCGGGTCACCCAGACCGTCGACAGCCACATCGTTTCGATGGTTCAGAACAGCCATCTGAAGTTCGTCAGGAACAAGGCCCCGGTCAGCAAGGTCGCCGACTCCAAGCCGATGAATCACCTGCAGCTCATCCTCCAGCGCAGCGCCCTGCGCCAGGCGGCGCTGACCCAGCTGCTCGCTGACCAGCACAACCCCAAGTCCGCCAAGTTCCACCAGTGGCTGACCCCGCAGGAATTCGGTGACGCCTTCGGCGTGAGCGATGCCGACATCGCCGCCGCCAAGGCCTGGCTGGTCGCGCAAGGCTTCACCGTCAACAGCGTCTACCCGAACAAGATGCAGATCGACTTCAGTGGCAATGCCGGCCTGGTGAACCGCGCATTCCATACCACTGAAGGCAATTACAAGCTCAAGAACGGCAGCGTGCACATGGCCAACGCCGGCAACATCAGCGTTCCCACGGCGCTGCGCGGCGTGGTGGCGGGCGTGGCCGGCCTGAACGACTTCCATCCGGAAGCGCTGAACACCCAGTCGCACATCATGAAGTACGACGCCACCGCCAAGAATGGCTTCAACCTGAAGCCGGTGAAGGCGGACACCGCCGGCAGCAAGATCCGCCAGGCGATCAACTTCAGCAATGGCGCACGCGGCCTGGTGCCGAACGATCTGGCGCGCATGTACAACGTCATGCCGCTGCGCGCCAACGGCGTCACCGGCACCGGCATCACGATTGCCGTGGTCGAAGCCGGCAACATGGTGCCAGCGGACTGGGACAATTTCCGTACCCAGTTCAACCTGACCCAGTACAACGGCACCTTCACCCAGATCCAGCCGCAGGGCCCGTCCCAGTGCACCACGCCTGATCCGGGCAACACCGGGCAGGACGATGGTGAAACCCTGCTCGACGCCGAGTGGGCCACCGCGATCGCACCGGGCGCCAATATCGTGGTCGCCAGCTGCAACTGGGCCGACAACAGCAACTTCTTCGGCGGCGTGTTCGCCGCGGCGACCAACCTGATCAATGCCGATGCCGGCTCGCGTCCGAACGTCATCAGCGCCAGCTACGGCTATGGCGAGTACTTCACTGACCCGGCCAGCAAGGCCGCGATCGACCTGATGTGGGCGCAGGCGGATGCCGAAGGCATCTCGGTGTTCGTCTCCACCGGCGATTCCGGCTCCAACCCGAGCTTCAACGGCGGCGTCATCAACGGTTATTACGGCGCCCCCGGCGTCGATGCGAACTCGCTTGCCACCTCGGCCAATGTCACCGCCGTGGGCGGCACCGACACCGCCGACGTGCTCGACGGCACCACCAGCCAGTACTTCGCACCGACGCCAAGCGTGGTGGGTGGCTCGGCGCTGAGCTATGTGCCGGAAATTCCGTGGAACCAGTCCTGCGGCAACGGCGTGGCCGCCAAGTCGCTCGGCTTCAACCGGGTGATCGGCTTCTGCAATGCGGACGCGCGCGGCGACATCGCTGCACAGTTCAGCCCAGGCTACCAGTCCGAAGCCGGCAGTGGCGGCCCGTCGTCGGTGGTACGCAAACCGGCATGGCAGCGCCAGGTGTTCAACGCCGAGCGCGACCAGTCGCGTGACGTTCCCGACGTGTCGCTGTTCGCCGGTTCGTTCGGCGGCTTCACCTGGGTGATCACCTGCACCGCGGCCACCCCCTGCACCCCGGGCTTCACCGGTCCCTTTGCGGTCAGCGGCGGCACCTCGCTGTCCTCGCCGATGTTTGCCGGCATCCAGGCGTTGATGGATCAGGGCCTGGCGATGCGCGGCCTGCCGGCCAACCAGGGCAACGCCGCACCGACCCTGTACGCACTGGCCGCCAACGAGTACGGCGGCGCGCTGGGCCCGGCGCCGGCCAGCCTGTCCACCTGCAATTCGGACAACGGCACCAATGGCACCGCGAACTGCGTGTTCCACAACATCACGCGCGGCTCGATCTCCAGCAACTGCTACGAACTCCAGCCGAACTACAGCACATCGAACTGCTTCTACTACGAGAGTATCCCTCTCAGTAACGGCACAACGGCGAATGTCGGCCTGACCACCGCCGACGCCAGCCCGACCGACTACACCGCGACCAACAAGGCGTTCCCTGCCCGTCCGGGCTGGAGCTTTGCATCGGGTCTGGGCTCGGTGGACACCAGGAACCTGCTGGTCGCCTGGCGCGCATTCGTCCATGCGCC
>JAJXYE010000252.1 GCA_021780735.1 Pseudomonadota bacterium | reverse complement strand
GCAGCGCCGCGCCGAACTGGTGCGACTGCGCCGGATCGAACATGCCGTTGAACTCTCCGTGCACGGCCATGCCACGGTCGTCGCCATCGCCGATGAGGACATGCAGCGCAGCAACGACGACAAGACTGCCGCGGTGGACTTCCTGCGTTTCGAGCTGGACAACACGATGATCGATGACTGGAAGGCCGGGGCGCCGGTCACGCTGGCCTGCACCCTGCCGGCGATGCCGCTGGCACTGACCCTGAGTGGCGAGCAGCACTCCGCGCTGGCAGCCGATTTCGGCTGAGCCGGACGCGCTGGCCTCACGTACACTGCGCGCATCCCGAACGCTGCCGATCGTATGCGCAAACTCCTGCTGGTTGCTGCCGCAATGCTGGTGCTGCTCGGCGTGCTCAAGCACCGCCAGCACAGCGCCGTGCATCCCGACCCCGGCGTGCTCGCCGCCGCGGCGCCCATCCAGGTCGACCTCGATCATGGCGCCCAACTCCAGAAAGGCGACACCACGCTCACCACCCGCGCGCATTTCGACATCACCGCCCGGGTACTCTCGCGCAAGGACTATTCCTGGAGCGAATACGGCAAGTTGATCCCGGAGGACCTGGCGCTTGGCTGGGGCCGCATGTCCGACAGCGCCGTGCTGGCGAAAATCGACATCAGCCAGTCCGGCCGCTTCTACTACTGGCATGTCAGGGACTATCCGATTCCCCGCCGCGAGATCGAGACCTCCAGCGCCAACATGCACATGATCCCCGCCGACGCCGGCGTGCAGGATCAACTCGAACAGGTACGCACCGGCCAGGTCGTGCATATCGAAGGCTTCCTGGTCGACGCCAGTCGACCCGGCGGCTGGCACTGGAATACCTCGATGACCCGCAACGATACCGGTGCGGGTGCATGCGAACTGATTTATGTGGAGAGCGTGGACGTGGAGCAGGTGCAGTGAGATCGTGACCGAGCGATGGATCGCTCATGCCGGCCTCATTTGTCCTGCACGGCCTCGACCTGAATCTGCAGCGACACCTTCGTGTCCAGACCGAACGACTGCCCGGCGTCGATGCCGAACGCGGCGCGGTCGAGGCTCGCCGAGGCTTCGGCGCCGCAGCGCTGGCGCGGCTTCAGCATGAAATCGGCCACGCACTTGAAGTGCTCGATCTTCAGATTCAGCGGGTGTGTCACGCCGTGCAGGGTCAGCCTGCCGATGACCCGCGTCGGTGCGCCGCGGACGAAATTGGCGAGCCTGCCGTCGTAGACCGCCCGCGGGAACTTTGCCGCATCGAAAAACCCACACTGCGTCTGGCACAGCGAGGGTGACAGCGCCGCGACCAGCACCGTCCTGTCGAGTTCGTCCAGACCGAAGTTGATGCTCGATACCTCCGTCACGACATGTACCGTGCCCGTCCGTGCGGTGCGATCCAGGGTGATCGTGCCGGCGCTGCGATCGAACTTGCCGCGCCAGGTCGAAAGGCCCATGTGGTCGGCGGCGAAACTCGGGTAGGTGTGCGACGGGTCGATGCTGTAGGCAACCGGCTGCGCGGTGACCGTGGTGGCGAAGACAAGCAACGCGAGCGCCAGCCCGGTCAGGGGCCGAGGCATGCATGGAAGCCGGTTCATGGCGAATCCTTTCTGGTTGCGGAACGGTGATTGAAAGAAAGTCTGGATCGCCCCGTGGCGCTCACTCCGGTCTGTTGCAATTGACCATCCACATCGCACCATAGCGATCCGTGAGCATGCCGAAGCGCTGTGCCCACGAGGTTTCCGCCATCGGCATGGTCACCTGGGCGCCTTCGCTCAAGGCAGCGAACAGGCGCTCGGCCTCGTCCGGCTCGTCCACGCTCAGCGACACCGCGTTGCCGTGGATGCCGGGATAGGGTTCGCCGGTCGGCGTGCACCAGTCCGAGCCCATCAGCTGCGCCTCGCCGACCGCCAGGCGCACGTGGGCGATAAGGTCGCGTGTTTCCGGCGAGGCATTGCCGCCATCGGGCATGTCGCCGAACGTCACCTTCATCACGATCTTGCCACCAAGGCAACGGGCGTAGAAATCGAACGCCTGTGCGGCCTGGTTGTTGAACAGCAGGTAGTTGACGAGTTGCATGGTGGTTTCCTCTGCAAGGGGTGGAGTGACCTGGTACCGACTCAGCCCGCCGCGCGTTGCAACGCCGCGAGATCCAGCTTCTTCATCGACATCACGGCCTGCATGACGCGACCGGCGCGATCGGCATCGTCGCCGTCGAAGAACGAGCCCATCTGCGCGGGCACGATCTGCCAGGACAGGCCGAACCGATCGGCCAGCCAGCCGCACTGCTGCGCCTCGGCCGCACCCTCTTCGGACAGCCGGCCCCAGTAGTGATCGATCTCCTGCTGGCTGTCGCAGTGCAGTTGCAGCGAGACCGCCGGACTGAAGCGGAACTGCGGCCCGCCATTCAGGGCACCGAAGCGCTGCCCGGCCAGCTCGAAGTCGACGAACATCACCGAGCCCGCCGGCCTGCCGTGGACTTCCTGGCCCACGGCCGGATAGTGGGCGACGCGGATGATCCGCGAAGCGGGAAAGATCCCGGTGTAGAAGCGTGCGGCGTCCTCGGCCTGGTGGTCGAACCACAGGCAGGGCGAGATGGCGTTGAGCTTGGGCATGGCGAGACTCCGTATCCGCAGTGTTCGACATGACGACGAACCACATGGCCGAAAATCGACATGCCTCGCGGTCAGCGGCCGCAGCCGATAGCCGGAGGCGCAGGGCGAACCCGCCCGGAAACGTCGCAGCGAAGGAAACGACCGGCCGCAACGGAGTCGACAGGCTCCCTTGCCGGCCGCGCTCGGTGCCGCTCAGCCGCGCGGATGATGCTGCGCATGC
>JAJXYE010000166.1 GCA_021780735.1 Pseudomonadota bacterium | reverse complement strand
TCTGCACGCTCTTGCTGTTGGTCTTGAACAGGTAACCCAGCACCGGGATGTCGCCCAGCAGCGGCACCTTGTCGGTCTGGTTGCTCTCGGTGGACGAGTAGATCCCGCCGAGCACCACGGTGCCGCCGTTCTCCACCTGCACCTGGGTGGTGACGGTGTTGGTGTTGATGGCCGGACCGTTGTTGGTGTTCTGGCCCACGCTGTCCTTGTGCACGGCCACGTTCATGATGACGTTTCCGTCGGGCGTGATCTGCGGGGTCACGTCCAGGCTGAGCACGGCCTTGGCGAAGGACACCGCCGTGGCGCCGCTGGAGGTCGCCTGCTGGTAGGGGATCTCCGTGCCCTGCTCGATGTGCGCCTCCTGCATGTCTGCGGTGATCACGCGCGGCGCCGAGATCACCTTGCCCTTGCCGTCGGCTTCGAGCGCCGACAGTTCGAGGTTGATGAACCGATTGGCTCCGGCATTGAACAGACTGATCGCCAGGGTACCCGGGTTGGCGCCCGACAGCACCGAGTTGGCGATGGTGGTCGCCGGCAGGTTGACGAACTGGGTGTCCGTCAGCGCGGCGCCGGTGGCCAGGCTCTGGCCGGTGGCCTGGGCCACGCCCAGGTAGTTGCCGCCGAAGCCGATGCCCGGGTTGTTGCCCGCGCCCGGAGTGTTGTTGTTCCAGTAGCCCAGTTTCGCGCCGAGTTCGCTGCCGAACTGCGAGGTCGCCTCGACCACCCGCGCCTCGATCAGCACCTGACGCACCGGTTTGTCGATCTTGTGGATGAAGTTGGCGATCTCGGTCAGCTTGGACGGCACGTCGGTGACGAAGATCTGGTTGGTGCGCGGATCGGCGATCACCGTGCCGCGCGGCGACAGGATGCGCGAGGTGCTGGTGCCCGTGCTGCCGCTGGTCAGCACCGGATAGGGCACCGGAGCGGTGTTGGGCGTGCTCTGCTGCACACCGCCGGTGGCGCCGGTCAGCAACGCGACCACGGAGGCCGCCTTCTGGTAGTTGAGCTGGAAGGTCTCGGTCTTCAGGGGCTCCAGCGCCTGCACCGACTTGGCGGCCTCGAGCTCACTGCGCTCACGCGCGATGATCTCCTGGCGCGGCGCGATCCACAGCACGTTGCCGTCCTTGCGCTCGCCCAGCCCCTTGGCCTGCAGGATGATGTGCAGGGCCTGATCCCAGGGAACGTCCTTCAGGCGCAGCGTCAGGTTGCCCGTGACCGAGTCGCTGACCACCACGTTCAGGCCGGTGAAATCGGCGAACACCTGCAGCAGCGAGCGCACGTCGATGTTCTGGAAGTTCAGCGACAGCTTCTGGCCGTGGTAGCCCGGACCGTTTCCGGCGACCAGCTGATTGGGCTTGGGCGTTTCCGGGTGCACTTCCAGCACGAACTGGTTGTCGGCCTGATAGGCGCTTTGCTGATACGCGCCGGTGGGTTGCACCACCATGCGCACGTTGTCGCCCATCTGGAAGGTCGTCACCGACTTCACCGGCGTGGCGAAGTCACCCACCTCCATGCGCCGACGCAGGTCGGCCGGCAGCGAGGTGTTGAGGAAGTCGACGACGATGTTCTGGCCCTGCTGGCGGATGTCCACGCCGACCTGGTTGTTGGGCAAGCCCACGACGATGCGCCCGGATCCGTCGGCGGCGCGGTGGAATTCCACCGTGCGCAACGCCAGTTGCTGGGAGTTCATCGACTGCGCGAAGTGCACCGGGGCGCTCACCGGCGTGGTGCTCGCGCTGCTGTTGGCGGGTCCGTTGCGCGGCGCCGCCATGGTCACGAGCAGGTCGTTGCCGTGGATGGCGGTGGTGTAGGTGGTGCTCTCGCGCAGGTTCAGCACCACGCGCGCACGACCTTGGGCCTGCACCACGTCGGCCGAGCGAAGATTGCCTTCGGAGGAGCTCAGCGCGTGCATGCCCAGCCCGGAGCTGACGCCGGGAAAGTCGAGCACCACGGTGGCGGGCTGGTCGATGGTGAAGCCGGCCGGCGGCGCGCTCAGCGGCTGCGCGAACTTCAGGTCCACCACCACCTGGCCGCTCTGGGTGCTGGCATTGAGGCTTTGCAGGACATTGGCGGCGTGCGCGACGCAGCCGGCCGCAAGCCCCCACAGCAGCGCCGCGCCGGCCAGGCAACGGGCCACGGTCGCACGTTCAGGCCGAAGGGACGTCATTTGCTGCTCTCCTGCAATTGAAGGGTTGCGGTGCGTTGCACCCAGTCGCCGGTCGCGTCCTGCACCAGTTCATTCAGGACCACCTGGTCTTCGGTGATTTGGGTGATGCGCCCGTAGTGCTGCCCGGCGTATTCGCCGACGTGCGCGCGGAACAACAGGTTGCCGGCTCTGAGCAGCGCGTAGCGCTGGCCCTTGATGAGCAGGCTGCCCACCATCTGGATCTGGTCCAGCGTGTACTGTTCCAGCGGCTGCTTGGGCCGGTTCATCTGGGCCAGCACCTCGGGGCTCAGGCGGTTCATCTCCTGGCGCACGCCGGTCTCCAGCTTGGTATCCGCGAAGGGATCCACCTGGGACGTCAGGGTGTAGCTGGCCGGGATGTAGGGCTTGGGCGGCTCGATCGGCTGGACCTGCGGGTGCAACTGCGCGCGCTGCTGCGCCATCCAGGCGCGCAGGTCCTCGTGCTGGCTGCCGCCGCAGCCGGCGAGCAAGGCGGCCACCCCGACGGCACAGCCCAGGCGGAACACACGGGCAGCCATCATTTCCTGCCTCCACCCGGATGGGCCTGGCCCTGCTTGGCGGCGATCTCGTCGGCATCGAGGTAGCGGTAGGTCATGGCCGTGGCGTCCATGCGCAGGCGACCCTGCGTGCCCTTGTTGATACTGACGTTGTTGATGGTCACGATG
>JAJXYE010000130.1 GCA_021780735.1 Pseudomonadota bacterium | reverse complement strand
GCACTGGAGGCGGCCCCGCGCGCGGTCGCCGCGTCCTGTGCGGTTCCGGGAAGCCGCGAAGGTTGACGTTGAGCGCCGTCGGATTCGGCACCTTGCGTCCGGGTCGGCCCGCTCGTCGCATGCCGCAGGCCCGGCGCGGGTGTTTCCGGCCGCGGTGATGTTAACTTGAGCGATTCCCCCCGGTTTGCTTGCTGGAGTTGATCATGTCCGTAGCCTCTGTTTCCGTGTTGCCGGCGCGCACGCGTCGCATCGTTGCGCGTGTTGTCGCGGCCCTGTTGATCGCCTTCATGGCCAGTGCTGCGGGGGCGAAGGAGACGCGAAGCGCGCAGGTACCGCCAGCGCAGGACACGCCGTATCCGGGTACGGTCGTGCTGCATGTTGATGCCAGCGATACGCTGCAGGGCATCTTTCGTGTGCACGAGACGATTCCGGTCCGGCCCGGTGCATTGACGCTGCTGTACCCGCAGTGGATTCCCGGCGACCACTCGCCGACCGGTCCGATCGCCATGCTGGCCGGCCTCAAGCTCAGTGCCAACGGCAAGCCGCTCAAGTGGAAGCGCGACGAGTACAACGTGTACGCGTTTCATCTGGACGTGCCAGCCGGTGTGGCCAGCGTCGACGCGACCTTCCAGTACCTGTCGCCCCGCGACGGCGATTTCGAGATCACCGACCGCATGATGGACATGGAGTGGAGCAAGGTGGCGCTGTATCCGGCTGGCCACTTCTCGCGCGACATCACCTTTGCAGCCAGCGTGACGCTGGCACATGGCTGGCAGCTCGGTACCGCGCTGCAGACGATCTCGCAGTCCGGTGACACGACCGCGTTCAAGCCGGTGACGTTCAACCATCTGGTCGACTCGCCGATCTACGCGGGCGAGTATTTCAAGCGCGTCGACCTGACCCCGCCAGGCGGCGCGCCGGTGCATCTGGACATCGTGGCCGACGCGCCGAAGTACCTGCAGATGACGCCCGAGCAGTTGCAGGTGCATCGCGCCCTGGCAGCGCAGGCGGTGAAGCTGTTCGGTTCGCACCACTACGACCACTATGACTTCCTGTTCTCGCTGTCGGATCAGTTGGGCGGCAATGGCACGGAACACCACCAGTCCAGCGAAGACGGTCTGGGTGCCGACTACTTCACCGCCTGGGCCGACAATGCGCCAGGCCGCGACCTGCTCGCGCACGAGTACGTGCATTCGTGGAACGGCAAATTCCGCCGTCCAGCCGACCTTTGGACACCCGACTTCAACGTGCCGATGGGCGATTCGCTGCTGTGGGTGTACGAGGGTCAGACGCAATACTGGGGCTTTGTGCTGACCGCGCGCTCTGGCATGTGGTCGCCGCAACAGTTTCGCGATGCGCTGGCAATGACGGCCGCCAACTATGATCGCAATCGCGAAGGCTTCCAGTGGCGCACGCTGGAGGACACCACCAACGACCCGACCGCCGCGCGCCGCACGAGCCTGCCTTATCGCAGCTGGCAGATGAGCGAGGAGTATTACAGCGGCGGGCAGATGATGTGGCTGGAGGTGGACGCCAAGCTGCGCGCGCTGACGCATGACCACAAGTCGCTGGACGATTTCGCGCAAGCGTTCTTCGGTGTCGACAACGGCAGCTATGTGACCAGGACCTATACATTCGACGACGTCGTGGCGGCATTGAACGACGTGGCGAAGTACGACTGGGCGAATTTCCTGCGTGCGCATGTCGACACGCTGAACCCACCGTTGCTGGACGGCCTGGCAGGCACTGGCTGGAAGCTGGTCTACACCGATCAGCCAAGCGCGTACGAAAAACAGTACGACAGCCGGCCGCAATCGCCCCGCCACCTCTACAACTTCACCTGGTCGATCGGCCTGACGATGGGCAAGCAGGGTCGGATCAACGACGTGCGCTGGAACGGGCCGGCGTTCAAGGCTGGGGCAAGCACCGGCGCCAGCATCGTCGCGGTGAACGGCCAGGACTACAGTGACGACGTAATGAAGCAGGCGATCGAGGCGGCGGCGAAAGACAGCAAGTCGCCAATCCAGTTGCTGCTGAAGTACCAGGGTGGATACCGCACCGTGGCGGTCGATTACCACGGCGGGCTGCAGTACCCGCATCTGGTGCGCGTCAAGGGCACCCCGGATTACCTGAGCGAGATCATCGCGGCACGCAAGTAGAAGCGGCAGAAGCGGGAAGGGCGCGAACCGACCGCCGGCGGCTGGCGCCAGGGCTCCCTGGCGCAGGCATGACGACGCGATGTGCCGCTCACCTCAGGCCGCCGGCGTTCAGTTGCCGGCGCCTTTCGGTGCCTCGCTGGCCGTAGGCCTGGCAGTGAGGATCCGCTGCAGATAATCGGTCTTGCCCGGCACGCGCCGTAGATGCGGATACCGCAGCCCACCGTCGTAGTTGACCGCGTGGACGGCAGTGACGCCATCGCCCTGGACGAGCATCTGCAAGGGTTGTTTGCTCTGTTGCGCGCGGGCAATTTCATCGCGCAACACGTGGGTGCCGTACTGGCGACCATTGATCGCGAGCAACTTCATGCCCGGTGCCAGCCCGGCCTTGAATGCGGGGCCGTTCCAGCGCACGTCCTGGATCCTGCCGACGTGGTCAAGGAACAGGCCGACCGAGAACATCGCATTGACCCCGCTGATGCTGAGCTCACCTTCACCGACGTTTTCCAGCGCGTTCTGATAGCGCGAAGGTTTGTCGCTGTAGACCAGCTTCCAGCCGCTGGCGTCGAGACCGGACAGCAGCGGCACCTGCGTGCCCACGCCGTCCAGCCACTGATGCAGGAAGCCGGCCCAGTCATACGGCTGCACCGCGTTGAGCGAGCTGACGATATCGTCGAAGGTGTAGGTGTGGGTGACGAAGCTGCCGTCGTCAACGCCGAAGAAACGTTGCGCGAAATCGTCGATGGAATGCCGATCGTGGCTGAGCGCCCGGATCCTGCTGTCGACGGCGAGCCACAGCAGTTGCCCCTCGCGGTAGAAGTCGACCTGCCGGCTCCAGTTCGCCCATGCATTGGGTGCGTTGTAGAGCAACTGCGCAGCGACCGTGGTGTCGATCAGCGGGCGCCACTCGCGTCCGGTCTGGTGCGCCATGTCGGCCGCGCGGTAAGCCACCGCCTGGCGCCAGGTATCGGCCGACCACAGGCCGCTGCGCACGGTCAGCATGTCGCCCAGGTAGACGGTGAGGCCTTCATACATCCACAGCATCCGTGTCTGCTCGGGACGCTCGAAGTCGGGTTGCCACAAGTTGATCGGACGCAGGAATTTGCCGTTCCACGAATGGGTATATTCGTGTGGCAACAGCGACGCATCGAGCATGAAATGGTCGGCGTCGGCAAACATCCTGCTGCCGCCGCGCGCCCGGTCGTCGCTGGACTGGTGGTGTTCCAGGCCACCATGCGAGGTGTAGTCGCTCAACACCAGCAGCAGGTGATAGTCGTCGTAGTGATGCGAGTGGAACAGTGCCTGGGCCTGTTCGATCAGGCGGCGATAGTCGGCGATCTGCGCGTCGGAGATGCCCAACGCCGCAGCATCATCACCGACCATGTCGAGTGCGCGGTGCACGGCGGAGCCGGGCGGCGTGAGGTCGACCTCGCGGAAATATTTGCCGGCGATCACCGGCGAATCGACCAGGGTATTGAGCGGCACCGGCTTGAACGTGATGTGCCCGCCGCTGTTTGTTGTGGTGACCAGCGCACTGGCATGGCGCCAATCGGCAGGAATGACCAGACTCGGTTGATAGATCTGCAGCCGCGTCGGGCAAGCGGCCTGGTACAGCACCACGTGTTCCCAGGTGAGATCCATCAGCTGTGGCGTGATCCGGCCCGGATCGGGGAGCTGGAAGCGGATGTCCAGCCGATTCACGCCGGCAGGCACCGCCATATGGAACGTGAACATGTCCACGTCGTCGCGATGCCATTCGAGGCGCTTGCCGCCGGCCATGATTTGCAGGCCCATGATCGCGCCGATCGGCCCGTCCGGTGAGTGATCGCCGGGGATGTATTTCGGGTAGTACAGCGTCAACGATCCGGGCCTGACTGGCATCACCTCGTGCACGTAAAGCACTTGCTGTGCCGGATCGGGCAGCTCTACCGTCAACGCTACCGGCCCGGCCGGAAGTGCCTCGTTGCCCTGAGCCATGCAGGATGCGGACGCGGCGAGCGCCAGCGCAGCGATTGGCAAGAAGCATCGTTTCATGCGTTTCCCTGGAAGTACCCCAAGCGCCCTAGGCTACGCCGAATGGAACCTTGCCGTCGCAGCGTCAACGCAATCAGGGAAGTTGGCCCTGAAACGGCGAGGCGAGTCATTCCTGACGAGCCGCATGGGGGTGCCTTTTGCTCACGTGGCCTTGCGCGGCTTGACCGGGCGCCCCGCATGGCCGATGGCCATGGTCAGGCCCGGTCACCTTGATCCGGCACGTTCAGCACGGTATCCCCGTCGAGCTGCACCAGTGCACCACTGGCGATCAGTTCGGCGATGTTGCCCTGCAGTCCGGCGACAGGTGGAATGCCCGAGGCAAAGCCGACCCAACGATCACGGCCCAAAACCTTGGCGCGGTAGAGTGCGGCGTCGGCCACGCGCAGGTACTGCACCCAGTCGCCGCTCTGATCAGGCCAGAGGGGAAAGGCACAGACCCCCATCGAGACGGTGAGTTGCACCAGGTTTCCCTTCAGCTTCAGTGGCTGCCGCAGGCTCTCCTCGCGCAGGCGGGCAAGCAGGACTGGTGCCTCGGACAAGGGTGTGTTCGGACACACCCACAGGAATTCCTCGCCACCCCAACGGATCAACACGTCCGATTGCCGGCTGCAGTCGCGCAACACATCGGCGAAATGCATCAAGGCCTGATCGCCCGCTTCATGCCCGTAGGTGTCATTGATCCGCTTGAAATGGTCGATGTCCAGCAGCATCAACAGCGCCGGAGTCACGCGGCGCCCCTGCCGTTGGGCCTCACCCTGGTCGGCCGTGGTTTGCTCCAGCCAGGCCTGGCCGAAGCGGCGGTTGCGCAAGCCGGTCAGTGCATCCTCCTCACTTTGCCGGAGTATGGTCTCATTGAGTATGGCCAGGTCGCGATGCTGGGCCCGTACCTGCGCATTCTTCTGCTTGAGTTCCAGATTCAGCCGTCGACGCATGCGGCTCTCGCGAATCTTGATCAGGGTTACCAGCGCCAGCAGCACCAGTGCGCCGAGCATGACGTAGTCGAGCAGGCGTTGGCGTTGTTCGTGGGCCTGTAGCAGATCCAGTCTGACCGTCTGCGCGGCCTGTTTGCGTGCGGCGTCGGCCAGCTCTCTTTTCTGGCGCTCCAGTTCAATGACCGACTGCAGCTTTGCCACCCGCGTGTTGGATTCCACCGTGACATGCTGGTCACTGGTCTTCTTGAATTCGCGCATCAGCGCCAGTGCTTCGCGATAACGGCCCAGTGCCTCCAGGTTGTCGACCATGCGTGGATACAGTTCCAGCCGCGTGTTGACGTCGTCCGATACGGCGAACGACGCAAGCGATCGCTCGAAGGCCCTGGCAGCGGCCTTGCGCTGGCCCAGATCCACCAGCGTGGCGCCAAGATTGGAGTAGGCGACGGCGGCATCCAACTTGTTGCCCGTGCGTTCAAACGCGGCGACCGCCTCGCGGAACAGTGGCAACGCCTGGTCGGGGTGGCCATGCTTCTGCAGCATGTCGCCCAGGTCGTTGAGGATGCTGGCAGTCGGCAAATGGTTTGCCCGGGCAAGCGCCAGTGCCTGTGCGTATGTCGCCTGGGCTTCGCCAACGTCGTCTTGCTCGGCGTGCGCCGCCGCGATGTCGACCAGGATGGATACCCGTGATCGTACGGAGGGCTTGGCAGCCAGCGCACGCTTGCCGTACGCGATCACTTTCGGCCAGTCCTTGGTATAGACGAACAAGCCGGTGAAGTTCTGCAGCAGATTCGGGTCATCTGGCATGCCCAGCGCCTTGCCGGCACGGTCGGCGGCAAGCATCGATTCGATGGCATCAGGCATCTTGCCTTGCCTGATGTAAGCGATGGCTATGATCTGGTTGGCGTCGTAGTCCACCTTGTCGGGATGCCTGGGAACCTTCGACACGGCGATGCGCGCCAGTCGCTGGGCCTCGTCCACATTGTTGATCTGGTAGTAGGCGGCCGCCAACTGCCGCCAGAGTCTTGCCATCGTCTCGCGCTGATCCGGGAGCTGCCTTTCCAGGCCGGCCAGCTCGTCTTGCAGAGCCTTGAGCTTGCTGGCATCGCGGGTCACCGCAATGTGCGCGGTGAGATAGGCCGCGACATGCATGCGTTGCAGGGGGCTCAGTGTCGCCTTGTCCAGGCGCTCGCCGATATCGACCACCTTCTGATCCAGTTTCAATGCCTCGGCGGCCTGCAGCAGCAAGAGCCCGAGCGCGATCCGGTCGCCTTCAGGCGGCCCGGCCTGCCAGTACGGTTCGCCCAGCCGCATCGCCGCGGCCGGATCTCGATCCAGCAGAGCCTTGACCTGCGCGACCACATCGGACTGGGCGTCCACCCGTTTTGCCTGGGTATCCGCGTTAGCGCCCTGCTCGCTGGCCGCGGCAAGCGTCGGCATGCTGAAAATCCAGGGGCTTGCCAGCAGGCCCGCGAGGAACAGGCCGACCCGGAAGCCGTGGCCTGGCGTGCGCAAGCGCGTGGCCTGCGCCAAGTCGGCCCCTGGCTGAGGCTCTTTTGCCGGTGTGCTGGTCAGGCTCTGCGGATTCTGGTCGGAGGAGACGGATCGCCGCGCTGGATGCTGCATGTGTCTTTCCTGCTTCTCACCGGTGATCGCCCTGGCCACTGGAAGAATGGAGGAAAATCTTGCGGGGAACAAATTCCACCAGGCAGGATGAAGTACGTCGGCGCGTGGCGCGACGCATGCCTGCGCGTTGCGCTATCGGCCTGAACGGCAACGATCATGCTTTCGCTGCAGACGAAGCCACTTCATCTGGCACCAGGCTGGATAAGGAAGTCGGGGACAGTCCTCGGCTTGCCGGTGGCAGGTCAGGGCAATGTACCGCGACGAGTGCATGCTCCTGACGTGGCGCACCGTCACGGTCTGATCTTGCCTCGATCCGGTGGCGTCGCGGCAGGCGACCAGGCGGCCTAACTACCCTGGCACCCCAACCCTGCATTGATCCTGGCAAGTGCGTCCGCGCCCGGGCACAGCTCGTCGCGCCCCAGCGTGTTGAGCGGCATGTGGCTGGTCTGCAGCGCTTCATGCAGGTCGCTGGCCTCGGCATCCACGTAGAGCAGGCCGGTGACGATTTCGCCGCGGGCCTGGTGGGTCTGCACGTGGTTCATCGCGGCCAGCCGGTCGGTGGGGTCGTAGCCATCGTGCAGCTTGCGCAGGCGCAGCGCATGACCATCGTGCTGGATGACTTCCACCACTTCGCCGGGCGCGTAGTCGACGGCTATCGGGTGGCGCGGGGTGATCACGTCGAGCCGGTTCACCGCCTCGTTGTGTTCGCGCACGTAGTCATAGCTGCGGGTGCTGCCGGCGTGATTGTTGAACGCCACGCAGGGGCTGATGATGTCGAGGAAGGCGGCGCCGGCATGACCCATTGCGCCCTTGATCAGCGGCACCAGTTGGGCCTTGTCGCCGGAGAAGCCACGTGCCACGTAGCTGGCGCCCAGCTGCAATGCCATGCTGACCAGGTCGACCGGGTTCTCGTGGTTGACCACGCCTTTCTTGCTCTTCGAGCCGTTGTCGGCGGTGGCCGAGAACTGTCCCTTGGTGAGACCGTAGACGCCGTTGTTCTCGACGATATAGACCATGCGCACGCCGCGGCGCATGGCGTGGGCGAACTGGCCCAGGCCGATCGAGGCCGAATCGCCGTCACCGGAGATGCCCAGGTAGAGCAGTTCGCGATTGGCCAGGTTGGCACCGGTCAGCACCGAAGGCATGCGCCCGTGCACGGTGTTGAAGCCGTGCGCGGCGCCGAGGAAATAGTCCGGAGTCTTCGAGCTGCAGCCGATGCCCGACAACTTGGCGACCCGGTATGGTTCGATGTCGAGCTCCCAGCACGCCTGCACGATCGCGGCGGAAATCGAGTCGTGACCGCAGCCGGCGCACAGGGTGGACACTTTCCCCTCGTAGTCGCGGCGGGTGTAGCCGACCTTGTTGGTGGCCAGCGAGGGATGGTGCAGGCAGGGCTTGGCGAGGTAAGTCATGCGGTGCACTCCCCGTGGTGGTGATCTTTCGCCTGCGGCTGGCGCGGGGGCGTGCCCAGTTGCAGCCGGCGGGTGATCGCGTCGGTGATGAAGCGGGCGGTGATCGGCGTGCCGTCGTAGTGCAGTACCCGCACCAGCCGCGCCGGATCCAGCGCGAGTTCGTTCACCAGCAGGCTGTGCATCTGCGCATCGCGGTTCTGCTCGACCACGAATACCTGCTCGTGTTCGGCCAGGAAGTCGGCCACGGCCGTTGAGAACGGGAACGCGCGAAGGCGCAACGCGTCGAGGTGGATACCGGCCTCGCCCAGGACGTCGAGTGCCTCGTGCATGGCCGGGCTGGTGGAGCCGAAGTAGATCACCCCCAGCGGGGTCGACTGTGCCGCCGGGCGTTGCACCGGCGCGGGCACCAGTTCGGCGGCCGTGGCAAATTTCTTCAGCAGCCGCTGCACGTTGGCGACATAGTCGGGGCCGCGTTCGGAATAGCGCGCATAGGCGTCGCGGGTGGTGCCACGGGTGAAGTAGCTGCCCAGCGACGGATGGGTGCCGGGCAGGGTGCGCCAGGGAATGCCGTCGCCGTCGACGTCCTTGTAGCGGCCAAAGTCCGCACCGGCCTCGAGCTGGGCGGCGCTCATCACCTTGCCGCGGTCGTAGTCGCGCGCCGGATCCCACGCGAACGGCTGGCACAGGCGCTGGTTCATGCCGATGTCGAGGTCGGTCATCACGAACACCGGTGTCTGCAGCCGGTCGGCCAGATCCAGCGCGGTGGCCGCGTGCTCGAAGCATTCGTGCGGGTCTTCGGGAAACAGCAAGACGTGCCTGGTATCGCCATGCGAGGCATAGGCGCAGGACAGGATGTCGGCCTGCTGGGTGCGCGTGGGCATGCCGGTGGACGGTCCGCCGCGCTGCACGTTGATGATGGTGGCCGGGATCTCGGCGAAGTAGGCCAGCCCGATGAACTCGGTCATCAGCGACACGCCGGGGCCGGAGGTGGCGGTGAACGCACGCGCGCCGTTCCAGCCGGCGCCGACCACCATGCCGATCGAGGCGATCTCGTCCTCGGCCTGCACGATGGCGTAGTTGTGCTGGCCGCTGGCCGGGTCAATCCGGAACCTGGCGCAATAGCGCTGGAACGCCTCGGCCACCGACGACGACGGCGTGATCGGATACCACGCCGCCACCGTGGCGCCGCCGTACACGCAACCCAGCGCGGCGGCGCTGTTGCCGTCGACGAAGATCTGCCGGCCGACGCGATCGCTGCGCTGCACGCGCAGGCCCAGCGGCTGGGTCAGATGCGTGCGGGCGTAGTCGATGCCCAGGCGCAGAGCCAGCAGATTGGCGTCCAGCAGCTTTTCCTTGCCCTTGTACTGCTGCGCGAACAGCGTGTCGAACACGCTCGGGTCGATCTGCAGCAGCACCGACAGGGCGCCCACGTAGGCGATGTTCTTGAACAGCTGGCGCTGGCGCGGGTCGGCGTACGCCGCGTTGCACAGCTCGGTCAGCGGCATGCCGATGACGTGGATGTCGTGGCGGAACTTCGAGGCCGGCAGCGGCCGGGTGTTGTCGTGGAACAGATAACCGCCCGGCTCGATCTCGGCCACGTCGGCGTCCCAGGTCTGCGGGTTCATCGCCACCATCAAGTCGACCCCGCCGCGCCGGCCCAGGTAGCCCGCTTCGCTCACCCGCACCTCGTACCAGGTGGGCAGGCCCTGGATGTTGCTGGGGAAGATGTTGCGCGGGCTGACCGGCACGCCCATCTGCAGGATCGCCTTGGCGAACAGCTCATTCGCCGAGGACGAGCCGGAGCCGTTGACGTTGGCGAACTTGACCACGAAATCGTTGACCGCCTCGATCCGATTCATGCCGTCACCTCCCCGCTGGGTGTGACGAGCGGTCGGTCGCGGCAGCGTTTGCCGGCCTGGGCCGGCTGCAGCAGGAACTTCTGCATGTCCCAGGCTCCGGTCGGGCAGCGTTCGGCGCACAGGCCGCAGTGCAGGCAGACATCCTCGTCCTTGACCATCACCCGGCCGGTCTTCAGCGTGCCGGACACGTACAGATCCTGCGAATCGTTCAGCGCAGGCGCCTTCAGATGCGTGCGCAACGCGGCTTCCTCGTCGTTGCCGGTGAAGGTGATGCAATCCATCGGGCAGATGTCCACACAGGCGTCGCACTCGATGCAGGTGGGCGCATTGAACACCGTCTGCACGTCGCAGTTCAGGCAGCGGCTGGCCTCCTTGAAAGCTGTGGCGGCGTCGAAGCCCAGTTCCACTTCGACCTTGATGCTGGCCAGCGCGATCTCGGCCCTGGCCCACGGCACCTTGAAGCGGGCGTCCAGCGAGGTGTCGTTGTCGTAGCTCCACTCGTGGATGCCCATCTTGGTCGACATCAGGTTGGTGACCGGATCGGGTCGGCGGCGGATGTCCTCGCCGTTGAGCAGGCGGTCGATCGACACCGCCGCCTCGTGCCCGTGCGCCACTGCGGTGATGATGTTCTTCGGTCCGAACGCGGCGTCGCCGCCGAAAAATACCTGCGGCAGCGACGACTGGAAGGTGGCTGCATCCAGCACCGGCAGGCCCCATGGGTCGAAGGCGATGCCGCTGTCGCGTTCGATCCAGGGAAACGCGTTTTCCTGGCCAACCGCGATCAGCACGTCGTCGCAGGGAATGTGCACATCCGGTTCGCCGGTCGGCACCAGGCGGCGCTTGCCGCTGGCGTCGTAGACCGCGCTGACCAGCTCGAAGGTCATGCCGACCAGCTTGCCGCCATCGTGCTCGAACGACTTCGGAACGTGGAAATTCAGAATCGGAATGCCCTCGTGCGCGGCATCCTCCTTCTCCCACGGTGAGGCTTTCATCTCGTCGAAACCGCTGCGCACGATCACCTTCACTTCGCTGCCGCCGAGGCGCCGGGCCGAGCGGCAGCAGTCCATCGCGGTATTGCCGCCGCCGAGCACGATCACCCGCTTGCCGATTGCGCTGATGTGGCCGAACGACACCGAGGCCAGCCAGTCGATGCCGATGTGGATGCTGGCTGCCGCCTCGCGTCGCCCCGGCAGGTCGAGATCGCGTCCTCGGGGCGCGCCGCAGCCGACAAACACGGCGTCGAAATTTTCCGCCAGCAGCGCCTTCATCGAGGCGACTGGCTGGCCGCTGCGGAACGTCACGCCGAGGTCGAGGATGTAGCCGGTCTCCTCGTCGATCACCGACTCGGGCAGGCGGAAGCGCGGGATCTGGGTGCGGATGAAACCGCCCGCCTTGGCTTCGCCATCGAACACGACCACGTCGTAGCCCAGCGGTGCCAGGTCGCGCGCGACCGTCAGCGAAGCCGGTCCGGCGCCGATGCAGGCGACACGCCTGCCGTTGCGCGGCGCCGGCGTGGGCATGCGCCGGGACACATCGTCCTTCATGTCCGCCGCCACCCGCTTCAGGCGGC
>JAJXYE010000082.1 GCA_021780735.1 Pseudomonadota bacterium | reverse complement strand
ATCTGTGGAACATCGTGCGCGCATCGGTGATCGGCGCGCTGGCAATCGGCCTGTCGCTGTTTCTGTACGACCGCCTTGCCGGGGTTCCTCGGTCAGTCTTGCTGCTGTATCCGGGTCTCCTCGCCGTGCTGCTCGGTACGCCGCGGCTGGCCTATCGCTACTGGAAGGACAGCCGCAACGATCTGCTCAGAAACCAGGCGGCAAAGCGCGTACTCATCGTCGGTGCGGATCGTGCGGGTGAGGTGCTTTCGCGCGATCTGCGTCGCGACAGTCGCTACGCCGTCGTCGGTTTCGTCGACGACAAATCCAGCCTGCGCGGCGCGAGCATCAATGGTCATCCGGTTCTGGGGCGTTTCGAGCAGTTGCAGGACGTGGCGCGCGAGGCCGCCGTCGACATGCTGCTGATCGCGCTGCCTGGCGCATCCACTACCGAGATGCGCCGTATCGTCGCGCTGTGTGACGCCACCGATCTGCCGTATCGTACCGTGCCCCGTCTGGAAGACGTCGTGGCCGGTCGCGCCCAGTTCAACCAGATCAAGGAAGTGGCGATCGAGGACTTGCTGGGCCGCGATGCTGTCCAGCTGGACTGGACAGCCATCCGTGAAACTCTCAGCGGACGCCGGGTATTGGTAACCGGCGGTGGTGGTTCGATCGGCTCGGAGCTGTGCCGGCAGGTCGCGCGGCTTGGTGCGCAGTCGCTTACGGTGGTCGAACAGAGCGAGTACAACCTGTATCGGATCAGTCAGGAATTGCGCGCGGATTTTCCCGACCTGATTCTCGAGGGCATTCTGGCCAATTGCGGCGACCAGGCAGCGATGAAAAAGGCTTTTGCCGAGGCGCGGCCCCAGGTTGTGTTCCACGCCGCCGCGTACAAGCACGTGCCGATGTTGCAGGGACAATTGCGCGCAGCGTTCCGCAACAACGTGCTGGCCACCTGCACGGTGGCCGATGCGGCTTGCGCGGTCGCGGTGGAATGTTTCGTGCTGATCTCCACCGACAAGGCAGTCAACCCGACCAGCGTGATGGGCGCCTGCAAGCGCGTGGCGGAAATTTACTGCCAAAACCTCAACGCCCATGCCGATACGCGTTTCATGACGGTGCGATTCGGCAACGTGCTGGATTCGGCCGGTTCGGTGGTGCCGTTGTTCCGTCGGCAGATCCGCGAAGGTGGGCCGGTCACGGTCACACATCCGGAAATTTCGCGCTATTTCATGACGATCCCCGAGGCCTGTCAGCTGATTCTGCAGACTGCCAGCATCGGCAAGGGCGGCGAGATCTTTGCGCTGGACATGGGCGAGCCGGTGAAGATCCGGGATTTGGCCGAACAGATGATCCGGCTTGCCGGGAAGAAGCCAGGCAGCGAAATTCCGATCGTCTATACCGGGCTGCGATCTGGCGAGAAACTGTTTGAAGAGCTGTTTCACCCGCTGGAGAACTACAGCGCCACGGAACACGCCAAGATCTTTCTGGCGCAGCACCGCGAGGTGTCGTGGGAGCTGTTGCAGGCGTTGCTGCACAAGGCCGCCGAAGCGGTCGATGTATTCAATGAAGAAGAACTTCGTCGCTGTGTATCCAGTCTGCTGCCTTCGTTCCGCTGGAGCGAGTCGGCCCAGCCGGACAACGTGGTGTCGATCCGTCGTGCCAACCCGGAGATCAATGAGTGAGCAAGCCGTTGCGCAAGGTCGTGTTTCCCGTCGCGGGGCTCGGCACCCGATTCCTGCCCGCCACCAAGGTGGTGGCCAAGGAAATGCTCCCGGTGCTGGACAAACCCTTGATCCAGTATGCCGTCGACGAGGCAGTCGATGCCGGGGCCGACACGCTGATCTTCGTCACCAATCGCTACAAGCACGCCATCGCCGATTACTTCGACAAGGCATACGAGCTCGAGGCGAAGCTGCTGGAGAAAGGCAAGGACGATTTGCTGGCGTTGGTGCAGGGCACCTTGCCAAGGCATGTGCGCGCCATTTTCGTCACCCAGCCAGAGGCGCTCGGGCTGGGACACGCCGTGCTCTGTGCCAAGCCGGTGGTCGGTGACGAGCCGTTCGGCGTGGTGCTGCCTGACGACCTGATCTGGAACGGTCCGATCGGCAGCGGCAAGAGCGCGCTGCGGCAGATGGCCGAACTGGCCGACGCGCAAAAAGCGGGAGTGATAGCGGTGGAGGAAGTGCCGCACGACGAGACCGACAAGTACGGCATCGTCGACGCCACCCCGGTCGACCAGCGTAGCGCGTTGATCCGCTCCATGGTCGAAAAGCCCAAGCCGGCCGACGCGCCATCGAACCTGGCGGTGGTTGGACGTTACGTTTTGCCCGGCCGGATCTTTGCCCTGCTGGAGCAGACCACACCCGGTGCTGGCGGCGAGATTCAGCTCACTGATGCAATCGACGCATTGCTGAAGGAACAGGGCAAGGTGCTCGCCTATCGCTTCGAGGGGATCCGTTTCGATTGCGGCAACAAGGCCGGACTGGTGCGCGCCACCATGCACATGGCGATGCAGGATCCAAAGCTGGCGCCCACCGTGCGCGCCTTTCTCGATCAGCTGTGAGGCGAGGCGATTGAATTGCGCCGGTACCGCGTCTTGGATTGAACAAGCCGCTTGCCTGGCGACGCGATCCGCCTCGGGACAACGCTGCCGATGAAGCCGCCTGCATCCGCTTCCTACTATCGCGCCACGGCGATGCCCTACGCGGCGCATGCGCCGCTGCAGGGCAGTGGGCAGGCACGGGTGGCCGTTATCGGTGGTGGTTTTGCCGGCCTCAACACGGTGCTTGGCCTGGCCGAGCGCGGTGTGCGTGACGTGGTGCTGCTGGAGCGCGAACAAATCGGGTTCGGCGCCTCCGGTCGCAACGGTGGTTTCGTGTTTG
>JAJXYE010000210.1 GCA_021780735.1 Pseudomonadota bacterium | reverse complement strand
CACCGACGGCGCCTTCAGTGCCTTGGCCTGATCCGGCTTGCCGGCTTTCTCCAGCGCCGCCACGGCCTGCTTGCGCAGCGCCGCCAGCGGATCGACCTTGATCCCGGGCAGATCGTCGGTCTTCAGCGCGAACTGCTGGTGATGGACCAGGTCGAGCAGCCACAACGACTGCGGCGCCGGCTGGTTGCGGCCGACATAGGTGCGCGCGTTCTCCGGCTCGGTGTAACCGCTGTCGGTGACGTAATGGTTGATCAGCGGCGCCTTGCCCTTGGAGTAGCCCTTCGGCGTGGTGACCAGCAGCATCCAGCGGCCATCGGGCGACAGCTCGGTGTCGACCAGGCTGACCTTGTCGCCGAGCCAGAACGGTGCCGGCGCGCGACCGGGATCGGCAGCCTCCAGCGCGCTGGAGCGGTCGTGCAAGGCCTGCTTGTCGGCCTTGATCTCGCGCAGCGTCTTGAACAGCTTCAGCTGCAGTTCGCCCAGGTCGTCGGGCTTGGCCGCCTGCGGGTCGTCGGCCAGCTTCAGCTCGGCCACCGGCGCGGTCACTGCGCTGGCCAGGTCATAGCGGAACCAGTCATTGCCGACACGGAACTGCAGCGCACGGCCGTCAGCGGAGAACTGCGGCGAGGATTCGCGCTGCGGCGTCATTGTCACCTGATGGCGCCGGCCGCTGGCCAGATCCACCACGAACACGTCGCCGTGCAGGATGAAGGCCGCATGTTGATGCGCGCGATCGAACACCGCCGGTCCCTCGGCCTGGGCCATCGCGGCAGGATCCAGCTTCTCGCTCTTGGCGCTGGCCGGATCGACCCGGTACAGGTCGCGCACCGTGCTGCCGTCGCGCTTGAGCGAGTAGTACAGACTGCGCCCGTCCACGCTCCAGTAGGGGTTCTCCACGTCCTGGCCGATCCAGTCGGGGTTGGCCATGATGGTTTCCATGTCCAGCGGCGCCGATGCCGGTGCCGATGCAGCGGGCACGGCGGGCGCGGCCATGCCTGCCGCGGGCATCAGGCAGAACGCAACCAGACCGGCAAGTAGCAGTCGACGCATGGCTTGTTTCCCCTTGGGCAAAGAATCAGCATAGCCGAGCGTGGCGCTGCCCCGTCTATGCCATTAGTCAGGGATGCGAATGCCGCCGTTCGCGACATCCCGGCAGTGGAGCAGGCGTCGGCGGCAGCACGCAACGCCCGCCCGGCTCCGGGCAAGGGTCGGTCGTGACTGGCTGTTACCATGCCGTCGTCGCCACCGGAATCCGCATGCCATGACCCTGCCCGCCGTCGAACTCGAAACCGCCGCCCAACCGCGCCACAGCATCATCTGGCTGCATGGCCTCGGTGCCGACGGCAACGACTTCGTGCCGATCGTGCGCGAGCTGGTGGCGAAGGACTGGCCGCCGCTGCGCTTCGTGTTTCCGCACGCGCCGGTGCGTCCGGTCACCATCAACAACGGCATGTCGATGCGCGCCTGGTACGACATAGCCGGCTTCGACTTCAATGCGCGGCAGGACGAAGCAGGGGTGCGCGGCTCGATCCGCGAGGTGGAAGCGCTGATCGCACGCGAGCATGAGCGCGGCGTGCCGAGTGAGCGGATCGTGCTGGCCGGCTTCTCCCAGGGTGGCGCGGTCGCGCTGGCGGCGGGGCTCTGCCACGCGCAGAAGCTGGCCGGCATCATCGCGCTGTCCACCTACCTGCCGATCGCCGACGCGGTGACGCGCGAGCGCAACGTCGCCAATGCCGGCACGCCGATCTTCTGGGGCCATGGCACGGCCGACCCGGTGGTGGTGCTGCAGCGCGGCGAGGTTTCGCGCGACGCCCTGCAGGCACTTGGCCATGCCGTGGAATGGCATACCTATCCGATGGCCCACGCCGTATGCGCCGAGGAAATCGCCGACCTGCGCCGCTGGCTGGGCCAGCGCCTGGCCTGACCGCGGGCGCGCATGCGGCATACTTGCCGCATGCGCGCATCCTCGCCCCGCAGCGGCCCGCACGGCCGCGTCGAACACAGCCCGCTGCCGGACTTCTGCCAGCTGCCGGCATTGTTTGCGTTGTTCGTGGTCGGCGCACTGACCGTGACGGTGATGTGGATGGCGCGTGACGACCGCCACGACTGGCCCGCCTACAGCGTCAGCATGCTGTTCGTGACCTGGCTGGCGTTGGTGGTGGCGGTGACGCTGTGCAAATTGCGCCATCTGCTGCAACGCCTGCCCGGGCACACGCCCTATATCGGTGTGTGGCTGTTGATCGTGCTGATCGTGCTGGTCGCCAGCGTCATTGCACGCTGGATCGACGGCGCGCTGCGGACACAACTGATCGGCAGCAGCATGGGCGTGTTCGTGCGCGACAACGTGGTGATCGCCGCCCTGCTCGGCGCCGCGATGCTGCGCTATTTCTATGTGCTGGCACAGTGGCAGGCGCGGCTGGCGGCAGTCAGCCGGGCGCAGGTGGAGGCACTGCAGGCACGAATCCGCCCGCACTTCCTGTTCAACAGCATGAATACGGTGGCGGCCTTGATCCGGGTCGATCCGGCCGCGGCCGAGCGCACGGTGGAAGACCTGTCCGAGCTGTTCCGTGCCGCACTCGGCCAGCACGACATCGGCGACGGCACATTGGGCGAGGAGCTGGCCCTGGTCGAGCGCTACCTCGCCATCGAGCAACTGCGGCTGGGGCCGCGTCTGCGTGTCCGGCGCGAACTGGACGCGCTGCCGGCGAACTACCCGCTGCCACGGCTGCTGCTGCAGCCACTGGTGGAAAACGCCGTCCGCCACGGCATCCAGCCACTGCGCGGCGGCGGCGAAGTGATCCTGCGTGGTCACCCCGACGGCGACAACCTGCAAATCGAGATCAGCAATCCGCTGCCGAACACACCGGCCGTGCCCGGCAACGGC
>JAJXYE010000242.1 GCA_021780735.1 Pseudomonadota bacterium | reverse complement strand
GCTCTATCCGGGTGTGGGCCACATGGCCCTGGTGTTCTCGCTGTCGCGACCGATGCGATACCGGGCATCCACGTTGGATGATGTTCTGGGCTTTATCCATGCGCACGAACGCAACGCGCTGCCCCGGCCGGCGTATTGATCGAAGGTCAGCGCCAGCCCTGTGGACTCGGCGACAGCCGGCAGTCGCGGTCTGCAGTCGCCCGTTTACACAAAATCCAGGACACCCTCGGCCGCGACAAGCATTCCCAGCGTCAAGACCACTGCCGCAAATACCCCCGCAATCACATCGTCGATCATCACCCCCATGCCACCCTTTACCCGCCGATCCAGCCAGCGGATCGGCCACGGCTTCCACACATCGAACAGGCGGAACAGAATGAAACCGGCGCCGAGCATCCACCACTGGAAACCCGCAGCGGGAAGCAGCGCCGCAAGCAGCAACGGGGTCAAGGCTATCCACTGGCCGACGAATTCGTCCCAGACCAGGCTGCGGTGATCATCGACGCCGAGGGCGCGGCCGGCCACGTCGCAGGCCCATACGCCGATCGCGAATCCGATCAGCAGCAGCAGCAGGTAGATCCACAGTGGCAGTTCGCGCAGCCACAGCCACGGCAGCAGCGCGGCCAGCGAACCGAAGGTGCCCTGCGCCAGCGGGGTCAGGCCGGAGCCGAAACCGCAGGCCAGCCAGCCGGCCGGGGTGGCGAGCAGTGCATGCCGCTGTTCGACACTGAGGTGTGTCTTCGCACTCATGCGAAATGCTCCCAACCCGATGAGGCGATATCCAGCCATGCGCCATCCTGGCCGCGCACACGCACGCCCTCGCCCGCCACGATGCGGCCGATGCGGGTGGCGCCGCAACCGAGGCGGGCGAGATCGGCCTGCACCTGGGCAACGCGGCTGGCCGGCACGCAAAAGCACAGTTCGTAGTCGTCACCGCCGCTCAGGGCGAAATGCAGCGCCGTGCTGTCGTCGTGCAGACCGAGCAGTGCCGAGGAAAGCGGCAGCAGTGAAGCATCGATTTCTGCACCGACGCCGCTGGCGACACAGATGTGGCGCAGGTCGGCGAGCAGGCCGTCGGAAACATCGACGCAGGCATGCGCCTGCTCGCGCAGCGCGATACCGGCGGCCAGTCGTGGCACCGGCCGATTGAGCCGGTCGAGCAGGAATTCGCGCGGGCCGCTGCTGCCCTCGTCGTTACGCCGTGGCTGTTGCAGCGCGTGCAGGCCGGCCGCGGCGTCGCCCAGCGTGCCGGTGACCAGCACCACGTCACCGACCCGCGCACCCGCGCGGGTCAGCGCCCTGCCCGGTGGCACGAAGCCATGCACCGCGACGCTGACCGTCAACGGCCCGCGCGTGGTGTCGCCACCGACCAGGGCCAGCCGGTGCGGTTGCGCCAGCTGCGCAAAGCCATCGACGAACCCTTCCACGAATGCCGCATCGCCCGTGGGCAGGGTCAACGCCAGCAGGGCCCAGGCCGGGCTGGCGCCCATCGCGGCGAGATCGGACAGATTCACCGCCAGCGCCTTCCAGCCGATGTCGGCCGCGGCGCTGCCGTGTGGAAAATGCACGCCATCGACCAGGGTGTCGATCGCCACCGCCAGCTCCTGTCCGGGCGGCACCGCCAGCAGGGCGGCATCGTCGCCCATGCCCAGCCGCACATCGTCGCGCGATTGCGCGGTGCGCTGGCGGATCAACTCGATCAGGTCGAATTCCATCAGTACGGTTGTCCGGATGCGCAGGAGGCGACTGGGCTGGTCGGCTTCAGCGAGTCAGCACGAGGATCGGGGAATCGTGATAGGTGGTCTGCTGCCAGACCTGGAATCCGGCCTTTTCGGCAACCCGCAGCGAAGGCCGGTTGTCGGGCGAGATGATGCAGACCATGCGCCGGCCCCCGCCGTGTACCTCGCCCCAGCGGCATGCGCCAGCCACCGCTTCGCTGGCGTAACCCTTGCCATGCGCGTCGGCAGCAAGCACCCAGCCCATTTCGAGCATGCCCTGCAACGATGGCTCGATCTCGCGCCGCAGGTCGAAGAAGCCGATGTCGCCGATATAGCGACCGCTGGCCTTTTCCACCACCGCCCACGAGCCGCAGCCGCACAGGCTCCACATGCCGGCGTACTGCAGCAATCGCTTCCAGATCTCCTCGTCGGTGAACGGCTTGCCGCCGATGAAGCGGGTGATCTGCGGGTCGGACCAGATCGCGATGCAGCCGGCGTGATCCTCGGCCCGGTGCGCTCGCAGCAGCAGCCGCTCGGTCTCGACCACCGGTACGGGCGTGGCGCCCTGCGCCATGGCTGCCGGGGCTTGCATCAGCCGCGCTTCTCGACCGCGCGCAAGTCGGCGGCGAGCTTGTCCAGCACGCCATTGACGTAGCTGTGGCCATGGTCGGCGCCGAAGCGCTTGGTGACTTCGATTGCCTCGTTGATCACCACCCGGTAAGGCACGTCAGGGCGGAACTTCAGTTCGTACGCCGCCAGTCGCAGCGCAGCGCGTTCGATCGGATCGACCTGCGCCACCTCGCGGTCGATGTGCGGTCGCAGGCAGGCGTCCAGTTCGTCGGCGTGCTTCTCCACTCCGCGCAACAGATCCTCGAAATACTCCAGATCGGCCACTTCCATGTCCTGCTCGTGACGGAACTGCTCGATCACCGCATTCATGTGGCTGCCGCTGAGCTGCCACGCGTACAGCGCCTGCAACGCGCGGCGGCGGGCGCGCGAGCGCGCGGCCATGTCCAGACCCTGCGGATGCTGGGCCATCAGAGCTTGCCGTACAGGTTGACCATCTCCAGCGCGGCCATTGCCGCGTCGGCGCCCTTGTTGCCGGCCTTGGTGCCTGAGCGCTCGATCGCCTGCTCGATGCTGTCGGTGGTCAGCACGCCGAACGCC
>JAJXYE010000234.1 GCA_021780735.1 Pseudomonadota bacterium | reverse complement strand
CCATTGCCCTGCACGGCGCCCGGGCTCTGGTCGATCTCGGTCAACCCGATGGTGTTGAACAGGTTGTCCGCCTGTAGCGAGATCGACATGCGGTCGTTGATGTCGTAGCGGCCGAACGCGTTGACCTGCGTATAGCCCGGCATCACCAGGCCGTTCGGGTTGCCGGCGTAGGATTGGGTGGTGCCAAGCAGCGTGGCGCCTACGGTCAGCGCACCGAAGCGGTAACTGGGACTGGCCTGGAACACCCAGGTGGCCTGGCGCTGCGGCGAGTTGCCGACGTCGGCCGGGGTGATCGCGTCGCCGGTGATGCGCGAATGCGTGTAAGTGGCGCCGGCGCGCATGCTGAAGGCACCGTAATCCAGCGAGCCCTCGAACTCGACGCCCTTGGAGCGGTAGGTGCGGCTGATCAGGAACTGGGTTTGCGAAGTGACGTCCTGGTTCTGCTCCTGCGTGTTGGCGAGAAATGCCGTGACGAACAGGCTGGTGTGCTTCGTGCTCCACTTCACGCCGCCTTCGTACTGCTTCACCACGTTCACCGCCACGCCCTGCGGCGCGTTGCCGTTGGCGTTGAGACCACCGCCGAACAGCAGGCGGTCGGAGTTGAAGCGGGCGCCGCTGCTGGCGCGGCCGAACAGCGCCAGGTTGGTGGTGAGCAGGTAGTTGGCGCCGAAGGAGTACTCGAGATGGGTCTTCGAGTAGTTGACCGGCATCGCGGCGTTGTTGTTCACCACCGGCACGGTCTGCTCGGGCACCTGGATGATGCCGTCCCGGTTGACGTCGATCACCGAGGTGCCGCTGGAACCGGCATAGCTGCCGCTGGCGCGGATGCGGTCGAAGCGCAGGCCGCCGTCGAAGCGCCAGTTGCCCGGCTCCCACGACGCCGAGACGAACGGCGCGTCCATCGTGTACTGCACGTCATACGAGCGCACGCAGCAATTTCCCCAGTAAGGCGTGCCATAGGCGACCAGGCCATTGTAGGTAACCGCCTGCCCGGCGGCATTGGTGACGTTGAGCAGCGAGGAATTCTGGCCCTGCACGGTCTGCAGGTAGGTGTTCCAGTGCCAGTCCTGCACGATGTGTTGCAGCGAATGGTAGTAACCGAGCTGCAGATCCACCGGCCCGCTGGCGGTATCGAAACTGCGCGAGAAGCTGAGGTTGTTGGTGGCGTTGTCCATGTTCGGCAGCGTTACGTTGAACAGGTGCATGCGGGTGGCCAGGCCATTGCCGGACAACGCCGCCGGATTGCTGATCGCCTGCCCCGCGTTGGGGCCGTTGGCATAACTCAGTGTGGCGCCGGCGCCGCCGATCTCCTGCGCCAATGCGGCGGCGGTATTGACCTCGGCCGGATACGGGCCGGTGAAGGAACCGGAGTTGGAGGCGATGCGGAACTGCTCGTGCAGCTTCCAGTCGCCGTTCAGCTTGAACTCGGCCTCACCGCCGATTGCATGCACCTTGGAGTGGTAACCGTCGGCAAGGTTGGTGATGATGCGGTTACCGGCGGCGTTGAGCGCCAGATCGCGCTGAAAATACGGCGACTGCAGCGCTCCGCTCTGCACGCTGAATCCGGCCAGCGAGTTGACGCTGGGACTGCCATTGCTGCCGGTGATCGACAACGGCACCGGCAGGTAGACCGGCTCCTTGTCGTCGAGATACTGGAAGTTCAGGCGCAGAAAGCCGCCGTCGATGTCATGCGTGATGTTGCCCATCAGCTGGCCGCCCGACTGCGCGGTGTAACCGACCGGCTTGGCGCCCTGGCCGTCGTGCACGAAGCCGCCGATGTGATAGCGGGTGGTATCGGTGATCGGGCCGCCGTAGTCGAAGTCCAGACGCCGCGTGTCGTAGTTGCCCAAGCCGTAGGTGAGGCCGATGTCGCCGCCCTTGTGCTCGCCGGTCTTGGTGATGAAGTTGAACACCGCACCGGGCGCGTTGCTGGCAAACACCGAGGCCGAGCCGCCCCGTACCACCTCGACCCGGCGGATGTTGAAGTCCGGGCGCAGGAAGGTGTCCGGGGTGGCAAAGGCGGTGTCGCCGAACTCCAGCACCGGCATGCCATCCAGCTGGAACTGCACGAACTTGCCACCGCCGGAAGCCACCGGCAGACCGCGCACGGAGATGTTCGCATTGCCGTCGCCGCCGGAGGACTCGGCGCGGATGCCCGGGATGTCGCGCAGGATGTCGGCCGCGCCCTGGGCGCCGCTGTCGATGATCTGGCTGCTGCCGAGCGTGCTCACCGAGATGCTCGAACCCATCTTGGAAATCGCCACCGGCGAGGCAGTGACCACCATCTGGCTGAGATTGACCGCCTTGGCCTTCTCGGCCTTGGCCTGCCCGCCCTTGCTTGCGGCCTTGTCGGTCGCGCTGGCGACGGTGGCCTGGCTGTTCGAATCGTTCTGGGCGATCGCCGCTGCCGGCAGCAGCGCCAGCAGCACAGCAACGGCCAGCGCGTGCCTGCGTACAGAGTGAGTTTTCATGATGCCTCCCCGATGAGTGGTACAGCCGATATGCGCCGGTGCTGTGCGGTGACGTGCGCGCCTGCCCGGCATGGGTGATGCGTTCGTGGGGAGCATCTTCGGCATCATTGCAATCGTTTGCAATGCGCGCTGCAACATCGCTTCAATAGAGTCTCGAAGGAGCTTTTCGTGGAATATGATGGTCGAATCAACGCCAGTAATGGCAACGATTGCAGCCACGTTCACGATGTGGCGCATCGGCCGCATGCGGCAGCGCAACGAGGGATGGAAATGCTGCGCCGCGTTAAAGCGGCGGCGCAGGCTGGCTGCTGGCGCGCACGATCAGCCGCGTTTCCAGCCGCGCCGAGGCTGACGGCGGCTGGCCGCCGAGCAGCGCCAGCAGGGACTCGACCAAGGCAGCACCCGCTTCGTGGATCGG
>JAJXYE010000044.1 GCA_021780735.1 Pseudomonadota bacterium | reverse complement strand
ATTGAAGCCATCCAGACGAGGGGTGATCCAGTCGCCGGTCGCCACCATCTCGCGGGCGACCTCGGCGTATCGACCTTCGTCTGGTTCGCCCAGCGAGCGGTATTGCAGGCCCACGCCCCAGGCGACAAGCCAGGCACCGCCAAGCAGTGCAACCGATCCGCTCAAGCGCGAACGCCATGAGTCGCGACCTCTCACATGGGCGTCTGGCAGGCGTTCATTATTCATGGATGAGTCATTCGGCGGCGTCAGTGGGTGGCAAATCCCTCACATGTTAAGCGCGGGATCTTTGCTTCGGCTGAGTATTTCATGGTGCGGGTGGAGCGGTCGATGTCCTGGTCCGGATTCGCCCGCTCCCTGCCAGCTGCAAACCGCTCTCGTGCCGTCATGCACCGGTGTGACTTGACCCTTGAGTTCGATCCATGGTCTAGACTTCGCACATGAACACATCCAGCAACCTGACCATCGGTGCCGTCGCCAAGCGCGTCGGTGTGGCGATCGACACGATCCGTTATTACGAGCGCGAGGGGCTGCTGCCCGAGCCGCAGCGGCGGGCCTCCGGCTACCGCAGTTATGGCGAAGGAGCGGTTGCCCAACTGCACTTCATCCGTCGCGCCAAGCAACTGGGCTTTACGCTGGAAGAGATTCGCGAGCTGCTGGCGCTGTCGGCGGATCGTCGGCGCGGGGTGAAGGCGGTGAAACAGCGGGCGCAGCAGCGGCTGGCGGCGATCGAGCAGCGCATCGTCGAGCTGCAGCGCGTGCGCGACGGGCTGGCACAGCTGGTCGAATCCTGCCCGGGCCATGGTGCGCCGGAGCAATGCCCGATCCTGCGTGCGCTGACCGACGAGGTGCCCGCATGAGTGGCCAGGGTACGTGCTGCGCCGGCGGCGAAACGCTGGCTGGCGGCATGGTGGTGGATCCGGTCTGCGGCATGACGGTCAATCCGGCCACGGCGAAGCAAACCAGCATGCATGACGGCCGGAAGTTCCATTTCTGTGGCGCCGGCTGCAAGGCGAAGTTCGATGCGGCGCCGGTGACTTACCTTGGCGCTGCCGGTCAGGCTGCAGCCAGCAGTTGTTGCGCGGGCAAGCCGGCGACCAGCGATCCATCGCATCGCGAGCACGGGACGCATATCCGGCACCAGCAGGCGCAAGCAAGCAAGGATCCAGTGTGCGGCATGACGGTGGATTCGCAGACCGCGAAACATCGCGCGGAGCACGGCGAGCAGATTTATTTCTTCTGTGCCGCCCGCTGCAAGGAGAAATTCCTCGCCGATCCGGCCGCGTACATCGAGCGACGAGCGGCCGGGCCGGCGGCGCCAGCGGGCACGATCTACACCTGTCCGATGCACCCGGAGGTGGAGCAGGTCGGCCCGGGTGCCTGTCCAAAGTGCGGCATGGCGCTGGAACCGATGCTGCCCAGCGCCGATGCCGACGACGGCGGCGAGCTGGCGGCGATGACGCGGCGATTCTGGATCCTGGTCGCGCTGACCGTGCCGGTGTTCGCCCTGGCGATGGGCCCGCACCTGTTCGGCTGGCGCCTGCCGCTGCCGTGGGATCGCGTGGCCGGCTGGATCGAGGCGGTGCTGGCCAGCGGGGTGGTGCTGTGGGGCGGCGCGCCGTTCTTCGCCCGCGGCTGGCGCTCGCTGAAGCCGTGGCAGCCGAACATGTACACGCTCATTGCGCTGGGCACCGGGGTAGCGTGGCTGTACAGCGCGGTGGCGTTTGTGCTGCCGGGACTGTTTCCGCCCGGCTTTCGCGACATGCATGGCCAGGTCGCGGTGTATTTCGAGTCGGCGGCGGTGATCGTCAGCCTGGTCACCCTGGGTGATTTTCTCGAGTTGCGCGCCCGCCGACGCACTGGTGCCGCACTGCAGGCATTGCTTGGGCTGACGCCGAAGACCGCACACCGGATTGCCGCCGACGGCCGCGAGAGCGATGTGCCGCTGGGGCAGGTGCATGTGGGCGATGTGCTGCGGGTGCGTCCCGGCGAGAAGGTGCCGGTCGATGGCGAGGTGCTGGAGGGCGACAGTCACGTCGACGAATCGATGCTCACGGGTGAACCGATGCCGGTGCGCAAGGCGCGTGGCGACAACCTGACCGGCGGCACCGTCAACCAGGATGGCGCACTGAGCATGCGCGCCGAAAAAGTGGGCGGCGCGACGATGCTGGCGCAGATCGTGGCGCTGGTGGCGAAGGCCCAGCGCAGCAAGGCGCCGCTGCAGCGCGTGGCCGACCGCGTGGCGACGTGGTTCGTGCCGGCGGTGGTGACGTCAGCGGTGCTGGCGTTCGCGCTGTGGGCAACGTTGGGCCCCGAGCCGCGGCTGACTCATGCGCTGATCGCGGCGGTGTCGGTACTGATCATCGCCTGTCCCTGCGCGCTGGGTCTGGCCACGCCGATCTCGATCATGGTGGCCAGCGGGCGTGGTGCGCACAGCGGCGTGCTGTTCAAGGACGCCAGCGCGATCGAGATGCTGCGTTCCATCGATACCCTGGTGCTGGACAAGACCGGCACCCTGACCGCCGGCAAGCCGAGTCTGACCGAGCTGGTGAGTCTCGACGGGCAACCGCGCGAGCGCCTGCTGGCGCTGGCCGCCGCGCTGGAGCGCTCGAGCGAGCATCCACTGGCGCGGGCCATCGTGATTGCGGCGCAAGCGGAAGGTGCCGCGGCGCCGGCGGCAACGGATTTCCGTTCGCTGACCGGTCGCGGCGTCTGTGCGCAGGTGGACGGTCAGGCGCTGGCACTGGGCAATGCCAGGTTGCTGGACGAGCTCAAGGTCACCCTCGCCGACGACGTCAGCGCCCAGGCCGACCAGCTGCGCCGCAAGGGAGCCACGGTGATGTTCCTGAGCATCGATGGCCGCCTGGCCGCGTTGCTGGCGGTCGCCGACCGGATCAAGCCGGACACGCCGGCGGCGCTGCAGGCCCTGCGCGCGGCCGGCCTGCACATCGTGATGCTGACTGGCGACAATCCCGCCACCGCGAAGGCGGTGGCCGACGAGCTCGGTATTGACGAGGTGCATGCGGATGTCTCCCCGCTCGACAAGGCGGCGGTGGTCGATGGGTTGAAGGCGGCCGGTCACCGCGTGGCGATGGCTGGCGACGGCATCAACGATGCGCCGGCGCTGGCCGCTGCCGAGATCGGCATCGCCATGGGCGGCGGCACCGACGTGGCGATGGAAAGCGCCCAGGTGACCCTGGTCAAGGGCGACCTGGGCGCGATCGTGCGCGCGCGCAGGCTGTCGCAGGCGACCGTGCGCAATATTCATCAGAACCTGTTCTTCGCCTTCGTCTACAACGCCATCGGCGTGCCGCTGGCGGCCGGCGTGCTGTATCCCTGGTTCGGCATCACGCTGTCGCCGATGATTGCCGCGGCGGCGATGAGCCTGAGTTCGGTGTCGGTGGTGAGCAATGCCTTGCGGCTGCGAAATGCCGCCTTGTAACCGGTGGCGGGCGTGACGCCCGTCATCGGTGAAGGCTGACGCCCGGCCCCGCCATCGCCGTGGCGGCCGACGGATGATTTCTGCACACGCTGTGGGTGTCAGAAGAAACGACATGAGCAATCCTCGCGAGGATTCCGCCTTCAGCGCATGCCTGGCGCTGCCGGTCGCCACGCTCGCCACGGCGTCGACCGAGGTCGCCTTGTTCCTTGCCGGATCGATCCCGTCGGCCTGAGTTCACCGCGGTGCCGGCATCGGGCGCAGCGTCCGTCGTGGGCCGCGGGTGCCCGGATGCCTTAAGCTTGCCGGCCCCGATCCGTATCTGGCGCCGTGCTGCGCAGCACGGCGGGTTCGTCACCAACGAAGTCGACACGTATGAGCCGCAATCTCGCCGAATGGCTGGCCTATCAGGAACGGGTCAACGTGCACAGCATCGAGCTGGGTCTGCAGCGGGTGCGTGCGGTGTGGCAGCGGATGGGCGCGCCGCGCCCGGCGCGGAAGGTCATCACCGTGGCGGGCACCAATGGCAAGGGTTCCACCGTGGCCCTGCTGGAGGCGATGCTGGGTGCCGCCGGCCTGCGTGTCGGTACCTTCACCTCGCCGCATCTGCTGACCTACAACGAGCGCGTGCGCATCGATGGGCACGATGCCGACGACGATACGCTGATTGCCTCGTTCGAACGGATCGAGGCGGCGCGTGGCGCGCCAGCGGAGGAAGCGGTTCCCCTGACTTATTTCGAGTTCGGCACGCTGGCGGCACTGGATCTTTTCGCCCGCGCCGGGGTCGATGTGGCGGTGCTGGAGGTGGGGCTGGGCGGGCGGCTGGACGCGGTCAACATCATTGATGCGGACGTGGCGATCGTGACCACCGTGGATCTGGATCACATGGACTGGCTGGGTCCGGATCGGGACAGCATCGGTCGCGAAAAGGCCGGGGTGGCCCGTGCTGGACGGCCGCTGATTGTCGGCGAGGCGAATCCGCCACCGGGCCTGCTCGATGCCCTGGCCAGCCTCGGCGCGCAGGTGGCGCGTGCCGGGATTGATTTCAGCGTCGAGCATCGCGACGACGGCTGGTGCTGGAGCCATCGTGACGGCACGGCGATGGCCTTGCCCGATCCGGCCCTGGCGGCGCCGGTGCAATACGCCAATGCGGCGGCGGCGATCGCTGCGCTGCATGCCTTGTGCGGCGAGTCGCCGCTGATCGCACCGCAGGCCCTGTTCGCCGCGGCCCGCGCCGGCCTGCGTGAGGTACGCATCCCCGCGCGGCTGCAGTCGCTGGGCGGCGATCCGTTGCTGCTGGTGGATGTCGGGCACAATCCGCAGGCGGCGAGGACACTGGCCGAATGGCTCGATACGCAAACCTTCCGCCGGGTGCATGCCGTTTACGGCGCACTGGCCGACAAGGATGTGGCTGGCGTTGTCGGCGCACTGGGTCAGCGGGTGCAGCATTGGCATCTGGCCGGCCTGAACGAGGTCACGTCACGCGGCCTGGGGGCCAGCGCGCTGGCTGCGATCCTGCGCGAGCACCTGCCGCAGGCCCGCTTCGACATGCATGCCGGCGTGGCTGCGGCGTTGGCCGCGGCACGCGCACAGGCGCAGCCGGGCGACGGCATCCTCGCCTTTGGCTCGTTTTTCGTGGCTGGCGCCGTGATCGCTCAAACGCGTATCTGAACCGCATGGCGGCCGGTCTGATGGTGCCGCGCCCGGACAGGTATAATCGCGCTGTTGCGCATCGCGTTTGACGCCTCGGAGCGAAGACTTGAAGACACGCCTGCTGGGAGCCGCCGTCCTGATCGCGTTGGCGGTACTGTTTGTGCCGATGTTCTTTTCCGGTGGTCCGCCCGCTCCCGGCGGCGACCAGGCCGTCAGCCTGGCGATACCGCCGGCTCCGGATCGCGACCTGCAGACGAAGACCATGGATCTGAACCCGCAGGTGGCCGTCAGCGCGTCCAGTGCCGCGGCCTCGTCGGCATCGACGGCGGCGGCGCCGTCAGCCGATCGGATCGCCACGGTCAATATTGATTCCAATCGTCCGCGCGACGTGGAGACCGATCCGGAGGCCGGTCGGAAACCGGCGCCAGTGACGGTGACCACCGGCAGCGGCAGTTCGCCGGCTCAGCCGGTCATTCCACAGCAGAGCAGCGCGGTGGCGAAGAGCCGGCCGGTGATCAAGCCGCCGATGCAGGTCGCCACGGCAGCCAAAGCGGCCCCGCCTCCCTCCGCGCCTACGGCACTGGCGGCCGGCAGCGGCGAATACATACTCAATCTCAGCGCTTACGCCAGCGCCGATGGGGCTGCGAATCTGCAGCGGCGCGTGCGTGCCCTGGGTTATCCGGTCTCCGGGCATGCCATCACCCAGGCGGGCAAGGCGCGCACCCTGGTCATTGCAGGCCCGTTCCGGACCCGCACCGCCGCCGAGGCGGCACGTCTGAAAATCACCCAGTCGATCCCCGGTGTACCTGCCCGTCTGGAGCAGGGCGCCGACCATGGCAGTGCTCCGGTGGCATCCGCCAGCAACAAGCCGGGAGGCTGGGCCGTGCAACTGGCGGCAGTAACCAGTCAGGCGGATGCGATTGCACTGCGCGACAAGCTGCGCGCCAAGGGCTTCGATGGCTTCGTCGACTCGGTGATGTCCGGTGGCAAGCGCCTGTGGCGTGTTCGCGCCGGCCCGCAAACGCAGCGCGCCGACGCCCAGCGCGTGCACGACCAGATCAAGGCCAGCCTGGGCATCGACGGCAATGTCGTCGCGGTGCCCTGATCGACATGGCCTGCATCCGCCTCCTGCAGGGCTGAAGCGATGAACTGGACCGATTACATCATCATCGGGATCCTGGCCATTTCGGTCATGGTCGGACTCTGGCGCGGGCTGGTTTCCGAGGTGCTGGCGCTGGCGATATGGATCGCGGCGTTCTGGGTTGCCTGGGCGTTCGGCCCGTTGTTGGCAACGCACCTCGAGCGGCTGATCAGCCTGCCGTCGGCGCGCATCATCGTCGGCTATGGTGTCTGCTTCATCGCCGTGCTGATCCTCGGAGCACTGCTTCGCTTTGTCATCGGCAAACTGATCGAAAGCACCGGTCTGTCCGGCACCGACCGTCTGCTGGGGATGGTGTTCGGATTTTTCCGTGGTGTGCTGCTGGTGACCTTGCTGGTATTCATGGTCGGCTTCACCGCGTTCACGCGCGACCCCTGGTGGCAGGATTCGGTGCTGCTGCCGCAGTTTCAGCGGGTAGCGGCCTGGCTGGAGCAGCGGGTGCCTGCCGACGTGCAGCAGCACCTGCATCCGGCAGCGGCACTGGAACGCCTTTCCAGCTTGCCTGGCAGGATACCCAACCCCATATCGGGGCTTCTTCCGGCCACCTCGACATCGACCACGGCACCGGCGACGCCGGCCACGGCCACCAGCACGGCTGGCCATCCGGGAACCCACTGAGCCCGGTGTCCGGGCAAGACTTTCAAGGCAGGCAATACACCATGTGCGGAATTATCGGCATTGTCGGTACCACCGAAGTGGCATCGGCGCTTTATGACGGCTTGACCATGCTGCAGCATCGCGGCCAGGACGCCGCCGGCATCGCCACCGTGGACGGCTCGCGGCTGCGTCTGCACAAGGGCAATGGCCTGGTCAGCGATGTATTCGACCAGACCGCGATGAGCGGATTGCGCGGGCGCATCGGCATCGGTCACTGCCGCTACCCGACGGCAGGCTCGGAAGGTTCGGCCGAGGCGCAGCCGCTGTATGTGAATTCGCCGTACGGCATCGCGATCGCGCACAACGGCAATCTGGTCAACACCGAGGCGCTGCGTCGGGAGATGTTCGAGGACGACCGCCGCCACATCAACACCGATTCCGATTCCGAGGTACTGCTCAACGTGCTGGCGCACGAGTTGCAGATCCAGGAGCGGATGGAGCTGACCCCTGATCACATATTCAAGGCGATTGCCGGCGTGCATGCGCGGGCACGCGGTGGCTATGCCTGCGTGGCACTGGTCCTGGGCTATGGGCTGATCGCTTTCCGCGACCCCCATGGCATTCGCCCGCTGGTGCTGGGCGAGCGGGTCACCGCCGAGGGCCGCGAGTATGCGGTGGCTTCGGAGTCGGCTGCGCTCGACGTGCTGGGTTTCAGGCTGGTGCGCGACATCATGCCGGGCGAGGCGGTGATCATCACCGACCGCGGCCAGTTGCACAGCCGCCGCTGCGCCGAAGGTGCACTGCACAGCCCGTGCATTTTCGAATATGTCTACCTGGCCCGCCCGGACTCGATGATCGAGGACGTTTCGGTGTACAAGGCGCGTCTGCGCATGGGCGAGAAGCTGGCCGAAAAGATCGAGCGCCTGCGCGCCGATCACGGCATCGACGCGGTGATACCGATTCCCGACACCGCGCGCACCGCCGCCAGTGCATTGGCTGGTGCGCTGGGCGTGCCGTTCCGCGAGGGCTTCGTGAAGAATCGCTACATCGGCCGAACCTTCATCATGCCGGGCCAGGGCGAGCGGGTGAAATCCGTGCGCCGCAAGCTCAATGCCATTGATCTGGAGTTCCGCAACAAGACCGTGTTGCTGGTCGACGACTCGATCGTGCGCGGTACCACCTCCAGGCAGATCATCCAGATGGCGCGCGAAGCTGGAGCGAAGCATGTCTACTTCGCGTCCGCCGCGCCGCCGGTGCGCTATCCGAATGTCTACGGCATCGACATGCCGTCGTCCTCCGAGCTGGTCGCGGCCGGACATACCGAGCAGGAAGTGGAAACCATGCTCGGCGCGGACTGGCTGATCTATCAGGATCTGCCAGACCTGATCGGGGCGGTGCAGGACGGCAACGAGGAGCTCAGGCACTTTGATACCTCGTGCTTCTCCGGTGAGTACGTCACCGGGCTCGACCAGCAGTACCTGGAGCAGATCCAGATGCTGCGCTCCGACGACGCCAAGGCCGCACGGCGCACCAGTTGACGGGTGGGGTATTCGCGCATGGGTGATCTGCATGAGGCGGCCCGGCATTGCCTGGCAGTTGCCGACCCGGCGGAGAAGCTGCGCCTGACCCATGCCACCTGGCAGGCCTTTCTCGCCGGCGAGCTGTGCCCTGATGTGCACGCGCCACCGCCTGAGCCGATCGGTGCGCCAGGTCGGCCGGAGCGCCCGCGACTGGTGAACGCGCGGCAGGTGCCGCAACGGGGACTGGGTACTGCCGAGGGCCGCGCCGCCCTGGTACACGCGGTGGCGCACATCGAGTTCAATGCCATCAATCTGGCCTGGGACGCGGTTTATCGTTTCCGCGGCAAACCTGATGCCTACTACCGCGACTGGGCCAGCTGCGCGCACGACGAGGCGCGGCACTTCGCCATGCTGTCGACACGGCTGGCCGAGCTGGGCCACGCATACGGCGACTTCGACGCGCACGACGGGCTGTGGGCGATGGCGGAGAAAACCGCGTTGCACGACACCGCACGCATGGCACTGGTACCACGCGTGCTCGAAGCCCGTGGGCTCGATGTGACACCCGGCATGATCGATCGACTGCGCCACCTCGGCGACCAGCGCACGGTGGCGGTTCTCGAGGTGATCCTGCGCGAGGAGGTGGCCCACGTCGCCGCGGGCACGCGCTGGTACCGGCATTGTTGCGAGCGTGACGGGGTCGAACCGGTGGCCACATTTTTTTCGCTGCTGCGCGACTACATGGGGGTCAGCCTGCGTGGCCCGTTCAACCGCCCCGCGCGGATCGAGGCCGGCTTTGTCGAGGAGGAGCTGGAGCAACTGGTCGCGCTGGCGCTGCAAGGGGATTCCCCGCGCAGCGTCGCCCGCTGATCCGTCGCGCGGGCGCCGTTGCCACAATCCAGGCGATCGCGCCTCAATCGATCAGGATCGATTCGTGCATGCCCGGCATCTGGTTGGCCATGCCCAGCCCGGTGAGGCGATAGGACATCGCCTGCATGCCTGCATCGTATTCGCCGTGCACCAGGAACACCTTGCGCCGCGGCGAGGTACCCAGCCAGTCGAGCAGATGACCCTGATCCGCGTGAGCGGAGAAGCCGTTGATGGTCCACACCTGCGCGCGGACGCGGATCTCCTCGTTGAAGATCCGCACGCTCGTTGCGCCATCGACGATGCGTCGCGCCAGGGTGCCCTGGGCGGCATAGCCGACGAACACGATGCTGCTCTTCTCGCGCCACAGGTTGTGCTTCAGGTGGTGGCGCACGCGGCCGCCGTTGCACATGCCCGAGCCGGCCAGGATCACCGCGCCGCTGTCCATGTTGTTGATCATCATCGATTCATTGGTTTCGCGCGAGAAGTGCAGGTTGGGCATGGCGAAGGGGTCGCCGTGTTGCAACTGTTGTTGAAAGTCCTCGTCGAAGCACTCCGGATGTCGACGGAAGATTTCGGTGGCCGAAATCGCCATCGGCGAATCGAGGAATACCGAAACGTTCGCCGGGATCTTGCCTTCGCGGATACCGCAATGCAGGTGGTAGAGCACCTCCTGTGCACGCTCCAGCGCGAAGGTGGGGATGACCACGTTGCCGCCGCGCGCCACTGTCTCGCTCACGGCGCGGTAGAGCTCGTCGACCGAGGCGGGCAGGGAACGATGCGGGCGGTTGCCGTAAGTGGTTTCCATCACGACATAATCCGCCGGCGGTGCGGGCACCGGGTCGCGCAGGATCGGTCGCTCCGGATTGCCCAGATCGCCGGAGAACACCATGCTGCGCTTGCGTTCGCCGTCGTCGAACTCCAGCACGATCGAGGCCGAGCCCAGGATGTGACCGGCATCCTGGAATCGTGCGGTAACGCCGTCAGCGACCGCGGCCGGCTCGCCGTAGGCCACCGGGTTGGCGAAGTAGTCCAGTGAGTGCAGCGCGTCGTCGATGGTGTACAGCGGCACGAATGCTTCTTCGTCGCGACGGCGCCCCCGGCGCTGGGCGCGGCGGGCATCCTCTTCCTGCAGGCCGGCCGAGTCGAGCATCACCACGCGAGCGAGGTCACGCGTGGCCGAGGTCGCGAAGATGCGACCGCGAAAGCCATCGCGCACGAGTTTGGGAATCCGGCCGCAGTGATCGAGGTGGGCATGGGTGAGCAGCAACACCTCGATGCTGGCCGGGTCGAAGCCGAACGGCTCGTAGTTCTCCTGCTCCTGCTCGTGGCTGCCCTGGAACATGCCGCAGTCGACCAGGATGTTGTGGCCCGAGAAGTTGATCAGGTGGCACGAACCGGTGACCTGCTTGGCCGCGCCGTGGCAGCTGTAGATGATTTTCGAACTCATGGGCGGTTGTCCTTGTTGCTGCTCGGTGGAACAGTGCCCTGACGCTGAGCAAGCGCGATGAGCACGTCGGCGACGTCGGTGCTGATGTCGATCAGCGCGGTGTCACCCTCGATGGTGTTGCTGGTCACGATGCGGCTGGCGCCGGCGGCGCGCAGTTCCCGTACTGCGCCTGGCGCGAAGACGCCGTGCACGCCGATGCAGACGGGTGCGGGTGCTTTCAGGTCGAGGCTGCGCAGGGCCTCGATCATGGTTTGGCCGCTGGAGATGATGTCGTCCACCAGCACCGGCGTATGGCCCTGCCATGGCTCGATGCCGGCCAGGGTCACCTGCACGTCGCGGTCGCCGTGGCGCTGTTTGCTTGCCACCACGAAGGGCGCATCCAGTCGCCGGGCGACATCCCTGACCCACTGCGCGCTTTCGCCATCGGGGCCGATGATCAGCGGCGAAACCACGTTGTGATCAATCCAGGCGGCGACCTGGGTGGCGGCGTGAACCACATGCCCGTCCAGCGGCCAGGCCTGCTCAAGGCTGTGCAGGCGGTGCAGGTGCGGATCGACCGTGATCAACCAGTCGAATGCCTCACCGAGCAGCTTGCCGAAGATCCGCGCCGAGACCGCCTCGCCGGGATGGAAGCGCGTGTCCTGACGCATGTAGGCCAGGTAGGGCGCAATCAGTCCCACCCGCACGGCACCCAGTTCGCGCAGGGTGGCGGCGGCCATCAGCAGCGGCACCACCTTGCCATCGGGATCGGCCAGCGTGCACACCAAGGCCACCTCTTCCTGTGCCAGTGGTGCGGCCAGCTGAACCAGGCTTTCACGGTCAGGAAAGCGATGTAGCTGCAGCTCGCGTCGCGGTAACGCGGCGTACCGGGAAAGCCGGTCGGCAAACGCTTCGTTGCCGGGCATGGCGTAGAGCGCGGTCATGCGCTGGTCTCCACGTCGACGATGTGCAGATGACGGGAGACGTATTCCATGGCATAGGCCAGCTCGCCCGGGCTTTGCGCGTGCAGGGTGAAAAGTGGCTGTCCGCTGGTCACCACATCGCCCAGATGCACCTCCAGGGTGAGC
>JAJXYE010000315.1 GCA_021780735.1 Pseudomonadota bacterium | reverse complement strand
CGCGCAGCTGGGGTATCCGCCAGCTGCCGGCGGGCGGCTTCGATGCGGCGCTGGACGATGTCCTGGCCGGCTGGCCGGCGTGTCCGCTGCTGGCTTCGGGCATGGTCGGCAGTCGTGGTGGCTGGCGCGAAGTGCCTTACGTCGACCTGCCGGCAAATCAATGCAAGGTCGCCGCGGCCTTGAGCCACGTCGACAGTGCGGCGGGTCGACGCGTACATCTGGTGCCAGGCCTGCGCAATACGCGGGCGGCCGACGTGATGCGTGGAGAAGAGACCGAGATCTTCGGCGCGCTGGCCCTGCAACCGGTGCTGGCGGTGAGTTCGGCGCTGCTGTTGCCGGGCACCCACAGCAAGTGGGTCAGGGTGCGCGACGGTCGCGTGGTGGATTTCGCCACCGCGATGACCGGCGAGCTGTATGCCGCCCTGCGCCACCACACGATCCTCGCCGCGGGTTTGCCCGAGCACGATCCGCTCTCCGATCAGGACGCCTTCCTGCGTGGTGTCGAGGCGGCGCGCGGCAGCGGCGCGGCCGGTGCGCTGAGTCGGCTTTTTTCCGCGCGCGCGCTGATGCTGGCGGGGGCGCTCGAACCGCTGGCGGTGCCGGACTATCTGTCCGGCCTGCTGATCGGCGAGGAGCTGCGCAGCGCGCTGGCGGCTGGTCGCATCGACCCGGCCACGCCACTGCAGCTGATCGGCAACGACGCGCTGTGCCGACGCTATGCGGCCGCTGCGGCTTGCTTCGAACTGGGCATGGCGCTGCCACCGCAGGCGGCCGCCGCGCTGGGCCTGTGGCAGATCGCGCGCTGCGCCGGGCTGACCGCGCCGTCCGTTCAAGCCGTTGCCGGAGTCCATTCATGATCACGCCCTGGCTGCAGCCGCTGCCGCTGATCGCCATCCTGCGCGGGCTGACCCCGCCCGAAGCGGTTGCCGTCGGCGAGGCGATCGCCGGCGCCGGTTTGCGCATGCTCGAGGTGCCGCTCAATTCACCGCAGCCGCTGCAAAGCATTCGCCTGCTGCGCCAGCATTTCGGCGAACGCTGCCTGATCGGCGCCGGCACGGTGCTGACGCCGGCGCAGGTCGATGCGGTGGCAGACGCAGGTGGCCAGCTGATCGTGATGCCGCATGCGGACACAGCAGTGATCGCCGCCGCCAAACGCGTCGGCCTGATCTGCACGCCGGGCGTGGCCACGGCGACCGAAGCCTTCGCGGCGCTGGCGGCCGGTGCCGACGCACTGAAGATATTCCCCGCCGAGCAGGTCGGCCCGGCGGTGATCAGGGCCTGGCGCGCGGTGCTGCCGCGCGAGCTGACCCTGCTGCCGGTGGGCGGCATCAACCCGGACAACATGGCCGCGTACGTCGTCGCCGGTGCCGGTGGTTTCGGCATCGGCTCGGCGCTGTATGCGCCCGGTCGCGATCCTGTCGAGGTCGGTCTGCGCGCGCGGGCATTCGCGCGCACCTGGACGTCGCTGCAGCATGGAGCGAGCGCATGAAGATCACCCGCCTGACCACCTTCGCCGTGCCGCCACGCTGGCTGTTCCTGCGCATCGACACCGATGCCGGCATCAGCGGCTGGGGCGAGCCGGTGCTCGAGGGTCGCGCGCACACGGTGGCGGCCGCGGTCGACGAGCTGTCGGACTACCTGATCGGCAAGGATCCGCGCCACATCGAGGATCACTGGAACGTGATGTACCGCGGCGGCTTCTACCGCGGCGGGCCGATCCTGATGAGCGCGATCGCCGGCATCGACCAGGCGCTGTGGGACATCAAGGGCAAGCATCTCGGCGTGCCGGTGCACGCGCTGCTGGGCGGGCCGGTGCGCGATCGCATCCGGGTCTACTCGTGGATCGGCGGCGACAGGCCGGCGGACACGGCGCGTGCCGCCAGCGAGGCCGTCGCCCGCGGCTTCACCGCGGTCAAGATGAATGCCACCGAGGAACTGCACTACGTCGACAGCCACGCCAGGGTCGAGCGGATGCTGGCCAACGTGCAGGCGGTGCGCGAGGCGGTCGGCCCGGACATCGGCTTGGGCCTGGATTTCCATGGTCGCGTGCACAAGGCGATGGCCAAAGTGCTGATGCGCGAACTGGCGCCGTACAGACTGATGTTCATCGAGGAGCCGGTGCTGTCGGAGCATCTGGAAGCGCTGCCCGAGCTGGCCGCGATCTCGCCCGCGCCGATCGCGCTGGGCGAGCGGCTGTACTCGCGCCACGATTTCAAGCGGGTGCTGCAGAGCGGTGGCGTCGACATCATCCAGCCCGATCCCTCGCATGCCGGCGGCATCACCGAGACGCGCAAGATCGCGGCGATGGCCGAGGCCTGGGACGTGGCGCTGGCGCTGCACTGTCCGCTGGGGCCGATCGCGCTGGCGGCGAACCTGCAACTGGACGCGGTCTGCCACAACGCCTTCATCCAGGAGCAGAGCCTGGGCATCCACTACAACGCCGACAACGACCTGCTCGATTACCTCGATGATCGCGGCGTGTTCGACTACGAGCAGGGTTTCGTGCGCATCCCCGACGGTCCGGGCCTGGGTATCTCGGTCAATCAGGATTACGTCGATGAACGCGTCGCCGTCGGTCACCGCTGGCGCAATCCGCTGTGGCGCCATGACGACGGCAGCGTGGCGGAGTGGTGAGCATGATGTCGATGCAGCCGCCGATCTATGCCAGTTACCCCAGCCTGGTCGGTCGCACGGTGCTGGTCACCGGCGGTGCCAGCGGCATCGGCGCTGCCTTCGTCGAGCACTTCGCGCGGCAGGGCGCGCGGGTGGCTTTTCTGGACGTCGACAGCGGCGCTGCGCAGTCGCTCCTCGATGGTCTGGGCAAGGTCAGTCATCGCCCGCTGTTCGTCGCCTGCGACCTGACCGATCTCGAGGCGCTGGGCCAGGCGATCGCGCGGGTACGGGCTGCGATCGGGCCGATTGCGGTGCTGGTCAGCAACGCCGCCAATGACATGCGCCACGACTTTGCGCGGACCAGGCCGGCCGATTTTGACGCCAACGTGGCGGTCAATCTGCGCCATCACTATTTCGCGATCCAGGCCGTGCTCGACGACATGAAAGTGCTCGGCGGCGGTTCGGTGATCTGCCTGGGTTCCATCAGCTGGATGATCAAGAGCCGCGGCTACCCGCTGTACACCATGGCCAAGGCCGCCATCCACGGACTGGTCGCCGGGCTGGCGCCCGAGCTGGGCCGGCAGCGCATCCGCATCAATTGCCTGGTGCCCGGCTGGGTGATCACCGAGAAGCAGCAGCGCCTGTGGCTGGATGCCGAAGGCGAGGCCGAGATCGCCCGCTCGCAATGCCTGCCCGGCCACGTGATGGCCGAGGATCTGGCGCGCGCCGCGCTGTTTCTGGCGGCCGACGACAGCCGCATGATGACCGCCAGGGATTTCATCGTGGACGGGGGCTGGGTTTGAGCGGCGCGATGCTGCGGGCCCGCGCCGTGCTCGCGGCGGGCAATCAGCTGGGCGAGGGCGTGCAGTGGTGTCCCCGGGCGCAGGCGCTGTACTGGACTGACATCCCGGCGGCCACGCTGTGGCGCTACACCCCACGCGATGGCGCGACCAGGCAGTGGGCGCTGCCCGAACGGCTGGCCTCGTTCGCGCTGTGCGAAACGGACGGCTGGCTGCTGCTGGGGCTGGCCTCGCAACTGGCGTTCTTTCATCTGGAAAGCGGTGAACTGCAACCGGTCGTCGCGGTGGAGGCCGGGCTGCCGACCCGCCTCAACGACGGCGTTTGTGATCGCCAGGGTCGCTTCGTGTTCGGTACCTTGCATGAACCCGCGGACGGCGAGTCGAGGCGGCCGATCGGTGGTTTCTACCGGCTGGATGCGGATCTCGCGCTGGAGCGACTGTCGCTGCCGCCGGTGGCGATCAGCAACAGCCTCGCCTTCAGTCCCGACGGCGCGACCCTGTACTTCTGCGACTCGCCCACGCGACGCATCCAGTGCTGCGACTACCGCGTCGACGGCAGTGTGGGGCCGGCGCGAACGTTCGTGGATCTGGCCGGGATCGAGGGCGAGCCGGACGGTTCGACCGTCGATGCCGACGGCGGCCTGTGGAACGCGCAGTGGGGCATGTCCCGCGTGGTGCGCTATCGCCGCGACGGCAGCGAAGACACGGTCGTCCACGTGCCGACCCGACAACCGACCCGCGCGGCCTTCGGCGGCGAGGCGCTGGACACGCTCTACATCAGCAGTGCCCGCGATGGCCTGTCTGCCGACCGCCTGCGCGAGGAGCCGCTGGCCGGTGCGCTGTTCGTCGTTGCCGCCGGTGTGCGCGGCATCAGCGAGGCGCGTTTTGCCGGCGTGCCCGGGCGCGTGCCGCAGACACCGAAGGCTTTGCCGCAGTGAACGCGATCGCGCCGCCATCCCATGCCATGACCGTCCGTCGGGGTGGACGGTCGTCCTGCCGAGCCGATGCCGAATCCGGAGAGTTCCAATGAATGCCATTGCAGAAAAGTCGATCGCCGTGCAGCACAAGTCGACGGTCGTGTTCACTTGCGCGCTGGCCGCCCTGGCCGGATTGATGTTCGGCCTGGACATCGGCGTGATTTCCGGTGCCACCCAGTTCATCCAGAAGGAGTTCCAGATCTCCGATCATGTGATCGAGTGGATCGTCAGCTCGATGATGCTGGGCGCGGCCATCGGTGCGCTGGGTGCCGGCTGGATGTCCGCCGCGCTGGGCCGCAAGCGCTCGCTGATCCTGGCTGGCGTACTGTTCGTGATCGGTTCGTTGCTGAGTGCGGCTGCCTGGTCGCCAGCGACCTTGATTGCGGCACGTCTGATCCTCGGTCTGGCGATTGGCGTGGCCACCTTCACCGCACCGTTGTACCTGGCCGAGGTGGCGCCGGAGCAGACGCGGGGCGCGATGATCTCGCTGTACCAGTTGATGATCACCACCGGCATTCTGGTCGCGTTCCTGTCCGATACCGCCTTCAGCTACAGCGGCAACTGGCGCTGGATGCTGGGCATCATCGCGATTCCCGGCAGCCTATTCCTGCTGGGGCTGTTCCTGCTGCCGGACAGCCCGCGCTGGCTGATGATGCGTGGACGCAAGCAGGAGGCGGCGGCGGTTCTGCACGGCCTGCGCGGGGACGCCGTGCAGGTGGCGCGCGAGGTGGCCGACATCGAGGAGCAGCTGAAGATGCCGCAGCACGGCTGGCACCTGTTTCTGCAAAATCCTCACTTTCGCCGCTCGGTGGGGCTGGGCGTGTTGCTGCAGGTGATGCAGCAGTTCACCGGCATGAACGTGGTGATGTACTACGCGCCGCGCATTTTCCAGGACATGGGTTACGCCACGGCGGCACAGATGTGGTTCACCGCCGCGGTTGGCCTGACCAATGTCCTGGCCACCTTCATCGCGATCGGCCTGGTCGATCGCTGGGGCCGCAAGCCGATCCTGTATACCGGCTTCACCATCATGGCGCTGGGCCTGGGTCTGGTGGGCACGATGATGCACCTGGGCATCGCCACGCACGGCGAGCAGATCTTCACGGTGGCCATGCTGCTGCTGTTCATCGTGGGCTTCGCGATGTCGGCCGGCCCGCTGATCTGGACTCTTTGCTCGGAGGTGCAGCCGCTCAAGGGCCGCGATTTCGGCATTGGCTGTTCGACCTTCACCAACTGGATCGCCAACATGATCGTCGGCGCCACCTTCCTGACCCTGCTCAACGGTATCGGCAACGCCGCCACGTTCTGGCTGTATGCCGGGCTCAACCTGGTGTTCCTGCTGATCACCTTTGCGCTGATCCCGGAAACCCGCAACGTCACCCTCGAACAGATCGAGCGCAACCTGATGGCGGGCAAGCCGCTGCGCGCGATCGGGCGCCAGGGCAGGGACATGCCCTAGCGACAACGATGTCCCGCCAGGGTCTGGTGCGGCATCCGGATTTTCCCTGCACTGGGTGGCGCGTTGCGGTGCGGCGTCGTCGACCAGGGCGGAGTCACCGTTGCTTGATGCCGCAACGTACGCGGTCTTTGCGAATCGAAGGAAGCTGCCCATGAAGCGATCGCTGATTTTCTGTGGCATGTGGCTCGCCGCGATCCTGGTGCCCGGGCTTGCCGCACAGCCACCTTTGTCGACGGCACCTACGGCAGCCACGCTGTCGCCGGAAGCCGCTGATCTGGCGTGGCAGCACGCTACGGCGAAATACGAACCCGCGCGGAAAGCCCTGTTGGCCAGGGTGGCCAAGGGCATGAACCACGGACCTTTTCGCCCCGACTGGACGTCGCTGATGCGTTACCGCTCGCCTGCGTGGTACGACAACGCGAAGTTCGGCATTTTCATCCACTGGGGCGTGTACTCGGTGCCGGCGTTTGGCAACGAGTGGTATTCGCGCAACATGTATCAGAAGGGTAGCGAAGAATACAAACATCATGTCGCCAGCTATGGCCCGCAGTCGAAGTTCGGCTACAAGGACTTCATCCCGATGTTCAAGGCGGAGCATTTCGACCCCAATGCCTGGGCGAAGCTGTTCCAGGCGGCCGGCGCCCGCTACGTGGTGCCGGTAGCCGAGCATCACGACGGTTTCGCGATGTACGACTCGCGGCTGTCGGACTGGACGGCGGTCAAGATGGGGCCGCACAAGGACATCATCGGGCTGCTCGCCGGGGCGGTACGCGCGCGGGGGTTGCGCTTCGGCGTATCGTCGCACCGCGCCGAGCACGACTGGTTCTTCGGCGGTGGGCGGCAATTCGCGTCAGACGTCAACGACCCGCGCTATGCCGGTCTCTACGGGCCGGCCGAGCAACGGGTATTGCCCAGCGGTCGCGACGATGATCTGGCCGGCGACTGGACCTACGTCTCGCAGGCGTTTCTGGATGACTGGCTGGCACGCACTGCCGAGCTGATGGATCGATATCATCCGGATCTGGTCTACTTTGACTGGTGGATAGGCCAGCCGGCCTTTCGCAACACGCTGCCGAAGATGCTGGCGTACTACTACAACGAGGGCGCGACACGCGCTGGCGTGGTGGTGAACTACAAGCTCGGCGACTTCCCCCCGGGTTCTGGCGTGCTCGACATCGAGCGCGGTCAGCTCGCTGGAATCCAGGCGCGGCATTGGCAGACCGACACCTCGCTCAGCGACAGGTCGTGGGGATACGTCAAGGGCGACACATACAAGACACCGACCGCCATCATCCACCTGCTGTCCGATGTGGTCAGCAAGAATGGCAACCTGATGCTCAACATCGGCCCGCGCCCGGACGGCACCATTCCGAAAGCCGAGTGCGCCGTGCTGCTCGCCGTCGGCCAATGGTTGAAGCGCAACGGTGAGGCGATCTACGACACCACGCCGTGGCGGGTGTTTGGCGAAGGGCCGACTGCCGTGGTGACCGGCTCATTCCAGGACACCAGAACCAAGCCCTACACCGCCGAGGATTTTCGTTTCACCACGCGCCCTGGCGTGCTCTACGCGATCGAACTGGGCTGGCCCGAGGGGGGTGAGGCGGTAATCCACTCGATCAAGCCTACCGATCACGTCGGCGAGGTGACCTTGCTGGCCGATGGCGAGGCGATCGAGGCGAGCCAGCAGGCCGACGGCCTGCATGTGCGCCTGCCCGACCGGCCGGCTGGCGCCGCGGCTTATGTGTTGCGGATCGTCATGCCCGGCCTTCATTCCAGGCGCAAGGGTCGGCCATGAAAAGGTTCCGCTCGCCGCAGCGCTGCAGATCGACGAGGCCAGGGAGTCTCGGGAAACGGGCTGAACCACATGGCGCCACAAGACGAGTTCGACAAATCCATCAAACGCATTGCACCTCAGCATTGAAGCCGACATCCCCTGATGCTGATTCGTCCTGACTGGCCGCCAGCGCAAACGCCGCGGCCATCGGGTGAAGACGTCCGCCACCTTCTGAGGTTCCCATCATGTCAATGCCTAAACCACATGCAGCCGGCAACAAAGCAAGCGGCTTGTCGCTGCGGGCGAAACTGCGCGCGTTGGGTGCGCTGTTGTTGATCGCTTCGATGGGGCATGCGAACACCGCCACCGTACCGTTGTGGTCGGGAACAACGCCACCTGATGGCGCGCGTCAACAGCAATTGCCACTGCTCACGGCCTACATTCCTGCCTCCAATCCCACCGGCACCGCCGTCGTGATCTGCCCGGGTGGTGGCTATGAGAACCTCGCGGTGAATTGGGAGGGCACCCTGGTCGCGCAATGGTTCAATCGACATCACGTGGCCGCCTTCGTGCTGCAGTATCGCCATGGTGCGGATCATGGCTATCCACAGCCCATCGACGACGGACGACGGGCGATGCGCTGGGTACGGGGCCACGCCGACACTTACCATCTGGCCAGGGATCACATCGGCATCATGGGCTTCTCGGCGGGCGGCCACGTGGCCTCGACTGTGTCGACGCATTTTGCGCCGCATACGGCGATTGGCCACGATGCCATCGCCAAATTCTCGGCACGACCGGACTTCACCATTCTCGCCTACCCGGTGGTGACGATGAAGAAGGATCTCACCCACATGGGGTCGCGCGTGAATCTGCTCGGCAAGCATCCGACAGGGGCGATGGTCGAGCTTCTATCCAACGAGACACAGGTCACTGACCGAACCCCGCCGGCCTTCATCTATGCGACCGATGCGGACACCACGGTGCCACCGGAAAACAGTGTCGATTATTACCTGGCGTTGCATCGACATCACGTGCCGGCTGAATTGCATATTTTTCGCGAAGGCGGTCATGGCACCGGCCTTGGTCAGAACGATCAGTTGCTGAGCATCTGGCCGGCGCTGCTGGCGCGATGGATGGCCGGCATGGGGCTGATGGATTTCAAGCCTATCCAGCCCCGGCCGTCAGTCCCGCACCGGTCGCAGGGTTCATGAGCCCGGTGGGGAGAACACCTTCCACGGCGCACGGATCATCCACTGGTGCGAAGGCGTCATGCCGCAACGCCTGGCTCCTTTGCGCACGCGAAGGAGCGAGGTGCCCACATGGAGGAGCAAACCTGATGCGCAAATGCACGCAAGCCATGCTGCTGATGCTCATGCTGGCCATGGCCGGCATGGCGACGGCGAAACACGTCAGCGCCACTCCGCCCATGGGCTGGAACAGTTGGGACTCGTTCGGGTTCACCATCGACGAGGCCGATTTCAAGGCGAACGCCGGCGTTCTCGCCGGAATGCACGGCTACGGCTGGACTTACGCCGTCATCGACCAGGGCTGGTACATGCGCAATCCATTTGGCGACAAGTTGCGAACCCGCGACTACGCCATGGATGCACACGGCCTGCTGGTTCCCGCGCTCGACCGCTTTCCCTCCGCCGCGAATGGGCAAGGCTTCAAGCCGCTGGCCGATTGGGTACATGCGCACGGATTGAAGTTCGGCATCCATATCGTGCGCGGCGTGCCCAGGCAGGCCGTGGCGGCCAACCTGCCTGTCGCCGGCTCCGCCTTCCGCGCAAAAGAGGTTGCCGACACCGCGGATACCTGCCCCTGGGACGACAGCAACTACGGCGTGCGTGACACGCCGGCCGGCCAGGCGTACTACGACGCCATGCTCGCCATGTATGCGCGCTGGGGCGTGGACTTCCTCAAGGTCGATTGCATTGCCGACCACCCGTACAAGATCAGCGAGATCCGCCAGATTGCCAGGGCGATCCGCAAGACCGGCCGGCCGATCGTGCTGAGCCTGTCGCCCGGCCCGACGCAGTTGTCGCACGCCGCGGAGATCCGCCGGTACGGTCAGATGTGGCGCATCACCAACGATGTCTGGGACGGCTGGGCGTTCGTGCATGAGCACCCCACCGATACTTTTCCGTCGGGCGTCCGCAACCTCTTCGATCGGCTGCCTCCATGGGCAGGCCAGGCTCGTGACGGCCATTGGCCGGATGCCGACATGCTGCCGATCGGAACGCTCGCGCCGCATCCCGGCTTCGGCCCGGCGCGCCCCTCGCGCCTGACCATGGACGAGCAGCGCACCCTGCTGACCTTGCAAGCCATCGCGCGCTCGCCGCTCATCCTCGGCGCCAACCTGACCCGATTGGACGACGCCACGCGTGCGCTGATCACCAACAAGGACGTGATCGCAGTCGACCAGAGCAGCCGCGACAACCATCCAGTCACCCGTCTGCCGCAAGGATTCGATCACGTGCGCGTCTGGGTGGCGTCCGGCCGGCGCGATGGCGAGCGCTACCTGGCGATCTTCAATCTGGACGACAAGCCCGTTTCGCTGCAGGCGCCATGGGGCGAGCTCGGCCTGGCTTCGGGCAGCTACGACGCCCGCGACCTCTGGAGCGGCCAGCCGCGGAAGGCGTCCACACAGCTGTCCCTCGACTTGCCGACGCACGGATGCGCGCTCCTGTCCCTGAGCCCGGATCGTTGAGGCATCGTCAGGCGTGGGTGTATCCACGCGCCGCGGGCCGACGATGCGTTGCGCGCTTGATCCGTTCCACACCGAACGTCCCGGGCCGAGGCGCGGGGTGGCGCCTCGGGCATCCTCGAGATGCTGATGCCGAGTCGGGTGGCGGATATCCGCTTGTTGCCCGCGCCGGCGGCGGTCTGGCCGGGAAGCAGGGTGGGCGGCTTGCACGCGCGCTGAACATTGCGGCTGAGCATGCGCCGGCCGGCGCATCGGCTGGCTGAGTCCAGCCTGCGGCCGGTGCGCGGTGATCCTGTGATGGATACGTTACGGCAACCACCGGGGCAGGTCGGCAAGATCTGCCGGCTGCTGCCGGATCGGCAGGCCATCCTCTGTGCGGCGGCTTGCAAGCCCGGCTGTACAATGCGCCGATGGACATATTCAAGGTATTCACCCTCGAGGCGGCGCATCGCCTGCCCAATGTGCCGCCCGGCCACAAGTGCGCGCGGCTGCACGGCCACTCGTTTCGCATCGAGATTCATGTGGAGGGTGAGCCGGATCCACAGTTGGGCTGGGTGATGGACTTTGCCGATCTGAAGACCGCGTTCGCGCCGCTGTACGAGCAGCTCGATCACCACTACCTCAATGACATCGAGGGGCTGGAGAATCCCACCAGTGAAATGCTGGCGCGCTGGATCTGGCAGCGGCTGCAACCCCGCCTTGCGGGGTTGGACAAGGTGGTGGTGCATGAAACCTGCACGTCCGGCGCCAGCTGCAGTCGCGCCAGTTTTTGACGCGTTGCGTTAGAAACGCGGACGATATAAACGCTCGTTTTAACTGAACATTTCTTGACTGGTCTGGCGCCCCTTGAAAATATATGTTGCGTTGCAGCAGAGCAGGGGTTAGAGTGCATGCCACTACCCCCATCCTCAACGAGGAGAACGCCATGACCAGCCAATTCAACAATCAGATTTTCGCTTTCACCAAGCAGTTCACCGATAGCGCGTTCAAGGCGCATTCGCTGGCCCTCAAGGGTCTGGAGACGGTCGCCGAGCTGCAGCTCAAGGCGCTCGAGCAGCAGAGCAAGGTGTCCGCCGAGTTCGTCGCCGAGGCGATGGAGACGCGTGACGTCAATGGCCTGCGTGGCCTGTGGGAGAAGGGCAGCGCCCTGAGCCGCGAGAATGCCGAGCATGCTGTCGCCGTTTCGCAGGAAGTGCTGGCGATCACCCAGAAGACCGCCGAGTCGCTCAATGCCCTGGTGCAGGAACAGCGCCAGGCTGCCAATGACGCCGTGAAGGCGCCGGTGGCTGCCGCCAAGAAGGCTGCCGCCAAGTAAGGCTCGCCTCAGCCTCGCGGAATGTGTGACAGGACAGGGCCGAACCATGTGTTCGGCCCTGTTTGCGTATGAAGTCACAGAATCAACGATGCCCGGCGAATCGTCGCGGAGTCCGTCATATAGCCAT
>JAJXYE010000307.1 GCA_021780735.1 Pseudomonadota bacterium | reverse complement strand
CCGGCAACGGGCCAGCGAGTCATGTGCTGTTACGGGGACGCGTCACCCGACGAGCGCGAAATGAGCGGATTGGCAGCAGCGCGGAGTGCGGCGTCGACTTCACTCCGGAGGGCGATTGGCCTGTCGCCGACGCCGGGTCACCCGTTCGATCAGCAGCGGCAGCAAGGCCAGCAGGGCGATGGCACCCAGTGGCAGCAGCACGCCGCGGTGCATGAACATGTCCATGCCGAAGTTGTCGCTCTGGCTCATGGCGTCGCCGAGGCCCGCACCGATCGAGGTTTCGAAGATCAGGGTGACCGTGCCACCCAGCCAGCTGGCACCCAGGAACAGCCACAGCGGGCAGCGCAGCCAGGCCAGCGCGACGGTGGCCGCACCGAACGGCACGACCGGCACGAAGCGCAGGAACAACGTATAGCTTACCGGGTGCCGCTCGAAGCCATGATGCAGGCGGGCGACGAGCGATGGTGGCTTCCGGCTGCCGGGCCCGAAGGCATAGCGACTGGCCAGGTACAGGATCAGCGAACCGAGGGTCAGCCCGACTGACGAACACAGGGTGGCATCGACCACGCCGAAGGCGAAGCCGCCGGCAAGAATGATCACGATGGTGCCCGGAATGCCGGTAGCCACGGCCAGGGTAAGCAGGCCGATATAGGCCAACCGTGTCAACCACGGGTCGGCGCTGATCTGCATCTGCCACGCGGCCTGATGCATCACCAGTTGTCGCGGTGTGAGCTGGTGCAACGAACCGGAGGCGAACAGCACGATACCTGCCAGCAACAGCAGCACCAGTGGCAGCGCGGCGCGCCAGCGGCTCAATACGGTGTGCCGCTGACGCCGTAGGCCGCCAGCACGGTGCGCGCCTGTTCGCGCAGGATGTCCCGCCGCACGATGATGTCGCGCCGGGTCAGTTCGCCGATCCAGTCGGCCGGCAGCGGGCCTTCATCAAACTCGGTGAGTTGCTCGACGTCTTCCGCCCGTGCGCCGATCAGCAATTCGTCGATGCCGGCCCACACGCTGGCGCCATAGCACTGGCAGCACGGCTGCGAGCTGCTGGCCAGCACCCAGCAACCGCCGTCGCCATTGAGCCGGTGTCGGCCCAGACGCTGCTGTGCGGTCGTCAGCGCCATGATCTCGGCATGCGCCACCGAGCAACTCTGCGGCAGCACCCGGTTCACGCCGACGGCCACCAGTTGCCCGCTGTCGCCGTCGAACACGGCGGCGCCGAACGGGCCGCCGCCGCCGTGCTGCACGTTCTGCCGCGACAGTGCGATCGCCAGACCCACGCGATCCTCGTCGCTGTCGTAACGCAGGCGGGTGTCGACGACCTCAGCGATCCACGCCGGCAGAGTCAGATGAATTTGCAGCGGCAGCATGCCAGTGCTCCGTTGGTGGCCGGCCGGTGTTACAGGCCGGCCGGTTTCGCCCACACGTCACGCAGGGTCACGGTACGGTTGAACACCGGCGCGTCCGTCCGATGGTCGACCCGATCAGCCACAAAATAGCCCAGCCGTTCGAACTGGAAGCGCTGCTCGGGTTCGACATGGGCCGCGGCCGGTTCCAGCCACGCCTGCACCACGCGTTTGGCATCCGGGTTGATGTGCTCGAGCCAGCTCTTGCCATCGTCGTCGCCATCGGGCGCCGGCACGTTGAACTGGCGCTCGTACAGGCGCACCTCGGTAGCGACCGCGTGTCTTGCGCTTACCCAGTGGATGGTTCCCTTCACCTTGCGATCGGCCCCGGGCAGGCCGTGGCGGGTGGCCGGATCGAGCGTGCCGCGCAGCTCGATCACCTTGCCATCGGCATCCTTGACCAATTCCTCGCACTTGATGATGCCGACGCCACGCAGGCGCACCTCACCACCTGGCTTGATGCGGTGAAAGCCCTTCGGCGGCACTTCGGCGAAGTCATCGTGCTCGATCCACAGCTCACGCGAAAACGGCACGTCGCGTGTACCGAAACTTTCGTCCTTGGGATGATTGGAGAAGCGCAGGGTCTCCTCGTGGCCTTCGGGCAGGTTGGTCAAAACCAGCTTGAGCGGGTCGAGCACGGCCATGCGCCTTGCCGCGGTGCCGTCCAGATCCTCGCGGATGCAGCCTTCCAGCACGGCGTAGTCGATGACGCTGTTCTGCTTGCTGACGCCGACGCGATCGACCAGCAGGCGCAGTCCGGCCGGGGTGAAGCCGCGCCGGCGCAGGCCGCGCAGCGTGTTCATGCGCGGATCGTCCCAGCCATCGACATGACCCTCGCCGACCAGTTGGGCCAGCTTGCGCTTGCTGGTGATGCAGTAGCTCAGGTTGAGACGGGAAAACTCGATCTGGCGCGGCTTGGCCGGCTCGGTGCGGAAGCCCGCCTCGCGCAACTGCTGCCACAGCTCGGGGTGGTTGGGCAGGTCGACCTTGTCGACGAACCAGTCGTACAGCGGGCGGTGATCCTCGAACTCCAGCGTGCACAGCGAATGGGTGATGCCTTCCAGTGCGTCGGACAGGCAGTGCGCGTAGTCGTACATGGGATAGATCGGCCAGGCGTCGCCAGTGTTCTGGTGGGTGACCTTGCGGATGCGATAGATCGCCGGGTCGCGCATGTTCATGTTGCCTGCGCTCATGTCGATCTTCGCGCGCAGAGTCTTGCTGCCGTCGGCGAACTCGCCCGCGCGCATGCGCCGGAACAGGTCGAGGTTTTCCTCCACGGAACGGTCGCGAAAAGGCGAATTGCGCCCCGGCGAGGTCAATGTGCCGCGGTAGGCGCGCATCTCGTCGACCGGCAGGTCGTCGACATAGGCGACGCCGTCTTCGATCAGCTTGATCGCCGAGCGGTAGAACACCTCGAAGTAGTCCGAGGCGTGGCGCAGGTCATGCCACTGGAAACCCAGCCAGCGCACGTCATCCTTGATGCCTTCGACGAATTCGGGGTTCTCCTTGCCCGGGTTGGTATCGTCCAGGCGCAGGTTGCACCAGCCGTTGAACTCGCCCGCGATGCCGAAGCTCAGGCAGATCGCCTTGGCGTGACCGATATGCAGGTAGCCGTTCGGCTCCGGCGGAAAGCGGGTGTGGATCGCCTGGTGCTTGTGCGAGGCCAGATCGTCACGCACGATCTGCCGAATGAAATCCTGCGCTGTGGCGGTCGTTGCCAGGGTGGCGGGGGTGGCGGGATTTTCGGTCGACATCAGGCGGAACTCGCGTACGTGGCGGAAACATCCCAGTTTACCCTGTCGCCGCCATGGGACGCAGCGGCGCCAGCGCAGCTCCGGTGCTTGCCCCGCGCGCGGCGGCGGGTTAGCGTGGCTTCCATGCACATCGCCTATCGCGCCGAGAACCTGTTCGATGCCCATCTGGTCAAGGATGCGCTCGAGGCTGCCGAGATCCCGGCGTTCATTTCCGGCGAATACCTCACCGGTGCGGTGGGCCAGTTGCCGGCGATCGACTACATCGCGGTGATGGTGCCCGAATCGAGCATGCCGATCGCCCAGGGCATCGTGCGCGAGATGGAAGCCACCCTCAGCGAGGCGCGCAAGGCGATCGAGGCGTTCGACGAGCCCTCGGGCGACCCGCTCGGCGCAGCCTGCTGAGCGCGAACGCCTTGCCTCCCGCGACCACTGTCGAGCCAGACCTCGCCGCGTTGATACGCGCCGTGCCGGATTTTCCGCGGCAGGGGGTGATGTTTCGCGACGTCACCCCGTTGCTGGCCAATGCCGCTGCCTTTGCCCGCTGCGTCGACCTGCTGGCCGAGCCATGGCAGGCCTGGCCGGTGCAGGCAGTGTGCGGGATCGAGGCGCGCGGGTTCATCTTCGGCGCCGCACTGGCGCATCGGTTGTGCGCGGGTTTCGTGCCGCTGCGCAAGCCGGGCAAGCTGCCGCCGCCGGTGCACGGCGTGACCTATCAGCTGGAATACGGCGACGACCGGCTTGAGGTGCAAACCGAAGCGCTGAAACCGGGCGAGCGCGTGTTGCTGGTTGATGACGTGCTGGCCACCGGGGGAACGCTGCAGGCCGCCACCACCCTGCTGGCCGAGCTGGGCGTGGATCTGCTTGGCGCCAGCGTGGTGATCGAGTTGGCAGCCTTGCACGGCCGCCAGCGCTGGCCCGGCGACAGGCCGCTGCACAGCCTGCTGCGCTACTGAGCCGCATTCGCCGGCGTGGCGACCGGCCCGAGGCCATGGCAGGTTCAGTCAGCTATGCGAGAATGCCGCATGCGTCGTGCGCCGCACGAGCGCCACCGATCCGCCGAGGCTGTCGATGTTGAAGAAACTGCTGTTGACCGGTTTGCTGGCCCTGGCTGGCAGCTCACTGGCCTGTGCCGATGGTGCTGCTCCGAGCACCGGCCCGGCGGTGAGTCCTGCTGCAGTGAAAATGGTGCAGGCGGCGATAGGCAAGCTTTCTTCCACGGCGCACATCGACTCGATTCTGCAATCGCCGCTGCCCGGCTTCTATCAGGTCATCGCATCCGGGCAGATGGTCTACATCAGCGCCGATGGCCGCTACGTGATGCAAGGCGACCTGCTGGATCTGGGCAAGGGCAAGGATCTGGGTGATGACGCCTGGGCGCGCTTTCGCAAGGAGCAGCTGGCCAAGGTGCCGGCGTCGCAGCGCATCGTGTACGCGCCGGCCCACCCGAAGTACACGGTGACCGTGTTCACCGACGTCAACTGCGGTTTCTGCCGCGCCTTGCACGAGCAGGTTGCGGCGTTCAACAAGGAAGGCATCGCGGTGGAATACCTGGCGTGGCCGCGCGAAGGCGTGCTGACCATCACGGGCAGGCCCACGCCGACTTACACCGAGATGGTGTCGGTGTGGTGCGCCAAGGATCGCAAGGCCGCATTCAACGCCGCCAAGAGCGGCCATGTGCCGGCGCCCGCAACCTGCAACAACCCGGTCAAGGAGCAGTACGACCTGGGCCTGAAACTCGGCGTGAACGGCACCCCGACCATCTTCGGCCCCGATGGCCGCACCCTGGGCGGTTATGTCACCCCGGCGCAGCTGCTGCAGGCCCTGCAGTCGGGTAGCTGAGGCCATTGCGGCCGGTCTTTGCGCTAGCGCTTATGCCGTATTGCAGCATCAGCTAGAATAGGCGTTTCCTCCGCACCGTGCCGTTCCCCCGCATGATCGCACTCGACGGGCAAAGCGCCCTCTCGCCGTTTCGCCTTGACCGCCTCAATGCCCGCCTGGATGCCCTGCATCGCGGCGTGCGCGTGCAGGCGAGCTGGTTCGTCTATTTTCTGGATGCCACAACCGCGCCCCCGGCCTCGCTGCGCCAGCGCCTGCTGGACGTGCTCGAGGCAAAGGATGCCGCGCCGGAGCCGGCTACCCTCTGGGTCGTGCCGCGCCTGGGCACGATTTCGCCCTGGTCGAGCAAGGCCACCGACATCCTGCATGGCGCCGGTTTCGATGTGCGCCGGGTCGAACGCGGTCTGGCCTGGCAGGTGGCAGGTCTGCCTGCGGCCGACGCGCCGGATCACGCCGCGATCATGGCCGTGCTGCACGATGCGATGACGCAATCGGTGCTGACTCGCATCGAGGAGGCACAAGGCCTGTTCCTGGCCGGCACGCCGGGCGAGCTGGTGCATGTGCGCCTGGGCGCGGATGCGTACGGTGCACTGGCCGAGGCGAATGCCCGGCTCGGTCTGGCCCTGGCTGACGACGAGATCGAGTATCTGGTGGCCCGCTACGCCGAACTCGGCCGCGATCCCACCGACGCCGAGTTGTTCATGTTTGCCCAGGCGAACTCCGAACACTGCCGGCACAAGGTGTTCAACGCCAGCTGGACGGTCGATGCCGCCGAGCAGGACAAGACCCTGTTCGGCATGATCAAGCACACGCATCAGCACTCGCCCGCGCATACCCTGTCCGCCTATTCGGACAATGCGGCGGTGATCGAGGGCAGTGCTGGCCGGCGTTTTTTCGCCGATCCGGACAACGGCGTGTGGGGTGCGCATGAGGAACGCATCGACTACGCGATCAAGGTGGAAACGCACAACCATCCGACCGCCATCGCGCCGTGGCCAGGGGCAGCCACCGGCGCCGGTGGCGAGATCCGCGACGAGGGCGCGACCGGGCGCGGCGGCAAGCCGAAGGCCGGACTCACCGGCTTTTCCGTCTCCGATCTGCGCATTCCCGGCCACCCGCAACCGTGGGAAGTGGAGCGGCCGCTGCCGCCGCGAATGGCCACGGCCTTCGAGATCATGCGCGATGGTCCGCTTGGCGCCGCGGCCTTCAACAACGAATTCGGCCGGCCCTGCCTGGGCGGCTATTTCCGCAGCTACGAAAACGAACTGCCCGGCCAGGTCGGCGTGCGCCGTGGCTACGACAAACCGATCATGCTCGCTGGCGGGCTGGCCAATCTGCGCCCGGGCCATGTGCTCAAGCGCGCGGTGCAGCCGGGCAACCGGGTGATCGTGCTGGGCGGCCCGGCCATGTTGATCGGCCTCGGCGGCGGTGCCGCGTCGTCGGTTGCCGGCGGCGCGTCCAGTGCGGAACTGGACTTCGCCTCGGTGCAGCGCGACAACGCCGAGATGGAGCGACGCTGCCAGGAAGTGATCGACGCCTGCTGCGCACGCGGTGAGCACAACCCGATCGTCAGCGTGCATGACGTCGGTGCCGGCGGCCTCTCCAATGCCATCCCCGAGCTGCTCAACGACGCCGGCGTCGGCGGCGTGATCGATCTCTCGGCGATTCCCTGCGACGATCCGTCGCTGTCGCCGATGCAGGTCTGGAGCAACGAGTCGCAGGAACGCTACGTGCTGGCGATCGGCCCGCAGGATCTGGCCGGGTTCGAGGCGATGTGCCGGCGTGAGCGCTGTCCGTATGCGGTGGTTGGCGAAGCCACGGCCGAACGTCGCCTGCGGGTCACCGACCCGCGCCGTGACCTCACCGTGATCGACCTGCCGATGGATGTGCTGTTCGGCAAGCCGCCGCGGATGCATCGCGACACCACGCGGGTCAAGCCGCGCATCGACCTGGTGCCGGATCTGTCCGGCATCGGCATGGATGAGGCGCTGCTGCGCGTCCTGCGTCTGCCCACCGTGGGCAGCAAGAGTTTCCTGATCACCATCGGCGATCGTACCGTCGGTGGACTCAATCATCGTGATCCGATGGTCGGTCCGTGGCAGGTGCCGGTGGCTGACTGCGCCGTCACCATCGCCGATTTCGACGGCTATGCCGGCGAGGCGATGGCGATGGCCGAGCGCGCGCCGGTGGCCTTGCTCAGCAGTGCCGATGCTGCCCGGCTGGCGGTCGGCGAGGCGATCACCAACCTGGCCGCCGCAGCGATCGACAACCTTGGCGAGATCCGCCTGTCGGCGAACTGGATGGCCGCGGTCAATCACCCCGGCGAAGATGCCGCCCTGTTCGACGCCGTGCGCGCCATCGGCATGGAACTGTGCCCCGCGCTGGACATCTCGATTCCGGTCGGCAAGGACTCGCTGTCGATGCAGACCGTGTGGATGGACGGCGAGCAGCAGCAGCGCACGGTCTCGCCGGTGTCGCTGGTGATCACCGGTTTTGCGCGGGTCAGCGACGTGCGCCGCACGCTCACGCCGCAGCTCAAGCTCGATGCCGGCGACTCCGATCTGTGGCTGATCGACCTGGGTGCCGGTCGCGACCGCCTCGGTGGCTCGGCGCTGACCCAGGTGTTCAACCGCAACGGTGGCGTACCGCCGGATCTGGACGATGCGCAGCGACTGAAGGCGCTGTTCGGCCTGGTGCAGCAGGCGAACGCCAGCGGCCTGCTGCTGGCCTACCACGACCGTTCCGATGGCGGCGTCATCACCACCCTGCTGGAAATGGCCTTCGCCGGCCACTGTGGTCTGGAGATTCATCTGGACGGCTGGGCCGAGGCGACCTTGCGCACCTTGTTCAACGAGGAGCTCGGCGCAGTGGTACAGGTGGCCGAGGCCAATCGCGAGGCATTCGAGGCGTTGCTGGTGAAGTACGAGCTGACGGCCATCAGCCATCGCATCGGCCGGCCGAAGGAGAAGCTCGGCATCAAGCTGTTCCTCGGCGATGACACGTTGTTCAAGTGGAACTGGCGTACGCTGTACAAGGCCTGGAACGAGACCAGTCACGCCATGCAGCGGCTGCGCGACAACCCGCTCAGCGCTGACGCCGAGCTGGAGTGGCGGCTGGACGATGCCGATCCGGGCATCACGCCCAAGCTGGGTTTCGATCCGGCGCTGGATATCGCCGCGAAGTTCACCAGCAGCGGCGAACGGCCGCGTGTCGCCATCCTGCGCGAGCAGGGCGTCAACGGCCAGGTCGAGATGGCGGCAGCATTCACCCGCGCCGGCTTCGACGCGGTTGACGTGCACATGTCCGACCTCGCCAGCGGCCGCATCGAACTGGCCGACTTCCGCGGCTTTGCGGCATGCGGCGGCTTTTCCTACGGCGACGTGCTCGGTGCAGGCCGCGGCTGGGCCACCTCGATTCTCTACAACGAGATGCTGCGCGAGCAGTTTGCCGCGTTCTTTGCCGACAAGACCCGCTTCGCACTGGGCGTGTGCAACGGTTGCCAGATGCTGGCGCAGCTGAAAGAGATCATCCCCGGCGCAGAGCACTGGCCGAAGTTCCTGCGCAATGCCTCGGAGCAGTACGAGTCGCGCCTGGCCGTGCTGGAGGTGCTCGATTCGCCAAGCATCTTCTTCAAGGGCATGAACGGTTCGCGCATTCCGGTGGCGGTGGCGCACGGCGAGGGGCGGGTCAGCTTTCCGAAGTCGTGCAGCCCGGCCAAGTCGAACGGCGCCGTGCGCTTCGTCGACAACCGCGGCAAGCCGACCGAAAACTTCCCGCTCAATCCCAACGGCTCGCCCGGAGGCCTGGCCGGTTTTACCGCCGCCGAAGGCCGCGTCACGATCATGATGCCGCATCCGGAGCGGGTCATCCGCAGCGTGCAGCTGAGCTGGTGCCCGCCGTCGTGGGGAGAGGACTCGCCGTGGATGCGCATGTTCCGCAACGCCCGCGTGTGGTGCGGCTGACCAGCTACGTTGAGTGCGGGCGCTGAGCGTGGCCTGGCGCCCCGCTGCCGCCTGGAATACCTTGTGGCCGGCCTTGGCCTGGCTGCTGTCGCTGGCACTCCTGCCGTGGTGGCTGGGACTGCCCTTGTTGCTGGCGCTGCTGGCCTGCGCGCTGCTGTGGCCGCGCTGGCGTGCGCCGGGACACGTCGGCCTGATCCGGCGTGGCCTGCGCTGGGGCCTGCCGGGACTGATGTTTGCGCTGCAGCGGGCGCTGGGCGGCGATGCGTTCGCCTTGGGTGCGGCGCTGCTCGGGCTGCTGTCCGGTTACACCTTGCTGGCAGGGCTGGAAGCGTGGCTGGATCGTGATCGACAGCGCGAGCCGGTATCGACATCGACACCTCCGCTGGAGTGGCCCGAGCTGGCGCTGGCGCCCGTCGATCCGCCGGCGCAGATCGTCGAACTGCAGCCGCCGGCCTGGCAGTTGGCTGGCGCGGACCTGCCCGACCCGCGCGGCGGCACGGTGAGCTGCGGCGACGGCATATGCGAGTTTGCCAATGGTGGCCGGATCGATTTGCCCGGTCCGGCGGGTGCCGTGGCGCAGGTCGATTTCAGTCCGCGGGGCGACTGGTTTGCTGCGTGCACGGCGGATCGGCACCGGCTGTTGCTGTGGGATCGCCGGCGTGATCGCCGATTCGAGCTGCGCGGCTGGCAGCTCTGCGGCTGGCATCACGAACAGCCCTGGCTGAGCCGCGGCGACGAAAGTGCGCCGCTGAACCTGGCCGCCGTGCTCGGCAGCGACGACCTGGATTGAGCGCACTGCGCAGTCGCGGCAGCGACATTTTGCCCCGATTGCACGCGCGCCTGTTTTACCCTTTCGCGTCCACGCGCATACTTGGGCGATGGATACTTCGGAACACCCGCGCTCGCCATTCTCGCTGGCGCTCAGCGTGATCGTGGTGGCCGCCGACAGCGGCCCGATGCTGCGCGAATGTGTGCGCCTGATCCTGTCCAGCAGCCTGTCGCTGGAGCTGATCCTGATCGACAACGCGTCCCGCGACGGCGTACCGGCCGCGATCGCGCGGGCGTACCAGCACCAGAGCCGGCTCAAGGTGGTCTACAACCATCGCAACCTGGGCTTTGGCCGTGCCGTGAATCTCGCCGCCAAACAGGCAAGGGGGCAGTCGCTGCTGGTGCTCAACCCGGATTGCCTGCTGGGTGAGGACAAGCTGATCCGCCTGCTTGCGCTGCAGCAGGCGCGGCCCAAGGCAGGGCTGATCGGCGCCGTCATCTGCGATGCCGAGGGTCGCCCCGACCCGGCCTCGTGGCGTCGCGACCCGTTGCTGCGGCGTTCGCTCAACAGCCTGCTCGGGCGTTCCGGCGAAAAGGTCAACATCGAGCAGGAGATCCCCGCCGAGGTGATCGAGGCCGAGGCGATCTCCGGTGCGCTGATGTTGATGACGCGCGAGCTGTTCCAGCGGCTGGGAGGTTTCGACGAAGGCTATTTTCTGCATTGCGAGGACCTGGACATGTGTCGGCGCGTGCGCGATATCGGCTATCAGGTATTGCTCGCCGGCGACGTGCGCGTGCCGCACGGCAAGGGCAGTTCCAGCCGCCATCGGCCGGTGTTCGTCAGCCGGCACAAGCATCGCGGCATGTGGCGCTGGTTTCGCCAGCATGATCCGGCAGCGCGCAACTGGCTGGTTTCAGCCCTGGTATGGGTAGGCATCTGGGTACACTTCCTGTTGCAGATTCCGGGACAGCTGTGGCGACGTTTGTGGGTGAAGCGAAACAAGCAGGAGCCGGGAACGGGGAACGGGGACGAAGCGCCCTAGCCGAGCTGCGATAATCCGCGACACCGTCGATCCGGTTCGTCGCTGGCGCAGCGATCCCCATTGCTGCGCCGTTCTGCTCTACTGCAGCCGTTCCCCGTTCCCCGTTCCCCGTTACCTAAAGCTCCCATGCCCAGCTCCCGCAGCATCACCTCCCTTGCCACCCTCGGCCTGCTCGCGTTGACCGCGGTATGGGGCTCGACCTTCGTGCTGATCAAGGACGTGGTCGGGCGCATGCCGGTGGCGGATTTTCTGGCCGTGCGCTTTGTTATCGCCGCCCTGGCCATGCTCGTCGTGTTCCACCGCGCGGTGGCCGGGATGAGCCGGCAGCTGCTGTGGCGTGGTGTGCTGCTTGGAGTGGTTTACGGTGTCGGCCAGCTGCTGCAAACCTGGGGTCTGGCGCTGATAGCGCCCAGCATCAGCGGCTTCACCACCGGCATGTATGTGGTGTTCACCCCGATCCTGGCCTGGCTGCTGCTGCGCCAGCGCATGGCCGCGGTGGTGTGGCTGGCCGTGCTGCTGTCCACCGCTGGCCTGGCCCTGCTGTCGCTCAACGGCGTCTCGGTCGACCGGGGAGTGTGGCTCACGCTGGCCTCCGCCGCGCTGTATGCACTGCACATCGTCGGTCTCGGCCAATGGTCGAAGCAGGGCGACGCCTTCGCCCTGTCGGCGGTGCAGATGGTGGCGATCGCCGTGGTCTGCCTGCTCGCCACCTTGCCGCATGGCCCGCAGCTGCCGCCGGATCGCAGCGCCTGGTTCGCCGTGCTGTACATGGCGCTGATCGCCGGCGCCGGCGCCATGCTGATGCAGACCTGGGCGCAATCGCACCTGCCCGCGGCCCGCGCCGCCATCGTGATGACCACCGAACCGGTGTTCGCCGCCGCCTTCGCCGTGGCCCTGGGAAGCGACGTGCTGAGCTGGCGCATGCTGGTCGGCGGCGGGCTGATCCTGGCAGCGATGTATCTGGTGGAGTTGCTGCCGCCGAAGGGGGAGGCGGTCACGGTGCCGGCGGAAGCGGTGCATCACGAGGTGTGAGGGGGGGATCTGTGCGAT
>JAJXYE010000414.1 GCA_021780735.1 Pseudomonadota bacterium | reverse complement strand
GTTCGGGATGCCGGTGAAGCTCACCGCCTCGCCCTCGGTGAAGGTGTCGCCGATGGTGATGGTGCCGTGGTTGTGCAGGCCGATCACGTCGCCGGGATACGCCGTTTCGACGATCTCGCGGTCGCTGGCCATGAAGGTCAGCGCATTGGCGATACGGACTTCCTTGCCGGTGCGGGTCTGGAACATCTTCATGCCGGCGTTGTAGGTGCCCGAGCACACCCGCATGAAGGCCACGCGGTCGCGATGCGCCGGATCCATGTTCGCCTGGATCTTGAACACGAAGCCGGTGAGTTTCTCTTCTTCCGGTTGCACCTCGCGATTCAGGGTGGCGCGCGGGCGTGGCGACGGTGCGTTCTCGACGAAGAAATCCAGCAGCAGCTGCACGCCGAAGTTGTTCACGGCCGAGCCGAAGAACACCGGCGTCTGCCGGCCGGCCAGGTATTCGTCGATATCGAACGCGGGCGCGGCGCCCTGCACCAGTTCCAGTTCCTCGCGCAGCTCGCGCATCGCCTCGTCGCCGATCTTCTGCAGCAGGCCGGGCGCATCCAGACCCTTGAAGATGGTCGAATCCTGACGGGTGAAGTTCTTGCCAGGCTCGAAGATGTGCACCTCGTCCAGCACCAGGTGGTAGACGCCCTTCAGTCGCTTGCCCATGCCGATCGGCCAGGTCACCGGGGCACAGGCGATGCCCAGCACCGACTCCACTTCGTCCATCAGTTCGATCGGCGAGCGGCCCTCGCGGTCGAGCTTGTTGATGAAGGTCATGATCGGCGTGTCGCGCAGCCGGCACACTTCCATCAGCTTGATCGTGCGTTCCTCCACGCCCTTGGCGCAGTCGATCACCATCAGCGCCGAATCCACCGCGGTCAATACGCGGTAGGTGTCCTCGGAGAAGTCGGCATGGCCCGGCGTGTCGAGCAGGTTGACGATCTTGCCCTCGTACGGGAACTGCATCACCGACGAAGTCACCGAGATGCCGCGCTCCTTCTCCAGCGCCATCCAGTCGGAGGTCGCATGCCGCGCTGCCTTGCGCCCCTTGACCGAGCCGGCCATCTGGATCGCACCGCCGAACAGCAGCAGCTTTTCGGTCAGCGTGGTCTTGCCTGCGTCAGGGTGGCTGACGATGGCGAAAGTGCGGCGTCGACGGGTTTCTTGCAGATGGGTGGACATGGGCAACGGATCGGCTGGAGCGCGAACCGGCAATTGTAGCTTGGATCGACCTTTGGCTCGGGTTGGCGGGGCTGAGGCTGGAATACCGGAGCTTTCGTGTGCCCTTGGCGCCCGAACCACTTTTCCCTGTACGCGAGCATCATGCCGGGCAGGCTGATGATGTGACACCATTCTTCCCTTGCGAATGTTGTTCTGGTGGGCAGGTTCGACACCGACGCCAGTAGACGGGGAAACGATCTTGATGAACTGGAAGACGAAGGCTCCGCCGATCCTGCGTGCGGCACGGCGGGGTGCGGATGCCGCATTCAGCGCTGCCACGGCGGCCGTGTCCGATCTTGTCAATGCGGAGCAGCACCGCCTGCAGGGCATCCAGCGCTTGCTCGCGTCCGGAATGCCGCGCAGGATCGCGCGCATTCCGATCACCAACGTCTTATCCGGCAGCGACTATTCGGCACGAATCGCGATCGGCAGCGAACACGCCGTTGCCGATGTGATCCTCGATACCGGCAGCAGCACGCTCGCGGTATGTCCGTCGGCCTACGACGGTAGCGGCGACGCGCATCTGCGATCCACGACCAATGCGCAGCTCGTCCATTACGGCATCGGCGGCTGGGCCGGACCGATGGTGAACACCAGGGTGAGCTTCGGGCCGGGCGTCAGTCTCGCGAGCACGAGCATCGCGATCTGGTCGGTGCAGGACACGAGTGTATTCAAGGGCGCAACCGGCATCATGGGGCTGGCCTACAACGGACTGAACCACGCGTACAACCTGATGAACTGGTTCGCGCAGGAGCAGATGCCGGCCTCGTCGCATCCCTGGCCCTTTTCCGAGCAGGACTTTTCGACGTTCGACAGCGACTTCAGGCAGCTCATCCGGAAGTACGACATTCACGGCCAGCCCGTCGCTCCGTACTTCGACGACCTCGAGAACAGCGGTGTCGTGGCGAACAAGTTCGCGTTCCACACCCACCGATCGTGGGTCTCCAGGCGTGCCGGCAGCGACGCAGCCATCGCCGGCGATCCGTTGAATCAGGGTATTTTCGTGTTGGGTGGTGGCGAGGAGCAGACCGATCTGTACGAAGGAACGTTCGTCGACGTGAACGTGCTCGACGACCTGTACTACAACACCAACCTCAAGTCCGTGCAGGTGGAAGGCTGCGCTGCCGTCGCCGCGCAGCCACTGCAATCACAGTACGTCCATGAATGCGGCAGCAACGCCATCATCGACAGCGGCACCAGCGTACTCATGCTGGCCGCCGACATGCACGCGGCGGTCGCCGCTGCGCTCAGGCAGATCGATCCCGCCTTCGGCCCGGCCATCGAACAGTTCGCGGCGTCCACAACGCTGAGCCAGGGCATGCCGATGAGCCAGCTCGACCTGGCGAAGTGGCCGAACATCCACTTCGTGTTCGAAGGCACCAACGGCGAGGACATCCGCCTGACCTGCGCACCAGGCACCTACTGGCAGTGCGACTACCCTGCGGCCGGCCAGGCCACGTTCCAGATCATCGGCTCGATGCCGGGGGAAGGCGCGAACCAATCGATCTTCGGGTTGCCACTGTTGAACAACTACTACACGGTGTTCGATCGCTCGCTGAGCACGAACGGGGTGATCCGCTTCGCGCCGATCAGGCGGCCGGCGGGAATCTGAAATGGGATCCGACAAAGGGACGGCAATGTCCGTGCAGAGTCCAGGCTGCTGCGCACGCGGCTGCGGATCGGCTCGGCTGGGGGACAGGACGAGGGTGGATACATGCCGGGTCTGAAGAGTGTTTGACTTCTGCTGTCCCGCTTTCGTATCACCTTGCCCTGAAACGGGCGATCAGCGACGGGCAGATCATGTCGATCAACGTAGGCAACCACGACGCGGGGCATGCGGCGCCGGTTGCGTGATCTGATGTCACCCGCAGGAGCGCACCCTCTGGCGTGTGCCACAGCCGAGTCTGCGCGGCCGGTCGCGCGCTTTCATCGGCTTGATGGTTACTTGTCGGGGTCGCGGCGCGACCGTGCTAATCTTGCCGCCGCGCTGCGGGAAACACCGGCAACGCGACACCCTTTGGGGAGTAGCCTGCCTCGTTGCGACGAGGCGTCTTCGTCAACATGCTCGGCGCACCCGCCGTGGCGAAGACACCGATCCTGGTTGGCGAGACCAACGGCTGACGGCGCCACGGCGGTGGGGCGCGCCGTCGTGCCGTTGCGCCTTGCCCGACCGATTGGATATTCATGAATCCCGTTTCCATCCTGTTGCTCGGCTTTGCCATGTCCACCGACGCGTTTGCGGCGGCAATCGGCAAGGGTGCCGCCATGGTCAGGCCACGGCTGGGCCAGGCGCTGCGCGCCGGCCTGATCTTCGGCGTGATCGAGGCGATCACGCCGGTACTTGGCTGGCTGCTGGGCAAGGGCGCCGCGCGTTATATCGAATCCTGGGATCACTGGGTCGCGTTCGGCCTGCTGGTGGTGCTTGGCCTGCACATGATCTGGAATGGCGTAAGGCCGGACGCGGATGAGCCGGCCGACGAGGCGAAGAAGCACGGTTTCGTCGCGCTTGCGCTCACCGGTCTGTCCACCAGCATCGACGCCTTGGCGGTCGGTGTGGGCCTGGCCTTCGTCGACATGCCGATTGCCGTCGTGGCCGTGGTGATCGGCCTGTGTACTTTCAGCATGGTCACCCTGGGCATCATGCTCGGGCGGGTGCTCGGCGCGATGGTCGGCCGGCGCGCCGAGGTGCTCGGCGGCATCGTCCTGATCGGTGTGGGCGCGGTGATCCTGTACGAGCATCTGTCAAGGTGAAGGCACGCCGGAACCTCGGCGCCCCTGTCGATGGCGCGATGTCCGACTACCGTTGAGCCGGGTTCGCCGAGGGAGGGCTCGCTGACCGAAGTAGTTGAGCACCAGGGCGGGCAGCACGAAATTGAACCAGGCCAGCTGTATCGGGCGCTTGCCGAAATGTCCCATGTCGGCGTAAAGGGCCCCGGTGCCGATGACAGCCAGCGCCACCGCGCCCAGCGCGAAAAACGCGTCGGCAAGATTGTGCAGGAAGAAATTCACCCCGCAAGCCGAATTCAGCGCCATCAGCACGGCCGGATGGCGGGTGATGCCGAGGACGCCCAGGCTGGCGTTGCTCAGTAAAGGGTCTCCACGACAGGAATATTCCCGTAACAGAGGCGTAGCGCCCTATTTCACCGGCGTGAAGAATTCGCAAAATCGCACCGCTCGATCGACGCGACCGGATCATTGCCCATCGGCAATGGAACCGCACTGGCCGTGGCGCCATCGACCTTTGCTCTTCGCTGCCGCGCCTTCGCGGTGGGCGAATTCCCGGCTCGGTGGGCTGTGTGCCGATCAGTCGCTCGATCAGCATGGGCAGAGCCGGTTCAGGCGGTTTGAATCCGGAGCGTGTTGATCGGGCCAGACCGATGCAACGTCTGGATGGGTTGTCACGCGACGCCAGCCGCGGCGTACGAGCATTGAACAGACAGCAACAAGCCCGGAGATCGCTCCCCGGGCTTGTTGTGCTGAGGCTGGTTCTGAAGCCAGTCCCTGATCGGAAGCGAAGGCTTATCTCGCCTCCTTCTCCATCAGCTTCTCGACCATGCTGGCGGGTACTTCCTCGTAATGATCGAAGATCATCGAGAAGTTGCCGCGGCCGCTGGTGGCCGAACGCAGGAAGTTGATGTAGCCGAACATCTCCGACAGCGGCACAAAGCCCTGCACGAAGGCCGAGATGCCTTTCTGGCCCTGATCGGTGATGCTGCCGCGGCGACGGTTGATGTCGCCGATGACGTCGCCGAGGTAGCTTGCCTCGGTGACCACTTCCAGTGCCATGATCGGCTCGAGCAGCTTCGGCTTGGACATCTTCTGCGCTTCGCGGAAGCAGGCGCGACCGGCGATTTCGAAGGCCAGTGCCGAGGAGTCGACGTCGTGGTATTTGCCGTCCACCAGGCGCGCCTTGAAGTCCAGCACTTCGTAGCCGGCGACCTGGCCCTGGCGCGACTCGACCTCGATCGCGTGCTGTACGGCCGGGATGTATTCGCGCGGCACGCGGCCGCCGACGACTTCGTCGGAGAACACCACGCCCGAACCCGGCTCGCCTGGCTCGAAGATCATCTTCACTTCGGCGAACTGGCCCGAACCACCGGACTGCTTCTTGTGGGTATAGGTATGCTCAACGGTCTTGCCAAACGCCTCGCGGAAGCTGACCTTGGGCTTGCCCATGTTCGCTTCCACGCCCAGTTCGGTGCGCATGCGGTCGATGGTGATTTCCAGATGCAGCTCGCCCATGCCCTTGAGCACGGTCTGGCCGGTTTCCTGGTCTACTTCCATGCGCAGCGACGGGTCGGCCTTGACCATCTTGTACAGCGCTGTCGACATCTTGTCGACGTCGTTGCGGCTCTTCGGCTCCACCGACACGCTGATCACCGGATCCGGGAAGCGCATGCGTTCGAGCAGGGCCGGATGCGCCGGGTCGCTCAGCGAGTCGCCGGTCTCGGTGTCCTTCATCGACACGAACGCGCAGATGTCGCCGGCGCGCACCTCGTCGATTTCCTTGGTCGCGTTGGCCTGCACTTCCACGATGCGACCCACGCGCTCCTTCTTGCCGCGGGTGACGTTCTGCAGCGTGTCGCCCTTCTTGATCACGCCGGAGTAGACGCGGCAGAAGGTCAGCGTGCCGAACTGGTCGTTGATCACCTTGAACGCCAGCGCGCGTGCCGGCGCATCGTCGGTCACTTCCTGCTCGCCGATGACGTTGCCGTCCTCGTCGACCATCGAGATGCCGCCGTTCTCGCCCGGGTAGGGCATGTAGTCGACCACGGCGTCGAGCAACTGCTGCACGCCCTTGTTCTTGTAGGACGAGCCGCAGAACACCGGCACCAGCTTGCCGCTGACACAGCCCTTGCGGATGCACTTCTTCAGCATCTCCGGATCGTGCTCGCCGGTCTCGATCAGCCGCTCGAAGGCCTCGTCATCCATCGCCAGCGCGTGCTCGAGCATTTCCTCGCGCAGCTTCGGCAGCTGCTCGACCCAGTCGTTGTCGACGGTGGAGCCGAACTTCAGGCGGTTTTTCGCCTCCTCGAAGGAGACCGTCTCCCACTTGCTGTCCTTGTCGTCGGACTGCCAGATGTAGGCCACGTTGGCGACCAGGTCGGCCATGCCGCAGAACTCGTCGCTGCTGCCCAGCGGTACCTGGCACAGCAGGGCCGGTGCGTTCAGGCGCTCGCGGATGCCCTTCACGCAATGCGCGAAATTCGCACCGATGCGATCCATCTTGTTGATGTAGCAAACGCGCGGCACGTTGTACTGGTCGGCCAGGCGCCAGTTGGTCTCGGTCTGCGGCTCCACGCCGGCCACGCCATCGAATACCACCACGGCGCCGTCGAGCACGCGCAGCGAACGGTTCACCTCGATCGTGAAGTCGACGTGTCCGGGAGTATCGATCACGTTGATCTGATGGTTCTTCCACTCGGTCGACACGGCGGCGGACTGGATCGTGATGCCGCGCTTGCGCTCCTGCTCCATGTAATCCGTGGTGGTCGAGCCCTTGCCATCTTTCGTGTCGTGCACGTCGATGATCTGGTGCTTCTTGCCCGTGTAGTACAACACGCGCTCGGTGGTGGTGGTCTTGCCGGCATCGATGTGCGCAATGATGCCGATGTTGCGGTACAGGGTGAGGGGTTTCTGTCGGGCCACGATCGGATTCCGTTGAAGGCGTGAAGGGTGAACCTGGGCGGGGCAGCGGGAGTGCTGCCCTGCGAATATGTTCAAGCGGCGAGCCTGTCGGCGGCGAAGCGTGGCCGGACCTGCAGGCAAACTGGTGGAGCGGTTAAACCCGGCATTATAGCGGGTCTTCCCGACGATGCTGCGACACCCAGCGGTGACAGGCGGGGGTGGCTCGCGGGGATCCGCGGCTGGCACCGGTGCGCCAGGCGGGCGGTCTCTGCTCGGCTGCGGCATCGCACGGCAGCCGAGCGGGCGGGAGGGGGGCTCAGCGAGCCGGGTCGAACTCGGTATCGTTCTGCGCCGGATCGCCGAGCTGGCTCAGCAGGATCGCCGTGCGTACGGTGAAATTGTTCCAGCTTGGCAGCGCCGAGATGACCAGCCAGTCGCTCCATTCGGGCGACGGCGAATGCCCGTTCTGGTCGGCTGCGGCGCGCCGCCCGGTAATGATCGCCTGCCTCACGCCAGGCATGCTGGCGAGGAAGTGGCGCATGGTTTCGCGCTCGTCGGCGGAAAGGCGGCTGTCAGGTGACTGCACCAGCCAGTTTCCCGCCATTTCCATCTCCCACTGGTATTCGCTGGCGAGGAACCAGGTGAAACGGTCGCCCTCGGCCTGTCCGCTGGCGATCGCCTGGGCGTGTTCCCTGAACGTTCGCAGGGTTGCTGCGAAGCGATCGGTGACCGAGCGTGAATCGTCTGTCATGGCCAGCATGTCTTTGTCCTCCCGCCGAAAAGCGTTGGTCGGCCGGATGCTCGACCCGGCGTACCGGGGCTCGCGATCCGCCTGGGAATGACTATGCACGAGCAGTGCCAATCGATATGGGAGCCGCTTCCGGCTTGTATCGGCTGCTCTGGATTGCTGCCTGATGGCTGCGCTTCGACGCTGGCGCGGTGTCGGCAGCATTCGCTGCACGGCGCGCTGCGGCTCGTGCCACGCCGGCAGGGTCAGCCGGAACCGGTTGGCGAATCCGTGGCGCGCCTGCCGTGGCTTGGCGCCATGACAAGGTTTGCGCGAAAAATGAATGGCAGACGGGCTGCGACCGAATGCGTCACGTTATGACCGGGGCAGGGCTCAGGCAGCCGGATGCCGGCTGAGCAGATCCTCGTGAAATGCGCCAAATGGCTGGTCGGGATGGGCGATCTGGATTTCCAGGATCCACAAACCATCGGCCGGTACCGCGTCGAGCTCGCCCAGATCGCCGCCGCGATGGATCGCGTGCGGGTAATCGCTGACCCGGTGGCCCTTGATCGCATGGTTGAGCCGCCAGCCCATGGCCGCGGCCCGTTCGCCCGCGAACGCATACAGTGCCTTTCCGCTGAGTCCGTCGTGGCGCCATGCCGCGGCCACCTGGTTGAACAGATCCCGTGCGGCCTCGGCGCACGCCTGCCGCTGCGGCGCATGCCCGGTCACGAAGGTGTCGCCTACGTCACCCTCGTGACCGTCGAACACCAGTCCCAGGTCAATGAAGTAGCCGTCGTTCTCGCCCAGCCGCACGGACGGATCCGAGCGCTGGCGATAGGTCCTGGTGGTGTTCGGCCCGATCCGGATCAGGGGTGGATGCCACAGCCGCTGGCAGCCCAGTTCGCGAAACACTTCGGCCGCCGCCAGCTTCGCCTCGGCCTCGCTGATGCCGGGCTGCATGCGCGCGCGGATACCGTGCAGGGCGGCCCAGCTGCGCTCGCGTGCACGCTGCATCAGCTGCGCATCGAAGTGGCGACCGACCGCCTCACGCTGACCAGGAGAATTCATTCGAGTTTCGATGGGTGAGGCCTCGGCAGGTCAGTCGTGCATGTCGATGGGCACTCTGGCATAGCTTTCCACCGGAATGCCGTTCCTAGTTTCCGGCTTGAATGTCCAGTGCCGCACGCCCTCGAGGGCGGCCCGGTCGAGTTCGCGGTAGCCTGAGCTCCTTTCCACGTGAATATCCTTGACGTGTCCCGTGACATCGACCCGGGCCAGCAAGATGGTCGTCCCGGTCAGCAGGTTTCCGCTGGCGTCGGTCGGCCACGGAATCCGGTACGCGCTGGTCTGGTCAGGTGCGAAAATCGTCAGCATCGGGTGAGGCTGGCGGGGCGACACGCACCCGGCGAGCAGCAACGAGGCGGCGAGCAACAGAACTGCTTCCGGTTTCATGGGCAATTTCCTGGATATCGGCGGTCTGGCCGGTGGAAGAGCCCGGTCGACGGGTCAGGCAAGCATGACCAGTGCGATGGCGAGGGCGGCGGGCAAGGCCTGGATCAGCAGGATCTTCCGCGCCGCCGTCAGCCCGCCGAAGAGGCCGGCGACCAGCACGCAGCCGAGGAAGAACAGCTTGACGGCCAACCCCGCGTCGCCCAGACAGAGCCCCCAGCCGAGGCCGGCCGCGAGAAAGCCGTTGTACAGACCCTGGTTTGCCGCCAATGCCTTCGACTGTTCGGCAAACTCGCTGGTGGTGCCGAACGCGCGCCGACCGGAGGGCCGTGTCCACAGGAACATTTCCAGAACCAGGAACCACACGTGCAACAGGGCGATCACAGCGATCAGGATATTCGCGGCCAGTGACATCAGGACTTCCCTCGGGTGGCAGCGGGCGCCGCCTGGCGCAGAGTTTCGCAGCCGCTTCCACTGACCGCAATCGGGCGATGTCAGCCCGCGCTCAGCCGGTCGTTGCGTGTGCGGGTGTCATCCCGGTCTGGATCACGACCGCGCCATCCGCCTGGCCGAGCTGGCGCAGCCAGCGATAGTGCGAGGCAATGCCGGCCCGGAACGTGCGATGTTCGAGGTAGGGCAGGTCGAACTCGCGGCATGCCGCCTCCACCACTCGCGCGAGCTGCGGGTAGTGCACGTGCGAAATCCGCGGAAACAGGTGGTGTTCGACCTGGAAATTCAGGCCGCCGATCAGCCAGCTCAAGATGCGATTGCCACGGGCGAAATCCACCGTGGTTTGCAGCTGATGGATCGCCCACGGCACAGCCATCCGGCAACCGCTTTCATCGGGTACCGGGAAGGCCGCCTGCTCGACCACGTGGGCCATCTGGAACACCAGCGCCAGCAGCAGGCCGGCGACTGCCGAGACCAGCGCGTAGAACAGCAGCACCGTACCGACCGGATGGAACAGCAGCGGTATCCCGAAGGCCAGCGCGAAAAACACCAGTTTGCCGATCACGAACCCGGCCAGATCCACGCCCCTGGGCCGATCGAACGGGCGCTCGCCGACGGTGCCGGTGAGCATGTCGCGAAAATCACCGTACAGGTGCCAGCGGATTGCCGTGACGGCGTACAGCGGCCACAGGTAGATATGCTGCCAGCGATGCCATGGGCGTCGCCGCTGCAGTGGCGAGAGTCGGCCCAGCACCCCGAGATCGATGTCGCTGTCATGTCCGGCGACGTTGACCCAGGTGTGATGGAAGCGCGCGTGCTTCCACTGCCAGATATACGAACTGCCGCCGACCAGATCCAGGGTCAGGGCCATCAACCGGTTGACCCAGCGTCGCTGCGAATACGCCTGGTGGCCGCCGTCATGCATGATGTTGAAGCCGATAGCCGCCGTCGCCATGCCCAGCACGATGGCCAGCGGCAGGGCCTGCCACCAGCAGCCGGCGAGGAACACCAGCGCCGCATAGGTAAGGCCGAACGTGGCCAGGAGGACAGCCGTCTTGACGTACATCTGCACGCTGTCGCGCTGGCGGGTGCCGCTGCGCTTGAACTCGGCCTCGACCCGGCGCCGCAGTTCGCGGTGAAAGCTGTTGTCGCCGTTGAACTTCAGTCGCTCGGCATGGGGCTCGCGCAGCGTGGTGGCCGCAGGAATCCCGCGATGTGTTGAATCGAGGGACATGATGACGCCTGCGAGAAAACAATGCTCGTATCTTACGTCAGGCGACGTTTGCGGAATGTTGCGCGGATCCCGGAATGTTGCGATGTCGCGCTAGACGGCCTTGAACGTCACCACCAGCACGTCGCGATGCGCCGGTCGGGTTGGATCGAGTGCGCGCACCGGGGTAACCCCATGGCAGACACGGGCGTCGTCGACCAGGGCGATGTCCAGTGGGTGGGCCAGGGTAAAGCTGCCAAGCAGGCTGCCATCGCCACTGTCGGCGTGGATCGTGGTGGTGCCGCTCTCGATGTTGCTGCGATCGATCAGCAGCACAAGCACGTAGTCCACGCCGTCGCGATGCACCCCCTCGGGGGTGGGTTCGCCGGGTTCGTCGGCGCGGGCTTCGATGCGGAACTGGTGGGCCTCGACATGCCAGGGGCGCCGCGTTGACTGCATGCCACCGAACAGCGCGTGGGCAAACCTCAGGATGCAGCGCATGCTGGCACCCTCGGCCAGTGCCGGTCGCATCGGCCGGAACCAGCGCTGGATGTCGCCCTGCAGCCGGTTGTATTGCAGGCTCTGAAAATGCGCCTGGTGCGGTTCGCGCTTCAGCTCACCATCGGCGCCGATCGAAAACGTGGCATGGCGGCGCCGGCGGTGCCGTCCCTGGGCCGCCAGATAGGTATCCGGCGCCAGGTCGTTCCAGCTGGCGGCAAAAGCTTTCCAGTCAAGCATCGGCGCCATCGGCAGCAGTTCGTGCATCTGCTCGGCATTGACGAAGGCGAAGCCGTCGCGCCGCAGTCTGTCCTGCAGCGCGGATGGGTCGGGGTGAGCGGTCATGCGCGGAACGTTAGCAGCAACGCAAGCGTCGGCCAATGACCTGGTTCGTTCGAAGCAGTCCCGCGGGGACGGTCAGGCCATTTCCGCTGCCGCGACAGCTCCGGGTGTCAGGCGGATCGCCCCGGGCTGTTGTGGCGGGTGCGGCCTTCCTTGCGGGAGAGTCAAGTCCATGGCCGATGGATAGGCATAATGGGCATTTATCCGTTTAGATGTTTAGACGTCTATTGACAACATGATTTCAAGCCTTCAGTATCTGCTCCACTCATCGAGACCGGCTGAGGGACAGGCCCATTGAAGCCGGGGCAACCTGCGGAGCGTTTCCGCCACGGTGCCAACTCCTGCGGGGGTGCTTCGGCAC
>JAJXYE010000209.1 GCA_021780735.1 Pseudomonadota bacterium | reverse complement strand
ACCAGGGAGCGCTGATCCTGTTCGTGCCGTTCTGTACCGACGTGCGCGAGGGCTACCTTCGCGTGCGCTACTGCGCGCAGGCCCGCGCCATCGAGAACCAGTGTTACGTGGTGATGTCCGGCAATGTCGGCAACCTGCCCGGGGTCAACAACTTCGACATCCAGTACGGCCAGAGCTGCATCCTCACCCCCAGCGACTTTCCGTTCGCCCGCGACGGTGTGGCGGCGGACTCCACGCCGAATATCGAAACGGTGCTGTTCGCCGAGCTGCGGCTGGAAAGTCTGGCCCGCGCACGCAACGCCGGGGCGGTGCAAAACCTGAAGGATCGGCGCTTCGACCTGTACGAAACACGCTGGCGCCCGTTACCGCACTGACGATGAGGACACGAGGTCTGCGATAATGCGCAGATGACTGAACCCACCACGGCTTCCCCGACTTCCTCCAATCCCCGGCTGCAGGCGCTGCTGGGGCACGAATTCTTTGCTCCACATCAATGGAGACGGCGCATTGCGTTGTGGGTGGGTGCGATCCTGGTGGCGCTGGCGGCCATTCTGTTCGCCAAGGCCAGCACATGGTCGTACGACCTGTTCCTGCTGATGCTGGGCTACGGCGCATGGATCCCGTTGCTGATCACACCGGTGGTGTTCGGTCTGCTCGCCTGGGTGACCGAGGGAAAATTGCGCGCCACCCGCGGCAGCGGCATTCCGCAAGTGATCGGCACCCTGCACATCGAGGACGAGGGCTTTCGCCAGCGCATGCTGTCGCTGCCGATCGCCGCCGGCAAGATGCTGCTGACCCTGATCGCGCTGGCCGTCGGCGCCTCGATCGGACGCGAGGGTCCGACCGTGCATGTCGGTGCCGGCCTGTTCCATTGGCTGGGTCGGCGCTTCGGCTTCACCGATCCCAAGGCCGCCTCGCGCTTCATCCTCGCCGGCGGTGCCTGCGGCATCGCCGCCGCGTTCAATACCCCGCTGGCCGGCGTGGTGTTCGCCATCGAGGAACTGGCCGGCACCTTCGAGCATCGCTTCAGCGGCCTGTTGCTGACCGCGGTGATCGTCGGCGGCGTGGTGTCGCTGGGCGTGATGGGCAACTACTCCTACTTCGGCGAAGTCCAGGCGAGCCTGCCGCTGGGGCACGCGTGGCTGGCCGTGCTGTTGACCGGCATCATCTGCGGCCTGCTGGGCGGCATCTTTGCGCGAATGATCCTGCTCAGCCGCACCGGCCCGCTGGCCTATATCGGCCGCCTGCGATCGCATGCGCCGATATTGTTCGCCGGCGGCTGCGGCCTCGCGCTGGCGCTGATCGGGCTGTTTTCGCACAACACGGTCTATGGCACCGGCTACGACCAGGCCCGCGCCTTCGTGCAGGAAGCGACGGTTACCCCTGGCCAGACCTTCGGCATCGCCAAGCTTCTGGCAAATGTCGTGTCCTACTGGGCCGGCATTCCCGGCGGCATCTTTTCGCCGGCACTGGCGGTAGGCGCGGGCCTGGGCCACAACATCGCCCATTTCCTGCCCAACGTTCCGGCAGGTACCGTGGTGCTGCTCGGCATGAGCGCCTATCTGTCGGGCGTCACCGGCGCGCCGCTGACCTCGGCGGTGATCGCGATGGAGCTGACCGACAACCAGGACATGGTGATCCCGATCATGGCCGCCTGCCTGTTGGCACGCGCTGCGGCGTCGCTGTTCTCGCCGACGCCGGTGTACAAGGATTTCGCCGAGCGCATGGTGCAGGACTTCGAGCGACAGCAGGCCGTCCACGACGCCGCCCACGCCGAGAGCGCCGCGAACGCAGACGCTGCGACCGAGGAACCGCATCACGTCGGCAAGACCAGCGCCTTCGACGAGCGCGCAGCGCCGACGGACGACAGCGAAGAAGCCAGGATCGACCCGACCACCACGCCGTAAGGGAGTCAGCCGGCACATGAGCGAACCACGCTGGAACCACCTGCTGCTGAACGCGACGCTGGCCACCTTTGCCGGCGACGAACCCTACGGGCTGATCGAGCAGGCCGCGATCGCCATGCATCATGGCCGCATTGCCTGGCTCGGCCGGATGGATGTCCTGCCCGCCGCGCCGGACCAGTTGGCCGACACGGTGGAGTCGCTGGACGGTGCCCTGATCACGCCGGGGCTGGTCGACTGCCATACCCATCTGGTGTTCGCTGGCGATCGTGCCAATGAATTCGACCTGCGCCTGAACGGTGTCAGTTACGAGGAGATCGCGCGCGCCGGCGGTGGTATCGCCGCCACCGTCAATGCCACCCGCAATGCCAGCGAGGACGCCCTGTACGCGCAGGCACTGCCGCGCGCGCGCACCCTGCTGGCTGACGGCGTAACCACGCTGGAGATCAAGTCCGGCTACGGCCTGGCGCTGGACAGCGAACGGCGCATGTTGCGCGTGGCGCGACGGATCGGGCGCGAGCTGGGCATCCAGGTGCGCACCACCTTCCTCGGCCTGCATGCGATTCCACCCGAATATGCCGATCGGCGCGCCGACTATGTGACCCTGGTCTGCGACGAGATGTTGCCCGCGCTGGCAGCCGAGGGGCTGGTCGACGCGGTCGACGCGTTCTGCGAGAACATCGGCTTCAACCGCGACGAAACCCGGCGCCTGTTCGATCGCGCACGCGAACTTGACCTGCCGCTGAAACTGCACGCCGAGCAGCTGTCCGATCTCGACGGTGCCGCGCTGGTAGCCGAATACGATGGCCTGTCGGCCGACCACCTGGAGCACCTGAGCGAATCCGGCGTCAAGGCGATGGCCGTCGCCGGCACGGTGGCCGTGCTGCTGCCGGGCGCGTTCTATGCCTTGCGCGAAACGAAACTTCCGCCGATCAACCTGCTGCGCGCGCACGGCGTACCGCTGGCCATCGCCACCGACTGCAATCCCGGCACCTCGCCGATGCTGTCGCTGCGGCTGGCTGCCGGCATGGGCTGCACGCTGTTCCGGCTGACCCCGGAAGAGGCCCTGCGAGGCGTCACCGTCAACGCCGCCCGCGCGCTCGGCCTCACCGATCGTGGCACCCTGGCCGTGGGTCAACGCGCCGATCTGGTGGTCTGGAATGCGCGCCGGCCAGCCGAGCTGTGCTACTGGATCGGCGGCAGCCTGGCGCAGCGGATCTACGCCGGCGGCGAATTCCTCTCGCGCCGCAAGCCGGCCAGACGCTCGGCCAGCGCTTCGTAGAACGCTGGCGGCAACTGCGCCTGCACCGGCAGCCGCCACCAGTGGGCCTGGGCAAACCGGCCGCACTTGACCGCATCCTTGTCTGTCATCAGCAGCGGCAGCTGATCGGCAAAATCCAGCTCGCCCGGCGTGAACGCGTGATGGTCGGGAAAACCGTGTTCGATGACATCCAGACCGGCCGCGCGCAGGCTGTCGAAGAAGCGCCGCGGGTGGCCGATGGCGGCTACCGCATGCACGCGCCGGCCTTGCCAATCCGCCAGCGACTCGCGCCTCCCGTCGACCAGCGCGACCAGCACTTCGCCGTGCAGTTGCATCGGGTACTCGCCCTGCCCGGCGACTCCGCCGTTGCATACGCGCAGATCGACCCGCCGCAGCCGGCTCAACGGTTCGCGCAGCGGGCCGGCAGGCAGCAGGCGTCGGTTGCCGAAGCGCCGACTGCCATCGATGACGCAGATTTCCACATCGCGTGCCAGTGCGTAGTGCTGCAGGCCGTCGTCGGCGAGCAGTACGTCGCAGCCGGCCGCGAGCAGCAAGCGCGCGGCGGCGGCGCGCCTGCGCGCTACCGCCACCGGCACGCCGCCAGCGCGGATCAGACAGGGTTCGTCGCCGACGACGGCTGGATCGGGCGTCTCGTCGAGCAGGCAGGCCTCGCGCTGGCTGCCGCCGTAGCCGCGGCTGACCACGCCAGGCCGGTAGCCGCGCTGGCGCAGCTCATCGACCACGGCGATCGTCAGCGGTGTCTTGCCGGTGCCGCCGACGCTGATGTTGCCGATCACGATCACTGGCCGCGGCAGCCGCTCGCTGGGCAGTGCACCGATCCGGTACAGGCCGGCGCGCAGGCGCACCACGGCGCCATACAGAACAGCCAGCGGCCAAGTCCACCAGGGAGCGCGGCCATCGCCGTACCAGGCTGATTCGAGTGTGTCGATCAGCGCCATGGATGATCCTCAGTCGCTGCTCTGGGTGACCGTCTGGTCGTGAAACTGCATGCGGTGCAGGCTGGCGTACTGGCCGTCCAGCGCGATCAACTCGGCATGCGTGCCACGTTCGATGATGCGGCCGTGATCCATCACGGCGATCTGGTCGGCCCCCTCCACGGTGGACAGCCGATGGGCGATCACCAGGGTGGTGCGGTCACGCATCAGCCCATGCAGGGCTTGCTGGATCAGCCGTTCGGACTCGGTATCCAGTGCGCTGGTAGCCTCGTCGAGAACCAGGATCGGCGCGTTCTTGAGAATCGCCCGGGCGATCGCAATGCGCTGGCGCTGGCCACCGGACAGCATGTTGCCACTCTGCCCGATGGGGGTGTGGATGCCCTGCGGCATGCGCGCGATGAATTCCATCGCATTGGCGGCCTCGGCGGCAGCAATGATGTCCGCTTCGCTGGCGCCCGCCAGCTCGCCATAGGCAATGTTGTTGGCCACGGTGTCGTCGAACAGCACCACGCTCTGCCCCACCCAGGCAATCTGCCGCCGCAACGAGGCCAGCGTGTAGTTTTCATAGTCCTCGCCGTCCAGCATGACCCGGCCCTCGCTCGGCGCGTAGAAGCGCGGCAGCAAGCTGACCAGGCTGCTCTTGCCGCTGCCGGATCGTCCCACCAGTGCCGTCACGGTGCCCGGCATGCAATGCAGATCGATGCCGCAGAGGGCTTGCTGCCGGCTCTTGGGGTAGGTCAGGGTGACACCCCGGAACACGATGTCGCCACGGGTACGTTCCAGTTCCAGGGTGCCGAGATCGATTTCGGGCGGCAGGTCGATCACTTCGAACAGGTCTTCGGCCGCGGACATGCCGCGCTGAATATGCGATTGCACATTGGCCAGTCGACGCAGTGCAGGCAACATCGTGCCCATCGCGGTCAGCACCGCGAAGAACACGCCGGGCGACATTGAATTGAGCACCTGCGGTCGTGTGCCCAGAAACACCAGCGCAGCCAGTGCCAGCGCAGCCACCAGCTGGATCGTCGAGCTGGAAGCCGCGTTGGTCGCCGTGATCTTCAGATTGAGTCCGCGCGTTTGCCTGGTGACCTGATCGAAGCGGCTGGCCTCGTAATTCTGGCCACCGTAGATGCGCACTTCCCGATGCGCCCCGACCGATTCCTCCACCGTGCCGGTAACCGAACCCATCGAGCCCTGGATGCGCCGGCTGATGAGCCGGTAGCGCCGGCTGACGATGGTGGCAATCAAGGCGATGGCCGGCGCCATCACCAGCAGCGCCAGCGTGAGGTAGGGGCTGTTGTGCAGCATCACGCAGAGCATGGCGACAACGGTGAAGCTGTCGGTCACCGCGCTCTTCACCGCCTCGCTCGCGGCAGAGGCCACCTGCTCGCTGGTATAGGTAATACGGGAAATCTGCTGCCCTGACGGTTCGGCACCGAAAAACGCCGCCGGCAGTTTCAGATAGGAAGCAAAGACGTCCTTCTGCATCGCCTGCACCACGTGACGGCCAATGTAGGAGATGCCGTAGTTGCTGGCGAAGGTACCGCAGGAGCGCACCAGAAAGATTGCGATGATCCAGATCGGCATCCAGAAAATCAGGAAGGCATCCTTCTTCACGAACAGGTCGTCGACCATCGTGCGCAACAGGTTGGTGAAAACCGCCAGACCGCCACCATCGAGCAACATCCCGGTGATCGCGACAAGACCCATCACCCAGTAGCGCCGGCTGTAACCGAGCAGCCGCTTGTAGACCTGCCAGGTCTTGGCGTCCCACAGCCCGGACTTTTCCACGCTCACTGCGCCGTGCCCGGCTTGCTCGGCGTGGTGGCGATCGACAACCGGGTGAAGCCGAGCTGGCCCAGCGCATCCATCGCGGTGATCACGTTCTGGTTCGGCGTCATCGCATCGGCGCGGATGGTCACCGGCTGGTCGCGGTTGTCGCCGGCGTTGCGCGCGATGGTCTGCTTCAGCGGCTCGATGCCCTCGCCCATCACCTCGTCGCTGCCGACATAGAAGCGGCCGTCACGGTCGATCATGATGGTCAGCGCCGGGGCATTCATGTCGCGCTCCTGCACACTGGCCTGCGGCAGGGTCACCTTCATGCGCGAATGCTGCACGAAGGTGCTGGTAAGCACGAAGAACATCAGCAGGGTCAGCAACACGTCGATCAACGGAATCACGTTGATCTCGAAGTCGTCCCCGCGGCGGTCGTTGCTGATGCGCATGCGGCCGCCCTCAGCCCGGGCTCGGCGTGCTCGGCGCCGGCGCACGGCGCGGTGCCCGCGCGGGTGCCGCAGCGGCCGACAGGGTCAGGTCGTCGAGCAGGGCCGTTGCCTGCTTCTCCATCTGCACGCAATAACCGGCCACGCGCGAGCGGAAGTAGCGATGCAAGACATAGGCCGGAATCGCCACGGTCAGGCCCGAGGCGGTGCAGATCAGCGCCTCACCGATACCGCCGGCCATCTTGGCCGGGTCGCCGATGCCGCCACCCATCACCTCCATGAACATGCGGATCAGGCCGATCACCGTACCGAACAGACCCAGCAGCGGACCGATCAGCGCGATCGTGCCCAGCGTATTGAGGTAGCGCTCCATCCGGTGCACCACGTGCCGGCCGGTATCCTCGATGCGCTCCTTGATGATCTCGCGCGGTTGCCGGCGCACCGCAAGGGCGGCGGCCAGCAGCTCGCCCAGCGGCGAACCATTGGACAGCGTCTCCAGATGGCCCGGATCGAGCTTTCCGGTTCGCGCCCACTGGCGCACCTCGTCACCCAGACCGGGTGGCAGCACGGCCGCGCGACGCAGCGTCCAGCAACGCTCCAGCACGATCGCCAGGGCAATCGCCGAACAGATCAGGATGGGCACCATCGCCCAACCGCCAGCCATCAGAATATCCAGCACCTTCGGACTCCACCGCGCTACCCGACAAGAAGCGCGCATGATAGCAGTGTCGACCTGGCGTACTGCGCTGCGCGTGGCATTCCTGGCCTCATTCCCGCCAGTAGCGGCGCTGCCGACGACGCCAGCCCGATTCGCGCCCTGGCGGCCCGTCGGCCGGAAAATCCAGCCTGATTGCGCCCTCCAGTGCGGTGTTGAACAGTGGCACGCCGGCCTTGGCATAGCGTGCCAGTACCTCCGGTCGCGGATGACCAAAGCGGTTGCGCCAGCCGGCCGAAACCACGGCCAGTGTGGGCCTCAGCGCCGCAATGAACGCTGCACTGGACGAGCTCTTGCTGCCGTGATGGGGCACCAGCAGCACCGGCCGGGAACCTGCGCCGACGGCCGCCGCCACGGCCGGTTCTGCCAGCGAACTGATGTCGCCGGTCAACAGCATCCTGCCGCCACGGCCCTCCACCAGCAGGACGCAGGAGTTGTTGTTGGTGCGGATCACTCCGGCCCGTGGCGGATTCAGGATCCGAAAGCGCACCTCGTCCCACTGCCACGACTGCCCGGCCAGGCATTGCGCCATCGACACCGTCATCCGCGCCGGCTCGCCGGCAAGACGTCGCGCCTGCGGAAACGCGCTGGCGACCGCCGCAGCGCCGCCGGCATGGTCGTTGTCGCCGTGGCTGATCATCAACATGTCGACGCTGTCGATACCCAGCGCGTGGATCGACGGCAGCACCACCGCATCGCCCAGATCGAAACCCGAGGGGAAACGTGCGCCGGTGTCATAGACCAGGGTGTGATCGCGCGTGCGCAGCACGACGGACAAGCCCTGCCCCACGTCCAGCACCCAGACCTGGAAGGCACCCTCGGCGGGCAGCGGACGCGGGGGCCACAGCAGCGGCAGGAACAGCAGCAGCCCGAACCAGCGCAACGGCACGCCGCGCGGCATGAACAGCCACCACGCACCGACCACCGCCAGCAGCAGGGCCGGCGCCTGCACCAGCGGCAGGTAGCAGTGCGCTCCCGGCCAGGTCGCCATGTGCTCAAGCAACCACCATTGACCGTGCACGATGCGTGCAGCCAGCCAAAGTACCGGCGTGGCCAGTGGCGGGCATGCGGCCAGCAACAGCATGCCGAACAGCGCGCACGGCACGATGACGAAACTGACCAGCGGCACCGCGATCAGATTGGACAACGCACCGACCAGCGAGGCCTGGCCGAAAAACCACAGCGTCAGCGGCAGCAAGGCCACGGTCATCAGCAGCTGGGCGGAGGTCAGCTCACGCACGAAAGCACGCAGGCCACGACCTCGCGCCTGCAGGCACAGCATCAGGAACGTCACGCCGACAAAGGACAGCCAGAACCCGGCAGCCAGCACCGCCAGCGGATCGAACAGCAGGATCGCGATCATGGCCAGCGCCAGCGACTGTGCACCGCTGCTGCCACGACGACTGCAGCGCGCCAGTGCGATCACCGCGATCATCAGCAAGGTACGCACCGTAGGCAGGCCGAAGCCGGCCAGCGCACTGTAGACGCCTGCCGCCAGCAGGGCCGCGGCAGCCTGGGCCTGCGCTCGCGGCAGGTACAGCCCGAGGCGCGGCCACAGCGCGTAGGTCAGCATCACCAGCCATACTCCGAACAGTGCCGCAACGCCGACATGGAAGCCGGAAATGGCGATCAGGTGTGACACCCCGTTGGCCCGTGCCACGGCCCAGTCATCCTGGCTCAGACCGCGTGTATCACCCACCGCGAACGCGCGCAGCAGGGCCGCGTCGTGCCGATCCCGCACGCGCGCCTCGATGCCGCGGGCTATCGCGGCGCGCAGACCATCGAGGCACCACGAAGGCGCGGACAGCGCGGCATGGCCGTCATCGTCGCGCACATAGCCGGTGGCAACGATGCCGCGCTCGAGCGCCGAGCGCTCGCTGTCGGCGACACCGGGGTCGAGCAGGCCGCGCGGTCGTTTCAGTCGCAGCAGCAGATGCCAGCGGGTGCACGGCTGCAGCGGCGGCGCACCTTCATACCAGGACACCGTGATGCGGCCGTGCAGATCCAGCGGCTGCCCGTCCAGCGTCGCCCGCTGCACGCGCAGGGTGAAGCGGCTGGCATCGGTACGTGCCAGCGGCAGGCCGACCAGGGTACCTGTCACGCTGACGTCGCGCCCTTCCAGGTTGCGCGGCAAGCGTGCATCCATCGCCAGCGAACCGCGCCAAAGCGCCCAGGCAATCCCGAACAGCAGACAAGCCAGCCAGCGCCAGCCAGGGCAACGCCAGGCGAGCCCGGTAGCGATCAGAAGAATGGATGGCGCGCACCAGCGTGGGGGCAGTTGCGGCAGCCACTGCACCGCCAGCACGCCGACCAGCAACGCCAGCGCCGCCTTGATCGCCGACCGATGCGCCATGCCGCCTGTCCTGATCCATCCTGGAAGAGTCCGAGCCTAGCGCGACGAGTGCGGCGACGAAGCTGAAAATTGCGTAGGCGAGCGCCTGGGCTTGCGATCGCAGCCGTCGTTGGTTCGACATGGCAGCAGTGCGAGATGCTGCTTCGCCAAGTTGACGAAGAGCATCGCGCACCGGGTGCGCTGCTACACCTTCGGGCTTTCCTGCAGCACGCCGTTGTGCAGCACCAGGGTGCGATCCATCTTGGCCGCCAGATGCGGATCGTGGGTGACCAGGATGAAGCTGGTGCCGATCTCGCGATTGAGCTCCAGCATCAGGCCGTAGACCTGGCTCGCATTCGCTTCGTCGAGATTGCCGGTTGGCTCGTCGCCGAGCACGCAGGCCGGCCGGGTCACCAGCGCACGGGCCACCGCGCAGCGCTGGCGCTCGCCACCGGACAGTTCGGACGGCTTGTGGTGGGTACGCGTTCCAAGTCCCACCCGCTCCAGCAACACGGTGGCTTGACGTTGTGCCTCGGCAATCGCCGTGCCGCGGATCAGCAGCGGCATGCACACGTTTTCCAGCGCGGTGAACTCGGGCAGCAGGTGATGGAACTGGTAGATGAAACCCAGCGAGCGGTTGCGCACACGACCGCGCTCGGCGTCGGACAGGCTGGACAGCACGCGGCCATCGACCTCCACCTCGCCGGCGGTGAGCGTATCGAGGCCACCGATGATGTGCAGCAAGGTGCTCTTGCCCGAGCCGGAGGCGCCGACAATCGCCATCGTCTGGCCACGCTTCAGGCTGAAGCTGACATCGCTCAGCACATCGGTGCGCAGACCGCCTTCGGCATAGGTCTTGGCGACATGGCTGGCGCGCAGCACGTTTTCGCTGGTTGCTGGCATGGTTTTCTCATTCATAGCGCAGCGCCTGTGCCGGCTGCGTGCGCGAGGCGCGCCAGGCGGGATAGATCGTGGCGAGCAGCGAAAAGGCGAAAGTCAGCAGCGCGACCCAGCCGACATCGTGCCAGTCCAGCCGGCTGGGTACCTCGCTGATGTAGTAGACGTCGGGCGAGAGGAAGGTGACGTGGAAGGTGTGTTCGATCCACTTGATGATGCCCGGCAGTTTCCACGACAGCAGCGAACCCAGGCCGACGCCGAAACCGATGCCGACGAAGCCGACCAGCAGACCCTGCACCATGAACGTACCCATGATGCTGCGCGGGGTGGCCCCCAGCGTGCGCAGGATCGCGATGTCGGCCTGCTTGTCGGTGACCAGCATCATCAGCATCGAGATCAGGTTGATCACCGCCACCAGCACGATCAGCGAGAGGATGATGAACATCACCAGCTTCTCCATCGACAGGGCGTGGAACAGGTTGGCGTTTTCGTCCATCCAGGTGCTCACGCCGTAATACTGGCCCAGCTTGTCGCTCAGTTCGCGCGCGACCGGCCGCGCACTGAACAGGTCGTCCAGGCGCAGGCGAATGCCGGTCGGGCCACGGAGGTCGTTGAGCTTTTCGGCATCGCCGATATTGATCAGGGCCAGCCCGGAATCGAACTGCTGCATGCCCAGCTGGAATGTGCCGACGACGTGGAAACTGCGCATGCGCGGAATGCCCCCCATCGGCGTGGCACGCATTTCCTGCACCGCCATGGTCACCCGGTCGCCCACGCCGACACCCAGTTGCGTCGCCAGATCGCGGCCGAGCACGATGTTCCAGCTGTTCGGGGTCAACTCGCTGAGCTTGCCCTCGGTCATGTGCTGGCCGATATCGACCACCTTCGTCTCCTGCGCCGGGTCGATGCCGCGCACCTCCGCACCGGTGGATCGCCGCCCCAGCAGCATCGCTTCGGATTTGACGTAGGGTGCGGCGCCGAGCACGTGCGGATCGGCCCGCGCGATCTGCAAGGCGCGCGGCACGTCCTGGACGGCACCGTCGATGCTGGTGATCGTGGCCTGCGATACCGCACCGAGGATGCGCGAGCGCATCTGGTAGTCGAAGCCGTTCATCACCGACATCACCGTGATCAGTGCGATCACGCTGATCGCGATGCAGACGATGGATACGGTGGAGATGAAGGAGATGAACTGGTTGCGTCGCTTGGCGCGGGTGTAGCGCAGGCCGATGAAAAGTTCGAGCGGTCGGAACATGGGCGGTTCGCTTGAGGTGGTCACGGGGCGGGCCGCCCGGTCGTCCATTATCAGGTATTCGGTGAGACCGCGCCGGCCCGGCGAAGTTGCCACTGACTCACAGCCGCGGCAACGCCTCGTCCGACTGGATCGTGGCCAGCCGCATGCGCAGGCGACGGCGAATGTCTGCATCGCTGTTGTCCGGTGCCAGCAGCAACACCTGCACACCTTGCTCAGGCGTACGCAGGCGCAGCAGGACGAACCCGCCAAGGACGCGAGACGAGATCAGCCCGGCCGGCACATCTTCCCGATCGGCCAGACGCAGCGTCCAGCCCGCCTCGGCACTCCAGCCTGCGGCAACC
>JAJXYE010000089.1 GCA_021780735.1 Pseudomonadota bacterium | reverse complement strand
AGCGTGCACTCGATCCGCGACTCCGAAAACAGCGGCTCGCCGGCGGCGATGCGGCCCACCAGCGGCAGCTCCATGGTGTCCGCATCCAGCGCATCGGCCGAGGTCACCAGGCGGATTCCGCGCGAACGGTTCGGCTCGATCAGCAGCCGCCCCTTGGCCTCCAGCGAACGCACGTGCTTCAGCACCGCGCTGACATTCGCCAGCCCCATCGCCTGGCCGATCTCCTCCAGCGTCGGCGCCTGCCCGGTCTGCTCCAGCCGGGCCCGGATGAAGTCGAGGATGTTCGATTGGCGGCTGGTCAGTTGCAGGCTCATGCTCGCCATATTTTCACCTTTTATGGTGAAAATAAAGGAAAACATGGCGCGGCCCTGAAATGCGCCTCAGGGCAGCGCCAACCTGCCTGAGGGCGTTGCCCTACCCCACCGGCAACGCAGCGATGGCCTTGCAGGCATAAGCCATCAGCGCCGGGTCGATGCCGGTGTGCTGCTGCATGCTGACGGGCTCCTGCTTGAACATGGTGTTGAGCGAGCGCTGGATGCCGGCATCGCCGCCGGTGAACTCGCGCAACAGCGAACGCCATTTTTGCGCCAGTGCACGCACCTCGTCGCTGGCCGGGTCCTTGTTCAACTGCATCGCGGCCGACATGCCGGCGATCACCTGCGGCCAGGCCTGCTCGACCTCGCCGATGCGCTCGGCGCCCAGCATCTCGCCACGCTGGCGGATCGTCTCGCGCTGTTCGTCACTCAGATATTTTTCCATGATGGTGCTTGCCTCGATGGTGGACAGGAGGGTGTTGCCATCGATCACCTCGCCAGCGGCCAGCCGCAGTTCCAGCTGTTCCAGCCGGGCCAGCAACGCATGCTGGCGGGCGATCGTCTCCCGCAACCGTGCCACCTGCTGCAGCAAGGCCTCGGCCAGCGTAGGCGCATCGGCATCGAGGCTGGCACGGATGGCGTCGAGCGTGAAGCCCAGCGCCTTCAACGAAACAATGTGCTGCAACCGTCGCAGTTCCACCTCGCCGTACTGGCGATAGCCCGCACCACTGCGCCTCGCCGGCCGCAACAGCCCGCAGGCTTCGTAGTGATGCAGGGTACGGACAGTGACACCGGTACGGCGCGCCACCTGACTGACGGAAAGCAGCTTCATGGTTCCTCCGTTGCGGTTGCGCACAGCCTGCAGCCTCACGTGGCGTGAGGGTCAAGCACTGGATAGCGCTTGAGTCTCCTCCATCTTGCAGCCACCCTTTGCTGGAAAATGACAGAAGCACAGGGGCGTGCGAAAGGCTGCAAGCGGCGACCCGCTCTTTGGCGCCTACAGCAACATGCCGCCCGAGGCCTCGATCCGCTGGCCGGTGATCCAGCGATTGCCCGGCTGCAGCAGCGACGCGATAGCGCCGCCGATGTCATCCGGCAAACCGACCCGACCCAGCGCCGTCATCGAGGCAATCTGCTGGTTCAGCGCCGGGTTGTCACGCACCCTGCCGCCGGAGAAATCGGTCTCGATCGCGCCCGGTGCGATCACATTGGCGGTGATGCCGCGCTCGCCCAGCTCGCGGGCCATGTAGCGGGTCAGCACCTCGACCCCGCCCTTCATCGACGCATAGGCCGACGAGCCCGGGAAACTGAAGCGCGCCAGCCCGCTCGAGATATTGACGATGCGACCGCCGTCGGCCAGCAGCGGCAGCAGTTTCTGGGTCAGGAAGAACGGCGCCTTCAGGTGCTCGGCCACCATCTGGTCGAATTGCGCCTCGGTGGTTTCGGCAAACGGCGCATGCAGGCCGCTGCCCGCGTTGTTGACCAGATGATTGAAGTGCGTGCGCTGCCAGTGGCTGCTCAGCGCCTCGCGCACCTGGCTGGCGAAGGCGTCAAAGCTGGCGCTTTTGCCTGCATCCAGCGACAAGGCGATCGCCTTGCGGCCCAGCTTTTCAATGTCAGCGACCACGGCTTCGGCCGCTTCCTTGCTGTGCACGTAGGTAAGGATCACATCGCTGCCCTGCTCGGCCAGCTTCAGCGCGGTGTTCTTGCCGAGCCCGCGGCTGCCGCCGGTGATCAGCGCAATCGGGTGGGTGACATCGTTCATGGATGGCTCCTCTGCGGTGGAAAGGGATGGCCTGAGCCACCGGGTCACCTTATTGGATGCCATGGGGTGGATAAATTACCTGTTCGTGATTTATATGTTCGCTTTATCCGAACAATTCGTCCGCGAGGCACCGCCCCATGAAATCGCTCGATGCGATGCAGGTCTTCCTGCGAGTGGCCGAACTGGCCAGCTTTACCCGCGCCGCCGACAGCCTGGGCATTCCCAAGGCCACCGCCTCCACCGCCGTGCAGCAACTGGAAAGCTCGCTCGGCACGCGGCTGCTGCACCGAACCACGCGCAAGGTGCAGATGACCCAGGACGGGCAGGCCTTCTATGAGCGTGCCCGCGATCTGCTGGCCGATGTCGACGAGCTGCAGTCGATGTTCCAGCGCGGCGCAAAGTCACTGCGCGGACGCCTGCGGGTGGACATGTCCAGCGGCCTGGCACTGCATTTCGTCATCGAGCGACTACCGGAATTTCTCGACGCCCATCCGCTGATCGAGCTGGAGCTCAGCAGCACCGACCGGCTGGTGGACCTGGTGCGCGAAGGCTTCGATTGCGTGGTACGGGTGGGCACGCTGGGCGACAGCAGCCTGATCGCGCGGCCGCTGGGCGCGTTCCGCATCATCAACTGCGCCAGTGTCGGCTACATCGAACAACACGGCATGCCGCAATCGCTGGACGACCTGAAAAACCACCGGCTGATCCACTATGTATCCACCCTGGGCAGCCGCTCGCCCGGCTGGGAATACCCCGATGGCGACGGCTACGCCTCACTGCCGATGGCCGGCGTGCTCACCGTCAACAGCAGCGAAGCCTACCGCGCAGCCTGCGTCGCCGGCCTGGGC
>JAJXYE010000334.1 GCA_021780735.1 Pseudomonadota bacterium | reverse complement strand
CGGCTCCCAGATGCACGATATCGCCCGCCACCAGCTCGGCCACAGGCACTTCGAGCTGCTCGCTGTGGCCGTCGGAAGCGCGCCGCATCACCGTAGCGGTGTTGCTCACCATCGCCTTGAGCTTCTCGGCGGCACGCGAGGAACGGTATTCCTGGGTGAAGCTCAGCAGCACGCTGATGCCCACCATCACCGCGATGATGATGGGGCCGGTGATGTCGCTGTCGTCGGTGGCCAGCTCCACTCCAGCCAGCACCAGCAGCACGATGATGAACGGGTTCTTGAAAGCGCGCAGCAGCTGCACGGTCCAGTGTGGCGGTTTCTCGTGGGAGACCTCGTTCGCGCCATCGCGATGCAGGCGCTCCTCGATCTGCTCTTCGTCGAGGCCGGCCGGCGTGGTGTCGAGCGCCGCCAGCAGTTCATCGCTGGGGCGAAACGCCTCCACCGCGGCGGCCGCGCGCAGTGCAACCGCAGGCTTGCCGCTCGCCTTGCCCGTCGGGGCTGCGTGGGATGGCTTGATCATGATCCGCTTCCGTGAAAACTTGCTGGATGGCCATCAGGGCGGATCGGCGAACTCAGTTCGCGGGCCGCAGGCCCAAGGCTGCGCGTGGCCGTGCACGCGGCCATGGCGGATGGCAGGCTGGCGGAGGCCGGCCCTTGCCAGCCAGGTAGGCGCGCATCACCGACTGGCGGCCCGCGCACCCGCGGCGGGCGGGCGCCGGCGCGTCACACTGTTGTGCTCCTCCACGCGGGAGTGCGGACGCAGCGCAATCACGTTGCCGCCAGACTCGCTGCGCGGCGCGGGAACGGTCACCGTGTAGGAACGACGAGCAGCAGGACGCTGGCCGGAAAGTAACCGGCGCAAGAGGATCCACGGACGAAAGTTGTGAGCGAATTTCATGGCCCATCTCCTCGTGACGACGCCGTCGGCGTCGTCCGGGTGGGCCAGCTTCCCTAGTCGAGGAAAGCGTGAGCCGACCGCAGGCAATCGCCGCAGGCGTTCAACTTGTTGTTGTGCTGCGCCGGCACCCGAAGCGAGCGGGTGTCGACGTTGCGACTAGGGTAAACGTCCATATGCCTTGGTTTGTCAGGACTGGGAGCCCACCGACGCAAGCGCGCCGATCAGCTCGGATATTGTCGTGCTGCGTTGCGGAAGTGTCAATCATCCCGTCAGCCCGGTTCGTCGCAGGCAGTCGCGGGAGTGGCCGTTCGCCTGCCCCGGCGGGTCGGGCCGGAGCCATGACCGCTTCGTAATACACTGTGTACTCGCCCTTCGATCACCAGCCTCCTGTCATTGCACGGAATCCCATGACCGACCCCGCCAAGACATACGCCCAGGCCAGCGCCGCATTCAACCAGAGGAATTTCGCACAAGCGCTGCAGTTGGCCAGCCAGCTGTTGCCGCAGGCACCGAATCACGCCGAGCTGCATTTCCTGGCCGGGATGTCGGCGCTGGAGCTGCAGGACATGGGGCCGGCGCTGGAATATCTGCAGCGCTCGGTCAACCTGTATCCAAAGCGCGCCGACTACGCCACCCAGTTCGCCAGGGCGCTGTCCATGGTCAACCTGTCCGCCGATGCGGTGAAGGTGGCCGAACACGCGCTGACCCAGCAACCGCTCGACGCGCAGACCCTGGACACGCTCGGTGTGGTCTTTACCCGGGCCAATGCGCATGAGCGTGCCACGGCGCTGTACGACCGGGCCGTGGCGTTGATGCCCAACCACCCCAATTACCACCACAACTTTGCCAAGTCGCTGGTTTTCATGAACCGGTTCGACGAAGCCGAACGGGAGCTCGAGGCCTGTATCCAGCTGGCCCCGGGATCGTGGGGCGCACATCTGACACTATCGCAACTGCGTCGGCAGACCCCCGAGCGCAATCATCTGAAGCGTCTGCATGCGCTGCTGGCCAAGAGTGCAGGAAATCTCGCCGCGCAGTTGAACCTGCACCTGTCGCTGGCCAAGGAATACGAGGACCTGGGTGACCATCCGAACGCGTTCGAACACCTCACTGCCGGCAAGGCGGCCGCCAAGGCGATGATCCGGCATGCTTCCGAGCAAGACGACTTGCTGTTCGCGACGGTGATGCGTGCCTCGCCGGCGCCGCAGGCGGCGACAGCCGGCTACGCCACGGACGAACCGATCTTCGTTATCGGCATGCCGCGTTCAGGTACCACCCTGGTTGAACGCATCCTTTCCAGCCACCCGGATGTGCATGCGGCCGGCGAACTGCAGAATTTTCCGCTGGCGCTGAAACGCGCCTCCGGCAGCCGTACCCCGCAGCTGATCGACACGGAGGTCATCGAGCGTGCGCAGAATGTGGACTGGCGCGCGCTGGGCGAGGACTACCTGACCAGCACCCGGCCAGACACCGGACTGACACGCAGATTCGTCGACAAGCTGCCGCACAACTTCCTGCACGTGGGCGCGATCGCCAACGCTTTGCCGAACGCGAAGATCATCTGCCTGCGACGCAACCCGATGGACACCTGCCTGGGCAATTTCCGCCAGTTGTTCACCCTGGCCTCGCCTTATCACGGGTATTCCAACGACCTGCTGGACATCGGCCGTTACTACATCCTGTTCGATCGCCTGATGGCGCACTGGAAACAGCAATTTCCCGGGCGCATCCTGGAAATCAGCTACGAGGCGCTGGTGGAATCACAGGAGAGCCATACCCGGGAGTTGCTGGCGTTCTGCGAACTGCCCTGGCACGACGCCTGCCTGCGCTTCGAGGAAAACCTTGCCCCGGCCACCACGGCCAGTGCGGTACAGGTGCGCGAGCCGCTCTATCGCGACGCCATGCAGCGGTGGAAACAGTACGAACCGCAGCTGGCCGGCCTGCGCAACCTGCTGGAGCAGGCGGGCATCGCGGTCGAGGCGTGATGGCGCAAGGCTGACCGCGTCCCCGCGCGGGATGCCCGACCGCCGCCGCGGCGATCCGCGACGGTGATCGCCGGGTGCAGCAAGTGGCCTGTCCTGCAGCAGATCGCTCCCCGCCCAATACGCCATGGTGAAGTCGCCAGCCGTTACCCTCCCTGCTGGAGACCGTAACCATCGGTGGCGCGCCCGCGCGCGGGGATGATTCACTGATCATGTTGCGCGTAGAGCCTGAAACCGGCTCTGGCTTCTTGAGAACCGGGAGCTGCCAGGTCAACGCGCCGAAGGGTGCACGCCATGTTCGTTGCATCGCCGCAGTGTCAATCCTGGAAGGCCCCTGGCATGCGCGAACATTGTTGTGGTCGCCGCGGCCATCACTGACCGAGCGACGGCAGCTGGGTCGCCATCGGCGCATCCCCCTCACCGTCCTCATGGCGATGCCAGCGTTCATGCGCGTCCACCTCGACCCTGGCCACCGCTTCAATGGCATCCACCTTTGCGCGGAGCTCAGCCAGGGCGGCTTCCCGTGCCAGACGCTGGACAACCAGCACCTCCGCCAGCCCGCTTTCGCCCAGGGCGTAGGCACGCTCGGACTTCGCCGCACTCTTTTCGGCTGCGTTGCTCGCTTCGCTCTGCTGCTGCCAGATGTCGTGCATGGCCCGCGCCATCGCCACCACGCGTCGTGCATCCTGGTCGACGTCACGCCGCACCATCGTCAGCTCGGCAGCGGCGCCCATCGCATCAGCACCGGCGGCAGCCGCCTGGGCGCTGCGGTAACGCGTGCCCAGTGGAATCGACAGCGTCAGACCGAGCGCTCGCTCGCGACCACCTTGCTCGTTGAGCACACGAACGCCGACGACCGGATCAGGCACGCGCTCGGCACGTGCACGTCGGGCCGTGGCGTCCTGCTTCCGGGCAAGCGCTGCGGCGGCACCAATCTCGTGACTGCGTGCCAGGATCAGCTTGACCCAGGCTTCATCACTGCCGCTCAACACCGGCGGCGTCGACGGCAGATGCACCGCCTCCGGCAGCGGCATGCCCGGAAAGGCGCTGGTCAGCGTCAGCCGCGCATTGGTCTGCTCGGCCGCCGCCTGCAGGGCGGTGGCGCGAGCCTGTGCCAGAGCCGCTTCCAGCGCCACCAGGTCTCGCTGGGCCGCATCGCCGAGCTGCACCCGACGCGCCACCGCCGCATGCTCCCGTTGCCACAACGCCACCTGTCGATGCTGCAGATCCAGCGCGACGCTGGCTCGCTGCCAGTTCGACCACAGTGCCAGCAGGCGACGCGCGCCGGCATGATGGGAGTCCTCCAGCATCAGCTGCGCCGCCTCGGTTCCGGCTGCACCAATTTCGCGATCGAGCCGCGCCTTGCCCGGCCAGCGCACACCACGGGAGAGGTCGGCCTCCCACTCGCGATAGCGGCCGCCACCATCGACACGACGCTGCTGCGGAATCACGGTGAACTGCGTCTCGTGCGAACCCACCCGTTGCATGCGCTCCTCGGCCTCGGCACGAGCCAGCATCGCCTCCGCCGCCCGCACCTCGGGAGTCGCCTCGATCACCTGCAACACCACTTCCTGCGGTGGCAAGGCGGTATTGGGCGCGACCTGCTGCGCGGCCGCTACACCCGTCCACAGTACCAGCGACACGAACGCCCGCTTCATGCCAGCCTCCCCATCGCATCCACCGGCTCGATCCACCACACGATCTGGCTGTGTGGCAGATGCTGCCCGATCACCGTGAGCACGCGCTGCACGTCATCCTGCGGCAGCACCAGCCACAGCAGCAGGCGGTCGATCCGACCACGCACGCACTCGTGCACGCTGGCTTTGGCGAAGCCTTCGCCATGACCAGCCACGGGCATCGTGGTGAACCCCGGCAGCGACGGCTGCATCTCCAGCAACGTGGCCACCAGTACATCTTCCTCTTCACGCGGCGCGATCATGGTGAGCCGCTTCAGTGTTGTCGACATGCGACCTCCTCAGGCTTCGCCGTAGCGGCGGAACAGTACGGGCAGCAACAGCAGGGTCAATGCCGTGCAGCTGACCAGTCCACCGATCACCACCACGGCGAGCGGACGCTGCACTTCCGAGCCCGGGCCACTGGCGAACAGCAACGGCACCAGACCCAGCGCGGTAATCGAGGCGGTCATCATCACCGGGCGCAGGCGCCGCAGGGCGCCCTCGCGCACCGCGTCGGCCATCGCCAGCCCGGCAGCCCGCAACTGATTGAAATGGGATACCAGCACCAGGCCGTTGAGCACCGCGATACCCAGCAGCGCGATGAAACCGACCGAGGCCGGCACGGACAGGTACTGGCCGGACAACCACAGCGTGACGATGCCGCCGACCAGCGCGAACGGCACGTTGCAGAGAATCAGCAAGGCCTGCCGGATCGAGCCGAAGGTGGAGAACAGCACCAGAAAGATCAGCACCAGCGCCGCCGGCACCACGATTGCCAGGCGCGCCGCGGCACGCTGCTGATTCTCGAACTGGCCGCCCCAGGTCACGCTGTAGCCAGCCGGCAGATGAATGTCCTTGATTACCGCGGCCTGTGCCTCCTCGACGAAACCGACCAGGTCACGTCCGGCCACATTGGACTGCACCAGGGCGAAGCGCGAGCCGTTCTCGCGGCGCACCTGCACCGGGCCGGTGGTCGCCTCGAGCCGGGCCACCTGATCCAGCGGCACTTCGCCGGCATCGCCACGGGCCATGCTGATCCGTTCAAACAGCGTCGGCGTGTCGGCAATCTGGCGCGATCCGCGCACGACCACCGGGGTGCGCCGCTGCTGCTCGATCACCGTGCCTGCGCGCTGGCCTTCCAGCTGCGCGCGCAGTTCGTCCTGCACCGCGGCCACGTCCAGGCCATAGCGCCCGGCCGCCTGACGGTCGATCCGCACACCCAGGTAGCGCACGCCCTCCTGGGTTTGCGCGATCACGTCCTGGCTGCCGCGGGTGTGCTCGAGGATCGCGGCGATCCGGTTGGCCAGCTGGTTCAACATGGCCAGATCCGGGCCAAACACCTTCACCGCAATATCGCCGCGGCTGCCGGTGAGCATCTCCGACACGCGCATCTGGATCGGCTGGGTGAAACCGTACTCGACTCCGGGAAAGTCCTTCAGGATCGTGCGCAGCTGATCCTCCAGCCACGCATTGCTCGGCTCGCGCCATGCCGACTTGGGCTTGAGCTGCAGGAACATGTCGGTTTCGTTGAGTCCCATCGGATCAAGCCCCAGCTCGTCCGAGCCCAGCCGCGCCACCACATGCTCGACCTCGGGCAGGCGCGACTTGATCGCCCGCTCGATCGCCATGTCCTGGTCGCGCGAAGCCTCCAGACTGACCGACGGCTGCTTGACCAGTTGCACCAGCATGTCGCCTTCGTCCATGGTCGGCATGAAGGTCTTGCCGGTGCCCAGGTAGGCCAGCACACCCAGCAGCAGCGCGATGCCCGCCGCCACGCCCATCCAGCGGCCATGCGCCAGCGACCAGTCCAGCAAGGGCCGGTAGCCACGATGGAGTGCGCGCATCAGCCACGGTTCGCCGTGGATCCGCTCGCGCAGCAACATCGAGCAGAGCACCGGGATCACCGTCATCGACAACAGCAGCGACGCCGCCAGCGCAAACACGATGGTCAGGGCCACCGGCGCGAACAGCTTGCCCTCCAGCCCCTGCAGGGTCAGCAGCGGCATGAACACCAGGCAGATGATAACGATGCCCGCCGTCACCGGCGTAGCCACCTCGACCACCGCACGATAGACCCGATGCAGCCGCGGCAGCGTGGCCGCCTCGCTGCCGGGTGCGAGCCGGCTCACCGTGTTCTCCACCACCACCACCGCCGCATCCACCAGCATGCCGATGGCGATCGCCAGGCCACCCAGGCTCATCAGGTTCGCACTCATGCCGAACAGATGCATCAGCAGGAAGGTGAGCAGCGCGGCCATCGGCAAGGTCAGCGACACCACCAGTGCCGCGCGCACGTCGCCGAGGAACAGCAGCAGCAGGATCACCACCAGCACGCTGGCCTCGATCAGCGCATCCTTGACCGTGCCGACGGCCCGCTCGATCAGTGAACTGCGGTCGTAGAACACCTCAAGACGGGTACCCGGCGGGAAGGACGACTTCAGCGTATCGAGCCTGGCTCGCACCTGTGCAACGACCTTCGACGCATCCGCACCGCGCAGTCCGACCACCAGCCCTTCCACCGCTTCACCAACGCCATCTCGGGTGACCGCGCCGTAGCGGGTCAGGCTGCCATAGCGCACTTCCGCCACATCGCCCACCCGCAGCGGAATGCCACTGCGCGAGGTGACCACCACCTGGCGCAGATCATCGAGGCTGCGAATCGCCCCCTCGGCGCGCACGATCAACGCGTCGTCGCCTTGACGCAGGCGACCGGATCCGTCGTTGCGGTTGTTTCGCTCCAGCGCAGCGACCACGTCGCGAAAATGCAGGCCAGCCGCCGACAACCGTGCGCGGTCGGGCACCACCAGATAGCTGCGCACCTCACCGCCCAGCGCGTTGAGATCGGCCACGCCGGGAATCGTGCGCAGCGCCGGACGAATCGTCCAGTCAAGCAGGGTGCGACGCTCGGCCAGGCTCAGGCCACCACCCTCGATGGTGAACATCAACATGTCCGACAACGGCGTGGCGATGGGCGCCAGTCCACCACTGACGTCTGACGGCAGGGTGCCGGCGGCCGCCGCAAAGCGCTCGGCGACCTGCTGGCGCGCCCAGTAGATGTCGGTACCCTCGGCGAAGTCGAGCGTGACATCGGCGATCGCGTACTTCGCCGTCGAGCGCAGCATCAGCGATTGGGGAATGCCAAGCAGCTCCAACTCCAGCGGCGTCACCACCCGTGTCTCGACCTCTTCGGGCGTCATGCCCGGCGCCTTCAGGATCAGTTTGACCTGGGTCGGGGCGATATTCGGGTAGGCGTCGATGGGCAGGCGCATCAAGGCCCAGGTACCTGCCCCGGCAATGCCAAGCACGGCCAGCAACACCAGCAGGCGCTGTGACAGCGCGAACTCGACCAGGCGGCGCATCATCTCAGCCACCTCCCTGCGGCATCGCCTTCAAGGCGCCGGCACCGGAAATCACCACCTCGGCACCGGCAGCGACCGTACCACTCACCACGCTGTGGCCGTCCGCCGTCTGCACCAGCAGCGTCACCGGCACCGGCGTGAAGCCCTTTGCGGCAGCAACGAACAGCACATAGCGTCCATCGCGCTCCGCCAGCGCCGAAGACGACACCGACAAGGCGTGCGGGGGTGCCGGCAACAACAGGGTTGCGGTGGTCTGCTGCCCGGGCAGCAGGTGTTCGGTCACTACTTCAGCCCGGACCAGCACGGTCTGGCTCGGCGCATCGATGGCGCCACCGGTCTCGGTCACCTTGCCTTCGGTGCCGCCCTCCACATGCACCGGCAAGCCCACCCGCAACGCGTGGGCATAGCGGGCCGGCAGGTGCAGCTCCAGCATCACCCGGTCACGGCGGGCAATCACATAGGCCTTGGCCAGCGTCTCGATCGGCTCGCCCAGGCGCACGGCGCGCTCGACCACGCGGCCGTCCAGGGGCGCACGCAGTTCGTAGATGCCCGGCGCGCCGCCGGCAGGCGTCGGCGCGGTAGAGCGTGCCGCCTGCAATTCATGCAGACGTGCGGCCGCCGCTTCCCGACGTGCTTCTGCGGCCTGCATGCGACCGGCGGGAATGATGCCTTCGGCATGCAACTGGCGATCGCGCGAAGCCTGTGCATCGGCAACACGGTAGTCGCCGCGCGCCGCCGCCAGATCGGCACCCAGCGTCATCGCCTCGCGACTCTGGATGCGTACCAATGGCTGGTTTCGCGTCACCGCCTGGCCTTCGCGCGCCAGCACGGCGACCACGACCCCGGCAAACGGCGCGGTGACCACGGCACTACCTTCGTGCGGGGCGCGCACGGTCGCCGGCAGGCCATCCAGCGGCAAGCTGGTGGCGGCCTCGACCTTGCCCACCTTGATGTTCAGCGCCTGACGCTGCGCGGCGGTCAGAACGATCTCCTGTCCAGCGGCACAGACAGGCAGCACGGCGGCCATCACCGCCAGTCCCATGAGCAAGCGACGCATGCGATACCTCGGATCCATAGCCATCTAGATGACAAGGATCTGCGGCGCAGCTTTGAACGAGCTTAAGAATCCTGCTCGGCTATCGCGGTGATGTCCCGAAGCGGTTCCAAGGTGGCCCACAACACGCCATGTTCGAGTTCGAAATGCAGCCGCAGCCCCAGCACCTCGGCCAGCGTGCGCGCCAGTGCCAGGCCCAGTCCGCCATGGCGACTGATCTCGCGAGCCTGCGTCTTGCGCCAGAAGCGCTCACCCATCCGCAGCAGATCCTCGGTGCCGAGATCGGGGGCCTCGTTGCCTATGCGCAGCCGCGAGCTGCCATCGACCTGTTGCAGCGACAACTGCACCCGGCTGTGCGGCGGCGCGTATTCGACGGCGTTCAACAACAGGTTGTCCACGATCCGTTCGAGCAATGCGGGATCGGAACTGATCCAGTATTCGGACGGCAGCCCGGCCTCCACCAACACCTCCCGCTCTGCCGCTGGCGCGGCGGCGAGTGCCAGCGCACGACGCAGCAGATCGGCCACGTCCAGTGGCTCCAGCTGTGCCTGATCCATGCCCGCCTCATAACGCGACAACGACAGCAGACCATCGATGCAGCGACCCATCCGCTCGATCGATTCGATGGCACCCTGCAATGGCGCGGCATCCACGGTATCGCGCTGTGCCAGCTCGACCGCCATGCGCATCTCGGCCAGTGGCGTGCGCAGCTCATGCGCCACATCACGCGCAAAGCGACGCTCGCGGCCCAAGGCGTCCTGCAATCGCTCAAAGGACGTATTCAGCGCCGTGGCAAACGGCCTGAGCTCGCGCGGCATGCGTGCGGCCGGCAAGGCTTCGGCCGGCTTCAATTCCTTGTCTTCGGCATGCGCACCAAAGGCAATCAGCGGGCGCAAGCCGCCGCGAACGGCAAGAAACGACAGCAACGCGGCGATCAGGGCCGTACCCAGCACACCAAAGATCAGCGCCAGATGCACTCTTTGCTCAAGCATGTCGACCTGCTCCCGTTCCTCCGCCACCACCAGCAAGGCATCGCCAGTGCTGCCGGAAAAGGCCAGTCGCATGGCGACGCCGCGCCCCCGGTGACCATCGGGAAGACGCATGTCGTAAAAATAGGGGGCGTTGGCCGGGACAGCGGCGGTGGGTGGCTGAAGATTGGCGGCGGCGTTGCTGGCCGAGGCCAGCATGGTGTGGCCGCGATCATCCCAGATCTGCAGGAAATCGGTATGGCCTCCCCCGGCGTATTCGGGAATGAATGCCTGCAACTCGGACAACGCCTCGCCACTGGGATGCGAGTCGAGCAGGACGGCAATTCCCCGCGCGCGCGCCAGCAGGGTATCGTCGAGCCGGCCAAAGATCTGCCGGTCGATGCCATAGTCCAGCAACACGAACAGGCTGATCATCAGCACGCTGAGGCCACTGAACAGAAACAGCAGGAGCCGGCGGGCAATCGACCCCAGCGCCCATTCACGCAGCCACGACATAGCCAAACCCCCGTCGCGTCTCGATCAGGTCGGGGATACCGGCGTGCGCCAGTTTCGTGCGCAAGGTACTAACCAGCACTTCGATCACCTTGTCCGATGCCTCGCTTTGCGCATCGTAGAGGCTTTCGAACAAGGCCGAGCGGGACAGTACGCGACCGCGCTGTCCCATCAGCGTCTCCAGCAATGCATATTCCTTCGGTGACAGCGCCAGCACGGTACCATTCACCCGCGCCTGTCGGGCGCGAGGATCGACTTCCAGCGAACCCGCCTGCAGCATGGGTGCGGTTCCCTCGGTGCGACGCCCCAGCGCATGCAGCCGTGCCAACAGCTCGGCGTAGGCAAACGGTTTGATCATGTAGTCGTCGGCACCGAGATTGAGCGCCTCGACCCGATCGCCCACCTGGTCACGTGCCGAAAGCACCAGCACGCGCGGACTGCCACCACGCCCCTGCAGCCGCCGCAACACCGACCAGCCATCCAGCGTGGGCATCATCAAGTCCAGGGTCACCACATCGTAGTGATAGCTGGACAGAAAGCGCAGTGCCTCGGCGCCATCGGCGGCGAGATCCACCGCGTGACCATCTCGCACCAGGGCGGTACTCAGATCACGTCCCAGCGCAGGTGAGTCTTCGACGATCAGAAGGCGCACGACAAGCACTCCCTGCCCGGCCACGCCGGCAAGTGGATGACGGCAACAGCATCAGGACATGCGCGCAGCACTGTCGCCACTGCCAGCCGGAACAAGCGCGCAGGCGCACCCCATGTCAGTGTGACTGACGTCCACATGGCGACAGAATAGCTCGGTGCGCCGCCACAGCGAGCCGATCCTCAGCGCACCACCTGCAGCATCAGCCCATGCTGCACGACCGGGTGCACCAGCCAGTGGTCGAACAGCAGGAACGCGAACAGCGCCATCAGGTACACGATCGAATACTTGAACACCTTCATCGGGAACAGCTCGTCCGGCGGATTCAGCAGGCGGATCGCGTAGTACAGAAAGCCGATGTCGAGCACCACTGCCCCGCCCAGGTAGATCAGGCCGCTCATCCCGGTCAGTGCCGGCAGCAGGGTCACCAGCACCAGCAGGATCGTGTAGAACAGCACCTGCCAGCGGGTATAGACCACACCATGGGTCACCGGCAGCATCGGCACGCCGGCGCGTGCGTAGTCGTCACGACGGAAGATCGCCAGCGCCCAGAAGTGCGGTGGCGTCCACACGAAGATGATCAGGCACAGTTGCAACGCAAAGGCGTGCAATTCACCGGTGACCGCGGTCCAGCCCAGCACGGGCGGAATCGCGCCGGCGAGGCCGCCAATCACGATGTTCTGCGGCGTGGCACGCTTGAGGTAGGCGGTGTAGACCAGCGCATAGCCGATCAGTCCGCCAAACGTCAGCACGGCGGTCAGCGTGTTGACCAGCAGAACCAGAACCAGCATCGAGGCGATGCCAAGCAGCACGGCGAACACCAGTACCTGGTGCGCGGTCAGCGAGCCGGTCGCCAGCGGACGCCGGGCGGTACGCGCCATCAGCTTGTCGATGCGCTCGTCGATCAGGTGGTTGAACGCCGCGGCCGAGCCCGAAGCCATCCAGATACCCAGCGTACCGAACACCAGCGCCCGCCACGGCGGAATCCCCGGCACCGCCAGGAACATGCCGATCACGGCGCAGAACACCAGCAGCGCCACCACGCGCGGCTTGGTCAGTTGCAGATATTCGCGGATCAACTCCATCTCAACTCGGCTCCGGCGATGTGGGCACGGACGAATCGGGCCGAACCTGGGTACGCGCCAGCGCGGCCAGCAGGGCACACAGGAGCAAGGCGGCCATGCCATTGTGCGCGGTTGCCACCGCCAGCGGCAGCCCGAAATACACATTGCTGATACCCAGCAGCACCTGGCTCACCAGGGCCGCGGCAATCGCGATGCCGAACCGGCCCAGGCCGCGCCGGGCAACTTTGCAGGCCAGCCAGCCGAGATAGCAGAACACCACCAGCGCGCCGATGCGGTGTGCAATCTGGATCGCGCTGCGCGCCGCCATGTCGAGCACGCCGCCCTCATAGTCCACGCCGACGCCGCGCCACAGCACGAAGCCCTGGTGGAAGTCGGTCGGTGGCGCCCACTGGTTCAGGCATTGCGGAAATGAACCGGGCCCATAGCCACAGGCCAGTGCCGCGTAGTTGGACGAGGTCCAACCCCCCAGCGCGATCTGGCACAGCAGCAGGAACAGACCGATCACCACCCAGCGGCGCAGATCGGCACTGCTTGCATCCGGCGCCGAGACGCCGGCAAAACGCAGCGCGGCATAGGCCAGCAGGGCGAAGGTAGTCATGCCGCCGAGCAGATGCCCCATCACCACGATGGGCTTGAGCAGCAGGGTCACCGTCCACATGCCGAGCATCGCCTGGAAGATGATCACCGCCAGTGCCAGCACGCAGATCTTCCAGGCGCCCGGTCGCGGCAGGCGGATCGCCGCGAACAGCGGCAGGGCAATCGCGCAGGCGGCCAGCAGCGACGACCATTGATGCTCGCCGCGCATGTACAGGGCCACCCCGGCCGCCGCAAACACCGCACCGACCAGCACCGCAAGCAAGGCGCCGCGTTGGCGCCGGCTCGCCAGCAGCGCCAACGCCAGCACCATCACGCCGAGCGTGCCCGCCAGGAAACGATGTACCTGCTCGCGCCAGGCCTTGTGCGCCTCATACGGACGATCCGGATACGCCGCATCGGCATGGGCGACAGCCTGGGCATGCTGCGGCCACGTCACCTGGCCGTAACAGGTCGGCCAGTCCGGGCAGGACAGGCCGGCGTTGGACAGCCGCACGAAGGCGCCGAACATCACCAGGCCAAACGCGAAAAGCGCCGCCAGCAGGGACAGCCAGCGCAGGATCTTCAGAGGGCGTGTCGACATCACTTGATCACCTTGCGCAGATCACGCAGCAGACCGGCCGCGTCGAAGCCGGCCGGATAGAAAGACAGGGCGGTACCGTTGGATTCCACCAGCAAGGCACTGACGCTGTCTGATGCAGTGGGCCGGAAACTGGCCAGCTTGCCATCGACGTCCCGGCCAGCCAGCCAGTAGCTGGCCATGGCCTGACGCGCGGCGGCATCCTGCGGCAGTGTGCCGAGGTAAAGCAGGCGCAGGCGCGACTCATTGCGACTCAGCATCACCCGTGCCTTGGCCATCGCGGTCAACGCATCGAGACAGTGCGTGGCGCAATCCGGCCCAGCCAGTGCGACCAGGCTCATGCGCGGCTCGCTGTCGCGCCACGGGTAGGTACTGCCGTCAGCCAGTTTCACCTGCAGTTTTTCCGCAACGAAATTGCGTTGCGGCGTGATTGGCTGACCATTGCCCTTGGCGCCAGGTTGCCAGCCACCGAGCGTAAGCAGGCCGGCAACAATCATCGGCGCGGCAAACACCATCGCGATCAACAGCAGGTACAGGCGGCTTTTGCGCAGGGATTTAGGGTCGGCAGTTGTCATCGGCACAGTCATCGGCTGGAGTCAGAGTGGTCGGTCAGGGCTGGCGCGGGTCGCGCTTGCGATGCAGCACCAGCAGGATCACCACCGCGGCAAGCGCGAACGAGAACCACTGGAAGGCATAGGCGCGGTGCCGGGCTGGCGGCATGGAGAGATCAAGCGTGTGGTGGCGTACATAGACCGAAGCCGGGTCGGCGTCCAGTGCCAGCACGCGCGGGTACAGCGGTCGACCGAGGTCACCGGCAACCTCTCCCAGCGCCAGGAAGATGCTGTTTTTCGGCCAGTGCGTCTGCCGTGCCAGCGCGTTGCCACCCATCTCGAAACCGGTGGGCGGCGGCGGCACATACAGGCCCTGCAGATCGACCTCCGCCGCCGGCAACGGCGGCAGTTGCGGCGTCTGACCGTCACCATGCGCCGGCAGAAAGCCCAGATCGACCAGCAGCAACGGCTGCTCGCCGGCGATCTGCAACGGCACGAACACCTCGACACCGCCCAGTTCGTCATGTTTGGGGTTGTCCAGCAGATACACCCGGTCGACCAGATATCGGCCGCGCACCTGCACCCGCGGGAAGCTGTCCCGCGGCGGACGGGCGGCAACGCTGGCGAAGTCCTGCAAGGGTGCCGATACCGATGCGGCATAGCGACGCAGCAGCGAGTCCTTGAAGTCGGCACGATGCAATTGCCAGATGCCAAGACGTATGAACAGCAAGGCTCCGGCTGCCGTCAGCAGCACCGCCCACCACGACGGGCGACGAAATCCGATCACGCTGGACGCCCGTTGTCGGTCGCTATACTGCCGTTGTCGTAATGGATCGGATAAATCACGTGGAAACCGTTTACAAGACTGCACTGGTGGTGGTGCTGCTGGTGGTGCTCTTCAGCCTCGGCCAAGCGCTGTACTTCATGATGACCGACAAGGACGACGACAAGCGCACGGTGTGGGCGCTGACCCGTCGCATCGGCCTGTCATTGCTGCTGATCGCGATGGTCGTGTTCGGCATCTGGATGGGCTGGCTGCACCCACACGACATCGGCCGGTAATTGTAGCGGTTGCGCCGGCACGACGTCGCCGCCGGGGCAAATCGCGCGGGAGCCGGACAGGCGCTCAACCGAACCGGCGCCATCTGCAGCGAACGATTTTCGCAGCAACTTGCTACGCCACCTTGTAGTAATCGCGATACCAGCGCACGAAATTGGCAACACCTTCTTCCACCGGTACGCGCGGGTTGTAGCCGACCGCCGCAGCCAAGGCCGACATGTCCGCCTCGGTATCCGGTACATCACCGGCCTGCAACGGCAGCATCTCCATCTGCGCCTTGCGTCCCAGGCACTGTTCCAGCACTTCGATATAGCGCAACAACTCCACCGGTTGCTCGTTGCCGATGTTGAAGATCCGGTAGGGCGCGCTGCTCGAGGCCGGATCCGGCGCCATGCCGTTCCATTCGGGGTTGGCCGTTGGCGCATGGTCCAACGAGCGGATCACGCCTTCGACGATGTCGTCGACATAGGTAAAACTGCGCTTGTGATGGCCATGGTTGAAGACCTTGATCGGCTCGCCGGCGAGGATCGCCCGGGTAAACAGGAACAGCGCCATGTCCGGCCGGCCCCAGGGGCCGTAAACAGTGAAGAAGCGCAACCCGGTGCACGGCAAGCCATACAGATGCGCATAGCTGTGCGCCATCATCTCGTTGGCCTTCTTCGATGCTGCATACAAGGTCAACGGATGCTCGGTGGACTGATGCTCGGAGAAGGGCATCCGCGTGTTTGCGCCATACACCGAGCTGGTCGAGGCGAATACCAGGTGCTCGACATCGTGGTGCCGACAGCCCTCGATGATGTGCAGAAATCCGGTGACATTGGTCGAGACATAGATGTGCGGGTTTTGCGCGGCATAGCGCACGCCGGCCTGCGCGGCCAGGTTGATCACGCGCTGCGGCTTGTGCCGGGCGAACACCGCCTCGATTGCCGTCCGGTCGGACAGGTCGACCGGCTCATGCCGATAGTTCGAATGCCCGCTGAAGCGCGCCAGGCGCGCCTTCTTCAGCTCGACGTCGTAGTAGTCACTGAGGTTGTCGATACCGACGACTTCATCGCCACGCTCGAGCAGGCGCATCGCAACATGCGAGCCGATGAAGCCGGCTGTGCCGGTGACGAGGATCTTCATTTCAGGGCGACCGAATCTGCTGAGGATCGCCCATGATACTTAGTCGCGCAGTGACGGTGGCAGGCCGAGCCGCCGAAACATCCCGGCCAGCGCGAAGGCATCGTTACAGCCTGCCGTCCACGGCATCACGCGGCAACACGTACTTGACGTCATACAGCACGTTCGGCTGCTTGCCGAAGGCTCGAATGCCTGCTGCGCCGAGGGCGGCAAACTGCTGGTGCCCCACCGCCACGATCACCGCGTCGTAGCTGGCCGGCGCAGGCTCGCCGATCAGCTCCAGGCCGTATTCATGCTGCGCCTCGGCGGCATCCACCCACGGATCATGGATATCCACCTCGGTGTTGTAGCCGCGCAGCGCCTGCACGATGTCGACCACCCGCGTGTTGCGCAGATCCGGGCAGTTCTCCTTGAACGCCAGGCCCAGCACCAGGATGCGTGCGCGCACCGGGTTGATGCCCTTGCGCACCAGCAGCCGGATCACCTCGCCGGCGATGTATTCGCCCATGCTGTCGTTGGTGCGCCGACCAGCCAGGATCACGTCCGGATGATGACCCACCTCCTGCGCCTTGTGGGTCAGGTAGTACGGATCGACGCTGATGCAGTGGCCGCCGACCAGGCCGGGCCGGAACGGCAGGAAGTTCCACTTGGTACCGGCCGCCTCGAGCACCTCCAGCGTGTCGATGCCCAGCTTGTTGAACAGCTTGGCCAGGTCGTTGACCAGGGCGATGTTGAGGTCGCGCTGGGTGTTCTCGATCACCTTGGCCGCCTCGGCCACCTTGATGCAACTGGCCTTGTGCGTGCCGGCGGTGATGATCGAGCCATACAGGGCGTCGACGAAGTCGGCCACCTCCGGCGTGGAGCCGGAGGTCACCTTGAGGATCGAGGTGACCCGGTGCAGCTTGTCGCCGGGATTGATCCGCTCCGGGCTGTAGCCGGCGAAGAAATCGCGGTTGAAGGTGAGCCCGGAGACCCGCTCCAGGATCGGAATGCACACTTCCTCGGTGCAGCCCGGATACACGGTGGATTCGTACACCACGATGTCACCCACCTTCAGCACCTTGCCCAGGGTTTCGCTGGCCTTGACCAGCGGGGTCAGATCCGGGCGCTTGGCGACGTCGATCGGGGTGGGCACGGTGACGACGTAGACATGGCAGTCGCGGATGTCGTTCAGGTTGGCGCTGAACTCAAGGCGCGTGGCCGCCGCCAGCTCGCCGGCGTCGACTTCCAGCGTGTGGTCGACCCCGCCTCGCAATTCCTCCACCCGCCGGGCGTTGATATCGAAGCCGACGGTGTCGTAGTGCTTGCCGAATTCCACCGCCAGTGGCAGGCCCACGTAACCCAGTCCAACGACGCCAATCCTGGTGTTTTTCAGCTGTTGCATGCATACCGTCCGTATGGTTTTCTATGGTTGGAAACACTGGCGGCCGGAAAACGGGGGCCTGCGTACCGGTCAGCCACGCCACGACGAACCCGCGAACAACACGTCTTCCGGTGCCCCTGGCCTTGCGGCCTACCTGCTTTTCGTCACTCGTGCCGTGATATCGTTCCCAATTCTTGAAGACAATCGGGGGGATTGCCGTGAAGATATCAATATATCTGCTGCTGTTGTGCATGATGCTCGCTCTGACCGGCTGTGCCACGGCACCCGGATCGACCCAGGCACCGGCGATCAACCCCGATGCCCAGGCGGTGGCCGTCTACCATATCGGCGTTGACGACCAACTTCAGGTATCGGTCTGGCACAACCCCGATCTCAGCGTCAGCGTACCGGTACGCCCGGACGGCAAGATTACCGTCCCTCTCATTGGCGATGTCGATGCGGGTGGTCGCACGCCGGCGCAGGTGGCCGAAGAAATCAAGGACAAGCTCAAGGCTTACGTGCGTGACCCGCAGGTGGCGGTGATTCTGACCGACCTGCGCAGTCATGAATACCTGTCGCGGGTACGCGTAACCGGTGCCGTGCGCGCGCCCATCTCCATCCCCTATCGGCAAGGCATGACCGTACTCGATGCGGTGCTTGCCGCAGGCGGTACCACGGAATTCGCCGCACCCGATCGTACCGAGTTGTATCGCAAGACCAGCACCGGCACGCAGGCCTATGCCATTCGGCTGGACAACATCTTGCAGAAGGGCGAGTTGAAAACCAACTACCCGGTGCAACCGGGTGATGTCATCACCGTGCCGCAGCGGGCCTTTTGAGCCTGCTCCGCCTTGATCCATGAGTCAGGCAAATCCATGAGTGAAGAAGTCAATCCGCTGGTGGCGATGCTGCCGGTGCTGCTCACCGAGGCGAAGCGCAGGAGGCTTGCGCTGGCCATCATCTTTGCCTCGATTGCCCTGGTTGCGCTGGTCGTCGGCGTCAACTGGCCGCGCCGGTACGATGCCTCGGTCACCATCCTGGCGCAGAAAAGCAACATCATCACCCCGCTGATGGAAGGCGCCGCCTCCACCACCGGCACCACCAACCGCGCCGGCATCGCCAAGGCGGTGGTCTTCAGTCGCAAGGTGATGAACCAGATCCTGGTGACCGGTGGCTGGATGGCCAGCAAGCCATCGCCGGTCGAGCAGGACAAGCTGATCCAGGAGATCAAGTCACGCACCGTGGTCACGATCGCTCGCGACAACCTGATCACGATCAGCTACCACGACAGTGATCCGCGGCGTGCCTATGACGTGACCCGGGAATTCGGCCAGTTGTTCATCAGCGAGAGCCTCGCGTCGAAAAAACAGGAAAGTCGCGATGCGTTCGACTTCATCAACAGCCAGGTCGAGGCGTATCGAAAGAAGCTCACCGACGCCGAGGACAAGCTGAAGGACTATCGCAACACCAACGCCGACGCGCGCCCGGGCAGCGAAACCGACACCAACGCCAGCATTACCCAGTTGCGCAACCAGATCGAAACGGCACGCATGGATCTGATGGAGAAGCGCTCGCAGGCGGCGTCGCTGAATGCCCAGCTGTCGGGAGAATCCGAGGTCAGCACCGTCCAGACCTCGGCGGGCATCTATGAAAGCCAGCTCGCCGACCTGCAATCGCAGCTCGACAAGCTGCGCCTGACCTACACCGACGACTACCCCGACGTGGTGCGCGTAAGACACCAGATCGAGGATTTGCGCCAGCAACTGGCCAAGGCCGACAAGCAGCAGAAGGCCTCACGCGCCATCGGCAACGGGGGCACCAACACCAATACGATCCAGTTCAATCCGCTGTACCAGCAAATGAAGGGCCAGCTCGCCACCTTGCGTGCCGACATCGCGGCCACCAGCGCGCGGCTGTCCGCCAGCCAGTCCATGCTTCAGTCAGAGTTGGAACGCAGCAAACGCATTGCCAACTCCGAAGCGGTCACCTCCGAACTCACGCGCGACTACACCGTGAACCGAGACGTCTATCAGGATCTGCTGAAGCGGCGCGAGAACGCGCGCGTGTCGATGAACCTGGATGCCGAGCAGGGTGGAATGTCCTTCGAGGTGCAAAACCCGGCCGTGATGCCACTGACACCCTCGGGTTTGCGCTTCATGCATTTCGGTATCGCCGGCATCCTGGCCGGAGTGGCCATCCCGTTCGGTCTGCTTTTCGGTATTGCCCGATTCGATCCGCGGGTGCGCTCGGTCGAGCAACTGGAGAGCAGTACCGGACTGCTGGTTCTGGCCAGCGTGCCGTACTACCCCACCCCATCCGATCGCCGGCGTGAACAACGGCAAAACCTGGCGATGCTGCTGATCGTGCTGCTTGTCGTCGCCGCCTACCTGATCCTGTTCTGGCTCAAGCTGAAGGGACGCGCATGAATCCCAGGGACGACGACAAGCAGGCGACCGGCCTGGAAGCCCATGAGCGGGAAGCCGGACGCGGGCATGACCAGGGCGTGGCATCCGGTCACTCGATCGCGCGCATGTCCGAAAGCAGCGCGCTGCAGATCCGCCAGCTGGAGGAGCGCCGACTGATCCACCGCGAGGACTCGGTTCGCGCCCAGTCGGATGCCTTTCGCGAGATACGCACGCGGCTGCTTTGGCTTGGCGGCGAGCGCAACTTCGTGACTCTGGTGGTGCCGGTCAGTCCGCGCTCGGGAGGCAGTTTTGTCGCGCGCAACCTGGCCGCAGCGTTCGCCTTCGACGAGTACAAGACCAGCTTGCTGATCGATTGCAACCTGCGCTATCCGGCGCAACACAAGGCACTCGACGTTGACCCCGTCAATGGCGGCCTGATCGACTACCTGGAACACCCTTCCATCGGCATCCACTCGGCGCTTTACAGTACCGGCATCCCGCGCATGCGGCTCATTCCGGCGGGAAAGCTGCGCGAGAACAGCGGCGAATACTTCTCTTCCTTCCGCATGCGCGCCGTGGTCGATTCGCTGCGTTCGCGCTACACGGACCGCTACCTCGTACTGGACGGACCGGCGATCAAGGATTCGCCCGACGCGCGCATCCTGTCCGACCTTGCCGACTTCGTCGTGGTCGTTGCCGGATATGGACGCGATACGCCTGCGGCGATCAGTCAGGCCGCGGCCAATTTCGAAGGAGACAAGCTGGCCGGTGTGGTCTTCAACCACGCACCCTGAGCATCTGTTCGCACTTTGCCACCTGGACAACCTGCTCCAAAGAGGACGCAACCATGTTCGCAGCCCGCCTACCTCATCGCGCCGTGGTGCTGGCCATGGCGCTCGCCTCCGGCACGGCTGTGGCAGGCCAGCTCGATTACACCGCCTACGCCGGTATCGAGCACACTGACAACGTCAACCTGAGCGCAAGCCAGCCGGTCAGCCAGAACATTCTTTCTCCCGGCATCAATTTCAGCTTCCTGCAACAGGGCTCGACCATTCAGGCGAACATCGTCGGCGCACTGGAATACCGCCACTTCATGAGTAATGCCTTTGACAACCAGACGGTCGCCCAACTCAACGGCCGGCTCAACTGGACGGTGCTGCCGCAGCGCCTGGACTTCACCGCAGAGGACTTCGCTGGGGTGCAACCGCTGTCGACGCTCTCCAGCAACACGCCAGCCAACCAGCAGCAAACCAATGTGGTGACCCTCGGGCCGACGCTTTATTTCAGGCTCGGCAACACGGTTCACGGACAAGGCGAACTGCGCTACATCGGCAGCGATGCCTCCCGTACCAAGGAATTCAATTCGTCGCGCGGCCTGGCCGCATTGCGACTGATCAAGGATCTCAACCCCACCGACCAGCTCTCGCTCAATCTCGAATCCCAGCACGTCAATTATGCCGAAAGGGTCATTCAAGGCAGCGCTGGCTACCTCAATCCGAACTACAACGGCAACGCCGTTTATGTGCGCTACCTCAGCCAACTGGCGCACCTTGACATTGATGTTGCGGCAGGTTGGTCGCAGCTTGTCTTTCACGGTGCCCCAAACGAAACCAGCCCATTGCTGCGGCTGACCGTGGGCTGGCAGGCGAGTCCATACAGCAATTTTTCGATCAGTGGCGCGCGTCAGTATTCGGATGCCACGCAGGAACTGATGCTACCGACAGCGCAAAGACTGGTGGATGTTGCCGCGGCGAGCGGCTACGCGGGCCCTGGCTCGGGCGGCATCAGCACCGGCGATTCGGTCATCAATCAGCAGGTGTATCTCGATCAAAGGGTGGAGGCGACGTATACATTCACCGCAGCAAGGTTCAATCTGACCTTATCGCCGCTCTACGGCAAGCGCAGCTACCCCAATGCAGTTTCGTTCGACCAGACCGAGCGAGGAGTCAGCGGCGGGATCAACTACAAGCTCACCAACCGACTCTCATTTCTGGCCTCAGCCGACGTACGCAGGCTGACTTACCGGACCCTGCAACGCCGCGACCGGGTCAGCGCATACGAGGTCGGCCTCAATGCGGTGCAGACGCGTCACTGGAGTTATCAGCTCAGTCTTACCCACCGTGAGCGCAGCAGCAACGCCTCTGATGCCGGTTATCGCGAGAACGGCATCTACTTCGGCGTTTCCTACCGCCGCTGATGACATCCACTATGCAACCGACGCAAACGGGAACACCGTCCCGATCCACCCATCATTTCGACGGCAATGATTGTTGCGCAAAAGTGCCCGATCGTTTGCATGTCAACCCAGGCAGGCGAACCTCTGCCGTCGCGCACGATGTCGACAGCACCGACATGGCAATGCGAGCACACTGACCCATGAAATCCATTCTGGTTACCGGCGGAGCCGGCTATATAGGCAGCCATGTCGTGCAACAACTGACCGCGCGCGGCGAGCGTGTGGTGGTCGTGGACAACCTGGTCAGCGGCTTTCGTGAAGCCGTCGGCAGTGCCGGACTGGTTGTCGGCAACGTCGGCGATCAGGCCCTGATGGCGCGGGTACTGCAAGAGCACCAGGTCGATGCCGTACTGCACTTTGCCGCGCACACGGTAGTACCGGAGTCGGTGCGTGACCCGCTTAAATACTACGGCAACAATACCTGCAACACTCGCAACCTGCTGGCCTGCTGCGTCGACGCGGGTGTGCGGCGCATCATTTTTTCCTCGACCGCAGCTGTCTACGGCATGCCGGTCGGCGGCATCGCCGACGAGCAGACCCCGACTCAGCCGATCAATCCGTACGGCATGTCCAAACTGATGTCGGAAACGATGCTGCGCGACCTCGGCACGGCGGGCGCGATGGATTACGTCATCCTGCGCTACTTCAACGTCGCCGGCTGCGACCCGCAAGGCCGCATCGGTCAATCCACACCGAATGCCACACTGCTGCTCAAGGTAGCCTGCGAGCACGCCGTCGGAAGGCGCGGGCAGCTTTTCATCTTCGGCACCGATTACGATACCCCTGATGGCACCGGCATCCGCGACTACATTCATGTTGTCGACCTGGCCACGGCACACCTGCGCGCACTTGATCACCTGCGCAACCAGGGCGAGTCGCTGACTCTCAATTGCGGTTATGGCCATGGCTACAGCGTGCGCGAAGTGATCGATGCAGTACAACGTGTCTGCGGTCATGCGCTGAACGTGGTCGAGCAGCCCCGTCGGGCGGGTGATCCACCCATGCTGATCGCCCGGGCCGACGAACTGCGGCAACGTCTCGGCTGGGAACCTGCCCACGACGATCTCGATTTCACCGTTCGCACCGCTCTTGCCTGGGAGCGGCACCTTCTGGCGCAAGCGATGGATCAGCACTGAACCCCCGGCAACCACGGATGTGCGGCCACAGCGCATCCATCGATCGGGTTCGCAAGGGATACACTGAGCCCGTAATGTGCGGCTCGCGGATGGCGCGTCAACGGACTGAAATCACGGGTATCGGCAGGATTCCAGCATGACAACTTCGCAACGTCGATTCATCGCTACAAGATTCCAGCTACTCACTGTGGTGACTTTTGTCGCCTGCACCTGGGTCGCCGGCGCAATGGCCGCGCCTGCCTCGACCAGCCCGACCACCACGGCGCAGATCAGCAAGGCGACCAGCAGCCCGGCGACGGCCTCCGGATCAAATCCCGAGCTGATCGAATCGACCACGACAGCACATCCGGACTGGCAGAAGATCACGCTGCATCGACACGGCGCGAGCGGCAAGCAGGTTGCCGTCACCTTCGGCATTCCGTTTCCGCCGGGCATGCTGCAGGATGCCCGGAACGTGCACATTCTCGATGAGCACGGCAACAAGCTCCCCGCGCACATCACGCCATCGCTGCGCTGGTACGTCGGTGCCCGGGGCATCCGGGCCGTACGGGTGCAGATGCACGTTGAACTCGCTGGCGACGCACGCACGCTGCGCTTTGCACTGGGCGCCCCCGATACCGGCAGCGAAGTTCCCGGCTGGCCTTATGTCGACGGGCTGGTCATGAATGCGGACGGAGTTCGCGTTCCGGGCGTACTGGCCACGCTCAGCGCACAGTGGATGTCGACCTCGCTGATCGCAGGCCCGCAGCTGGCATCGACCACACCGACCGATTACGACCGATATGAATCCACCCAGTTCGAGTGGGCGCAAAAGTTGCCGCGTGATGAAGGTTCGGCCTGGCTGTTTGATCGCCCGACCACGTTGTTCCAGGCCTACGTTCGCACCGGGCGATTGGACTATCTGGCCGCTGCGACCGAAAGCTATCGTTTCTACATGAGCCATCTGCACCGCACCGGAGCACCCGGCTGGCCGCTGTGTGGCGGCGGCTGGAGTCTTGGCAAGGTCAACGTCTGTGATCCCAAATACGTTTACATCGAGCCGATCCTGCTGGCCCTGGGACTCACCGGCGATGACAGCGAACACGATGATGCCCTGATCAGCCGCATGGTCGGCGAATGGGATACCGGTGGCTGGAATGTTGCGGCCGGGCCGTATACCCATCCGGATCAATGGTTCACCGAGCGCGAATCCGGGCTTGCGCTGCTTTCCATCGTGAGTGCCTATGAGCTGACCGGTGAGCAACGCTATCTGGAGGACATCAACAGACACGTCGGCTGGCTCTATGACCACCAGCAGAACAATCCCGATGGCCTGGGCATCGATGGATCCTGGCGCAACAGCTGGGACAAGCATGAGGGCAACCCGTACAACGCAGCCACCGATACACGTGGCAGCTCACCGTGGATGACGCAGAACATCATCGACGGTCTCTGGCATGCCTGGCTGGTCACCGGAGACCGCCGCATACCCGTGATGATCACCGACTTCGGCCGCTACCTGGAGCAATACGGCTGGATCGATCCACAGACCCTGAGGACCGCGGGCAAAGACTGGCGTGATCCCTGCAGTGGCCCGGAAGGGCAGATCAGCTGGTACTGGTCTTCGGCACACGCGAGACCGGCGCAACTGATCGCCATCGAGAACTCGGATGGCTGGTACAGCGATGCGCACGACGTGGAATTGACCCTGCCCATAGCGGCCGCTCGCTACTTCACCACCGACCCCCGGTTGCAACATGCCCTGGATCGCCGACTGAAGCTGCTGACATCGTCTTACAACACGAGCTGTGCGAAGAACTCCAGCACGCCGCGACGCTTCAATTGGAACAACCGGGGTACCGGGGCGGTTCAGTGGCTCTTGCGCCAACCGGCGGGCAGCGGGGCCGTACCCGACATGGCCCCCAAGGAAAAACCCTGACCAGCACCGGCGGCTGGCATCCCGCCGATCGGCATCACCACCCGGCGGCAAGTGAACCGTTTTGGCGCCATCAATCCCGGGGACTGGAGCGCAGGCGCTTGACCATCGCGTGCCGCGCGTAGCGCAGCATGCACAGCGATGACCGCAACAGCCCCAGGTTTTCCACCTCACGGTAAATTTTCCACTGCCAGCCGGCCGCGCGCCATTTGTTGGCCGACAGCGATCGGTCGCGCACCAGGTACCAGGCCAGCGGCTCATCACTCTCCACCCGTACCGCCACCCCAGCACGTCGCACCTGCTCCAGCCAGAACACATAGTCCTCATGCCCGATCCGGCGGAACGGCAGGTCACCGAGCGATCGCGCATACATACCGGTGAGGTTGCCGATGAAATTGCTCGCCAGCATGTCACGCCAGTTCACCCGTGCCGGTGGTGTGACCCGACTCAGCACACGACCATCTTCGGCCACGCGCCAGTATTCGGCATAGCTGACCAGCGCCCCGGTATTGCGCATGCTGGACAATTGCCGCTCCAGCTTGGCTGGATGCCACCAGTCGTCTGCATCGAGAAAGGCAACGTAGTCACCTTGCGCGGCAGCGAGGCCCGCGTTGCGGGCACTGGCCACCCCGCCGTTGGATGGTTGCCGTTGAATGCGCACACGGTCATCCCTGCCTGCGAAGGTTTCAAGGATCGTCAGCGATTCATCCCGGGATCCATCATCCACGGCAACCAACTCGAGCTTGCGATGGCTTTGTGTCAACACCGATTCGACGGATCGACGCAACCAGGCAGCCGCGTTGTACACCGGCATGATCACACTGACCAGGGGCTCGCTCATCATGCTCGACCTCGGCGCATCTCGCGCAGTACGCGCAGGAGCCATACTCGATACGTCACCACTGCAGCTCCACGTCAGCCAAACAGTTGCGGAAGGGTCACTATGCAGCGGAACCAGTCGGCGTCCAACTCCGTCTCGATCGCCACCCTGCGCACGTCGTAGTCATCCCAGTCATCAAATCGACGATAGCCCCCGTAATAACTGAACGCATAGGACACACCAGCCTTTCGAAGGCAGGCCCGCGTTGTCTCGTCAAACGCCGTGGTGTTTCCCACCGGGTAGCTGAAATAACGCATCGGCTCACCCAGTTCGCTGGCCAGCCGCCTGCCGCACTCCATGATCTCGTACTCCTGCTTCTCGGCGGTCATGCCAGAGAGCACCGGATGGCTCACGGTATGGCCACCGATAGTCATGCCCGCATCCTTCATCTCGCGCAGCATGTCCCATGTCATCCACAGGCTGCTGCCGACCTCGGGCGGGCATCGTCCTGTGCCGCTGGCCGATGCAATGGCCGCTAGATATGCGGGAGCGTCGTTCGAAGGCATCGACTTGTACCTCCGCAACAGGACGCGAAGGGCAGCCTCCCGATCCGGCTCATCGAATACGATGGGTGAGTCGAACCATGCCGGCAACTCCATTCCCCGTAGCCGGCTGGTTCGCACCATCCACGCAATGTCGTCCCACCAGGACAACTTCGGTGCATCAATGAATCCACTGGTCACAAAGAACGTGGCAGCGACACCCTCGTGCTTGAGGATTGGAAACGCCGTCTCGTAGTTGTCGCGATAGGCATCGTCGAAGGTGACCATGGCGTATCGCCCTCTCCTGGTCGCGAGCACACGCGGCAAATCAGCAGGACCAATGATCTCCATCTGCTGCCTGCAGAAGCGCAGCTGCTGCGAGAAGTCCTCCGCACCGGCACTCCACAGGCCCCGATCAAGACTCGAACCTCTGGCATCCCCCACCCGGTGATAATTGAGCGCCAGCACACCCGACCAGCGTGAAGTGCGGTGCAGGATACTGCGCAGACCCGTTCGGTTGAGCAGGCGGGACAGAGCGACTTTCTTCATGGCGGGCACCTACCGCATCAGCAACGAAGGAGCATTCGGGAAACCTTTCGCAAGACAAGCCGGCACTGATGCACCATGGCCTCGAGCAAGGCGCGCACGGTCATTCTCCGGCACTCCAGGGCGGTCAGTGGGCATTGTTCCGTCATGAGCAAACGCTTGAATGGAGTGACCCCACGAAGAAGGTCATACCGGGCAACTCCCCGCTCGGCCAATCGTGTCATCAGCAACAAGTTCGCCACCATGCCGGGGCTGTGAATGGCGTCATCGTCCACGGGTCTGACGCCCTGTTGGTACAAGTCGAACTTGTCGCCAGTCTGGAATCCGTAGACAACCGCACAAGCTTGCCCTCGATAAGTCAACCGGGCCAGGACCACGCGCCCGCTGGCGACCCACTCGCCTACCAGGATGCGATGGAATGCCGTGAACCGTGGGACTGCAAAACATCCTGGCTGGCCAATCGCCGTCCATCGCGCCTGGTGAATCCGGATCAAATCATCGTAATAGGCACCTGCATCCGCCGCGCTGGCCAACTCGAACACCGCACCTGCCTGTACGGCCTTGCGCAGCTCCCGGCGCGCCCGGCCGCGAGATTTTGTCGAAAGCCTGTCCAGATACGCTTCAAACCCACCCTCGATGCGCGCTATCGGGCAGCTACCACGCGAAGCCAGCCTGAAACGCCCCCGCCTGGGGAGCATTTCGCGCCACAGCAGCAATGGCGAGTCCGCGGGAATATCGAGAAGCTGCAACGTATCCCAGTTCATGGCAGCAACCGCCGCCCACGCGGCCGGCGCGCACGCGTCCCCTTCGCCGGGCAAGTGCAGCAAATTGAGATAGTCCGTGCAGGTTTCTTCGAACTCTGCCTCGCCGGTGGAGATGAACCGCAGGCAGCGCGCGGCAGCGATGCCCCCTTGTCCATGGGCAATGTACAGTGGCAACGCACCGACCATCTGCACCTCACGCCAGAGGGTTACGATGCGCAGGCCAGCCGCACCGTAAGCCGGGCCATAGGTATTCCACCAATGCCGCAGCCAGGTGAAGTCAAGCGCTGTCGACATCGTAGGACTGACCTGACAAAGGGCATCCCAGTCCGCGCGAATGGCGTCCCACGCGTGCACATCGTCGATGATGCGCACCGTCAGTGGCGCCTTCATCGGACAGCATCCCCCCTGATTCACACGACCAGCCATCCTGGTGACGGCAGCAAAGCTCATGGCGATGGCCCTGGCCGGGGCTGTGACCGCTGCCGGTGGTGCAGCTGCAGCCATGTGCGTAACCCGTCCGGCAAATAGCAGGACAGGAACAATCGCCAGGTGCGCTTCTGCAGCCATTGGCAGCGAATGCTCGCGTAGAGCTCTCTTCGTGCGGCAGGTATGTCATTTGCCTCGAATTGCAACTCGCCGATCCACTCGTGGGCATCGGCGAGCGCCCCATTGATCATCCGCTGGGGCAGGTGGATCTCGGCACGGGCCGTATCGATGAAATGCGTGATTGTTCTGAGGAAGTTGGTGGCCACGTGAATGCGGTATTCCCTTCGGGTCAAACGATCAGGCATTCCCCGCTGATACTGAATAGCTGGCATGTCAACAAGGCCGACTGGTCCATATCGACAGGTTCTGAGATGAAAATCGTAATCTTCACCGGAGTAACAAAGTGTTTCGTTGAAACCCTTGACCATCTCCAGGCGCTCCCTGCGAATCAACACGGTGGAGGTGTGAACCAGGTTGCCCATGATCATCTGCGAAAAAATCGACCCCATTCGCAGCCGCGCCTCGCCGACGATGTCCGCCATGGATGGCAGCAAGGTGCGCAATGTCACCGACTCGGCAAACAGCTCCCCGTCGGGGAACAGGGCATATGCGCTGTACATCTTGCGGATATAGGCATGATCGAACACCTGACCCGAAGGATCGATGGCTTCCATATCGGTCCAGACCATGCCGAGTTCCGGGAACTGCATCAGGCAGCACAGTTGCAGTTCGATCTTCCAGGGCTTCCAGACATCGTCCGAGTCGAGCAATGCCACGAAGTCGCCTCGAGACATTCCGATGCCATGATTGCGCGCGGCCGCCACACCACGGTTTTCCTGATGGAGGTATCTGACCCGTGGCTCGTCAGCGTAGCGGGTCTGGATCAGCGAGCGAGTCTCGTCAGTTGATCCGTCATCCACAACCAGAACTTCGAGATCGGCGTGCGTCTGGGCCAGCGCACTATCCAGCGTTCGAGCCAGACAGTAGGCCCGATTGAAGGTGGGTACGATCACGCTTACCAGCGCCATGAATTGTCAGCAGCTCCCGACGCACATGTTCAGTGTGGGTCTACCCACCGCCCAAGTGGCCCCGTGGCTGCCTGCATGCGCCGCACACAGGTCAATCAGCGCATCATGCCTGACCGGGATCATGCACCACCCGGCGGCGGCAGCAGGTAGTCGCGATACGTGTCCGGATTGCCCGTCCGACCCGCCTCGGCGGCCTTGATGATGTTATAGACCTCCCGTGCCGTCACGTAATGCAGCACGTAGTTGCGGCCATCGTTGTAAGCGCTTTCAAGGTGGGCATGCATGGCGTCGGCCGGTGCACCGAGCAAGGTATCCATGTCCCGCTCCTGGGTGCCGTGAGTATGCACCTTGACGAATACCCATTCAGGGCGCCCTTCCACATGGATGCCGGTTCTGACCCACGCGTCGACGCGTTCGGGAGTCGGCGGACAGCCGCGGCGCACATCGGCATTCTCGATTCGCGGAATCAACCCGAACTTGCGCTGGCGCCAATTGAGCCCCAGTGGCCCCTGGACAATCATCAGGTCGCCACTGGCCTCGCCGCCCACGCGCACCGGCACGCCGGAGTTGTGTGACTTCGGGCGCAGCGGGTCGTCGGTCGCGTAATAGATCGCATTGATAATGCGCGTCTGCGTGTCGCTCGGTGCCGAAGGCAGCGTGAAGTCGGCGTAGCAACCGAGTTCGCGCAGCAGGATCAATTCGTTGTTGATGCCGCACCAGCGCCCATCGCCGCGCGAATTGTCCAGGCTCCAGTTGCCGTGGATGAAGCCAAAGCGCAATTGACCGCTGACCGGATCGCGTGGCAATGCGCCATGACGTGTATGCAACAGCTCGTTGAAATTGCTGATCGTGGTCTTGAAGTTGTCCGCGGTGTCGTTGTCGTGGTGCAGGTGGATCTCGATTTCTCCGTAACCATCCGCGCACAAGGCAGCGAGCTTGGTCAGATGCTCCTCGACATACTCTTCCTCCGGATAGAAGAACGTGTGTTGCGGCGGCCGGCCATCGGCGTCGCGATGTCCCGCCGTCAGCGCACGGTAATCCTGGCACCAGCGATCCACTCGCGCGCGCTGGGTGGCGAGATCGACCTTGCCCCAGGCCGGTTCAAAATGGTCGACGAAACAGAACATCACGTGGATCGGCTCAGCCAGGGGCAAGGTGGGGCGGCGACGACGCAGATAGCTGCCGAGCCATATCTGCATGTTGCGGGCGCGGATCGCCACGGTGATCGCGATGGCACACAGCACGACGAACAATGCAAGGAACAACACTGCGCCCCCCAGCTGGCTGATCATCGGCAAACTCGTTGATGAAATCGCTGGACTTCCATGGTATCCGTACTCTGTTTGCGGTGACTGGTGAATTTTCGGCTGATAGTCCGCACCCGCCGTTCTAATCAGGAAGCGCTGCAAAGCTGAATCCGCTTGCCTGCCAATCCGGCAGCAGCGCGGCAAGTACCTGGATACAGCAATCGCTGTCGTCATGCATCAACAGGATATCGCCCGCGGAAGGCGGTTTCTTGCGCATCATTTCAACAAGATCATCGGCTGGCAGGCGTTGGTAGTCGAGGCTGTCATAACTCCAGTAGGCCAACTTGCGCCGGTGGCGCGCGAGATGAAACGTCAGCGCCCAGGAAAATGCGCCGCTTGGCGGCCTGATGGCGTGGTGCCGGATTCCGTCGAAGCCGGCGAGCACCTGATCTGTCCGCTCGATTTCCGCCATCTTGTGGTCGAGCGACAATCCGTTGAACCGCGGATGGCTGTATGAGTGATTGCCGATCCGATGCCCCTCAGCGATGATGCGCTCCACCAGTTGCGGATGCAGCTCAGCCTGGCGGCCGATCAGGAAAAAGGTTGCCTGGACGCGATGAAGGTCAAGCAGGTCGAGCAGGGCTGGTGTGTAACGCGGATCTGGGCCATCATCGAACGTGAGATACAAGGTGTTGCCTCGACGCGGCATCCTTGTCAAAACCACACTGTCTGGCAACAACCGCAGCAATCGGGTTTTCTTCAACCAGGACATCATTGCGAAGCTCCGCTCGAGCGGCAGTGGTACGGTGGATGGAGGCAACAGCGTGCGCGCAGGTATCTGCCGACTGAACCCTTTCGAAGGCAGCATTCGCCTATACTCTATCGTCGTTTGCGGCTCATGGACAGGAATGGCCAAGCCATGAAACCAGCCTCGAATTTGGTTCCCTGCATCGTCGTGACCACCCCGATTGGTGCCGTACTCGCAGACCCATTCGATGCGAGCCCCGACAGGTCGGAAGCAAAATATGGGCGACGGCACGTGGCACTGGATTTTTCAAGCCGGACTCAATTGCCCGCGGACTTGCTGTGCCTGATACAAAGAGGTATCTGTGCTGAATGAGTATGGCGTGGTCTATTTCGGCAATGACTGGTACGCGGAGAACCGCACCAGCAGCCACCACGTAGCGGAACGGCTGGCCAGAACGCTGCCGGTGCTGTACATCGACTCGCCCGGCCTGCGTGCGCCCCAGGCAAGCGGGCGGGATCTCCGGCGCGCCTTGCGCAAGATTCGCGCAACTTTGCGCGCACCAATCCTGATCAAGCCCAACCTGTGGCACTGCACTGTGCCGCAACTGCCCTTTCGTCGCATGCCCGGCGTCGAATGGCTCAACCGGATCTTTGGCCGATGGGCGGTACGTCGAGCCATGCGTGTTCTAGGCGACGCCAAGCCGATTTCCTGGTTCGTCGTGCCTCATCCGGGGTTTCTCGCACAACGGCTGGGCGAGCAGCTTTGCGTCTATTACTGCATCGACGACTATGCTGCTCATCCCGGTGTCGACACCGAACTGATTGCCGCACGCGACGATGAGCTGACCCGGTGTGCTGATCTGGTGTTCGTTGCCCCACCTGCACTCGTTGCTGCCAAGCAGATGGTCAACACCCGTACGCGGTTTTCACCACACGGCGTGGACGTGTCGCTCTTTGCCCTGGCGATGGATCCCGCAACCGTTGTCCCCGCCGCAGCGCAGGGCCTTTCCCATCCCGTGGTGGGCTATTTCGGATCAATCCACGAATGGATCGACCTGGAGCTGATCGAGTGGCTGGCGCGGGAACGCCCGCAATGGACGTTTCTTCTGGTCGGGCACGCAGCCACCAATGTCTCACGGCTGCAGGCCCTGCATAACGTCATGCTGGTCGGAGCGCAGCCCTATGCAAGTTTGCCGGCATGGGCAAAGGCTTTCGATGTCGCCATCATTCCCTATCGCCACAACCGGCAGGTCGAGAACGCCAACCCGCTGAAGTTGCGGGAGTACCTGGCAACCGGAAAACCGATCGTCAGCGTGAGCCACCCGGAAATCAACAAGTTCGCACGCTGGATCGAAATTGCCGAAGACCGCGATGCCTTCCTCAGCGGACTTGAGCGCGCCTTGAACAGCAACTCGGCAAGCGCGGCGACTGAGCGGATGTTGTCCGTGGCGGATCAAACCTGGGATAGCCGGGTCGCGCAGGTGCTCGAGGAAGTATCATCAGCACTGGCACGACGGCAGGCATGCACCAGTGGCTAACGCAGGGGTACGGATGAACGTGGCAATGGAGGGAAAGCTTCGCGTCGCCATCATCGGCGCGGGCTACGTGGCGCGATACCATCTTGCCGCACTGCGTCGACTTGAGTTCGTCGAGATCGTTGGCATCTGCGACCTGGATCAAAAGGCGGCGCAGGCACTGGCCAAGGACTTCGGCATCGAGTTCGTCACCACGGATCTTGCCTCGCTGGGAGCCCGTCAGCCACACGCGGTGTACGTGCTGACGCCTCCATCGAGTCATGCCTCGCTTGCGTTGCAGGCACTGGAGATGGGTTGTCACGTCTTTGTCGAAAAGCCGATGGCCGACTCGGTCGCCGAGTGCGACGCGATGATCGACAAGGCACGGGAAAAGGGTCTGCTGCTCTCTGTTGATCACTCGGATCACTTCGACCCGATGATCATGCAGGCGCTGGCACTGACGAAGGCGGGCAGGATCGGTGATGTCGTTGCCGTCGACGTGCTGCGCAGTTCCGATTACCCGCCCTATGCGGGCGGGCCACTGCCCGGCATGGTCAGGCAGGGCTCATACCCGTTCCGCGACCTCGGCGTGCATGGTCTTTACATACTGGAATCGTTCCTCGGCACGATCGACGAGCTCGACGTCCACTATCGCGCCAGCGGCTCCACAACCAACCTGAAATTCGACGAATGGGATGCCAGGGCGCAGTGCGCCAACGGCATGGGTCGGCTGCTGCTGTCGTGGAATGTGCGGCCGATGCAGAACCGCCTGATTGTGCATGGCACGCGCGGCATCATCGAGGTCGACCGCTTCCTGCAGATCTGCCGGGTTCAGCGCGTGCTGCCCGGGCCAAAGTTCATCGGCATCGTGCTGAGCGCATTCACGACCGCACTGCGGGATATCTTCCGGGTGCCATGGAATGTGCTGCGTTTTGCCACCGGTCGCCTGCGGCCATCGCCCGGCATCCAGCATGGCGCGGAGGCATTTGCGCGCGCCTTGCACGAGGGCCAGCCGCCACCGATCAGCGCTACCGAAGGCCGGCGCCCGATCGCGCTGATGGAAACGGTATGCGCACAGGCGGATCGGGAACGTCGCGACGAGCTGGATGCGCGCATCACCGAGCTCAAGCCCGTGGACGCGCTGGTGACCGGCGCCGCTGGATTTCTCGGCCGCGCGCTGGTGGCGGCCCTGCGCGCGCGCGGGCAAACCGTGCGCGTCCTGGTTCGTCGCGACGACCAAGTCGCGGCACGAGCGGCGGACATGCAGGTAGTGGTCGGCGACCTGGGTGACCCGCGGATTGTCGACCATGCGGTCGACGGTGCACGCGTGGTCTACCACGTCGGAGCTGCGATGCGCGGCGGGCCGGGCGACTTCGAGGCGGGCACCGTATGGGGCACGCGCAACATCGTGGACGCCTGCCTCAAGCACGGCGTACCGCGACTGGTCTACGTCAGCTCGCTCAGCGTGCTGGATCACGCCGGTCGCGATCCAGCCGTTCCCATGCGCGAGGATTCACGCTTCGAGCCCCACCCCGAGCGACGCGGCGCCTATACGCAAACCAAGCTGACCGCCGAGGCAATGGTCTCCGACGCGATCCGCGATCGCGGCCTGCCGGCGGTGATCCTGCGCCCGGGCCAGATCGTGGGGCCTGGCGCGGAATGGGTGACCCCGAATGGCACGCTGGCGCTTGCCGGGCGCTGGATTGCGGTCGGCCCGGCGACGCAGACGCTGCCGTTGGTCTACGTCGATGACGTGGTCGATGCCCTGCTGCTGGCGGCAGAGACACCCGCCGCGCTGGGCGGAATCTTCAACGTGGTCGACCCGCAGATCGTGACCCAGGGCGACTATCTGTCGCGCGTCAAACACAAGCTGGGCAGCGAACTGAAGCTGCTGCGCCTGCCCACCGGCGTGTTCATGCTGCTCGCCTCCGGGGTTGAATTGCTGGGCAAGCTGCTCGGCCGCAGCGTGCCATTGACTCGCTACCGGGTGCGCTCGTTGCGCCCGCTGGCCAACTTCGACATCACCTCCGCACGCACCCGGCTGGGCTGGGAACCCCGGATCGGGGTGCAACAGGGTCTTGACAGCATGTTCGCCGCCGCCCCTGCCGACACCTCGAATGCGGGCGAGGCCGATCGGTGAGAGTCGCGGTGCAAGCGGTGTAGCAACTAATCCGTGCCGGCGACAACGGTCTGCAGGACACGTTCCAGCCGGTCAATGTTGTCATCCCAGCGGAAACCGCGCGCGTGCTCGACGATACGGTCGCGCTCCCAGTTGCGCGCCGTGGCGTCGATCAGGGCTACCGACAGCGCCGCCCGGTCGCGTGCCGGCACGAGGATGCCAGCGTATTCCGGCAACACTTCGGGAATGCCGCCGACCCGGCTGGCCACCACCGGCGTGCCGCAGGCCATTGCCTCCAACACCACGTTGGGTACGCCTTCATTGTGGCTGGGCAGGCACAACAGGTCGGCCGCGCGAAACCAGTCACCCAATTGCGTGTGTGCCACGGCACCCATCAGGTCGACCCGATCGGCGCACCCCAGCGCGCTGGCGCGTTGCAGCAGCTCGGCCCGGCAGGGACCGGCACCCACATACACCAGGCGCGCCTGCGGCTGGCTCGCCAGCAGGGCGGGAAAGGCCTCGAGCAGGTCGACGCAGCCCTTGGTCTGCTTGAGATTGCCAACATAGAGCAGCAGCGGCTGGTCGGCCGGCAACTGCAGGCGTTGCCGCGCCTCCTGCTGCGACCCCGGTGCAAAGCGCTGATCGTCGACGCCGTTGTAGATGGTGTGCACCCGGGCCGGATCGGCGCCGATCACCACGGCCTTGTCGGCCAGCGCTCGACTCACCGCCACCACGGCGCCGGCGTGGCGCAAGGCGGAGCGGATCTGTGGCCGTCGCAACGTGTCCTCGGCCATCACATTCAGGTCGCTGCCATGTACCTTGACCGCATACGGAATGCCCAGCCATCGCGCCAGCCAGCCCGCCGCGACGGCATCCGGATAGGCCCAGCTGGCCAGTATGCCGTCGTATTTTTCGGCGCGAAGGCGACGGCCGTGCTGAAGCAGCAGGGAGATGAACCAGCAACCGGCATGCAGCGAACCGATCCCCGGCGGGAACATGAACACGAAATGGTCGGTGTGCAAGCCGGGCACTTCGACAGCTCCGCGCACTCCACCCAACCGCTCGCGAAAGTCCACCGCGGTGAGCACATGCACGTCGTGGCGCTGACCCAGCCGTTCGAACTGCTGGCGATTGAATGCGCCACGCAGGGGATCCCACGGGGTTGGAAACAGGTTGGTCAGCACCAGCAGCTTCAAACGCATGCACTCACTCCGCTTGACCGCGATATAGCGCGTCGTAACGCGCAGCCATCGCCTCCAGCGAGCCCTCGGCCTCGACCCAGGCTCGTGCCGCCGCACCCAGCACCTGCGCCTGTTCGGGCTCCGCCAGCAGCGCGGTCATCGCGGCGGCCAGCGCCGGTGCATCGCCAGCAGGCACGAGGCAGCCGCTGACCCCGTCGCGCACAATCTCGCCGTTGCCGCCCACCGCCGTGGCCACGATCGGCAATGCGCTGGCGCAAGCCTCGAGCAGGGCCATCGAATAACCCTCGCTCAGCGAGGACAGTACGAACAGGTCCAATCCGGGCAGCAACTCGCGCACATCGCTTCGGTCGCCCAGCAAGTGCACCTGTCCGGCCACCCCTTCGGCGGCAGCACATTGCTGCAACTCGGCACGCAGTTCGCCATCCCCGATCAGCACCAGCTCCGCTTCCGCAAGCTGCCGGCGAACCATGCCGAACGCGCGGATCAGGCTGGCCTGATCCTTGGTCCAGTTGAGGCGGCCGACGCTGCCTATGATCCGGGTCTGCGGCGGAAGTCCCAGCATCTGGCGCAGCCGCACGCGGTGTCCGGGCGATGCCTGGATGAATGCCTCCACCCGAATGCCATTGGGCACTACCCGCGCCTTTGCCGACGGCAGGATCCCGCGGCGCACGGCGTCGGCGCGGGCCGCCTCGCATACGGTGGCCACCACGTCCGTGCCGGCGAGCGCTCGCCGGTACAGCCACTCGCGTCTACCGGAGCGCCGGTTCGCCCCCATGCCGTGGCGGGTGTTGACTACCTTGCGCATACCCAGCCCGGTGCTTGCCCAGACCGCGTGATAGTGCGCCACGGCGTTGTGCGTATGCAGCACCTCGGTGGCATGACTGCGCAAGGCCCCACGCATCCGCGCCAGAGCACGCAGATCCAGTCCCCGCCGCTTGCCGCAGGCGCTGACCGCAATGCCCGTCCCAGTCAGTTCCTGCGCCTGCGTTCCCAGCTCAAACAGGCACAGCACCTGGCAGTGGTGGCCCTGCCGCTGTTGCAAGGTGACCAGGTCGATGACCATGCGCTCAAGGCCGCCGCGATTGAGGTTCTCGACGACGTGGGTGATGTTCATGCGGCAGGCGTGACTGGCAGTTCCGACATGGTTACACGCCACTTTCCACTTGGCGTCAATGGAATGTCCTCGACGAAGCGGAAATGAATGGCAAGGCTGTCACCGACCACCTTGGCCAGTTCATGGCGGATGTAATCGAGTGAGGAGTCGTCGAAACCCGGGCCGCGCACAAGCGCCAGCTCGAGTTGATCCAGCCGCCGCTGCACCACCTGGAAGCGCACCAGCCCCGGCACGTCCTTCAGCATGTGCGGAAAGAATTCGCCCGGCAGTATGTGACCGGCCGGCGTGCGGATTGCGTCGAGCATGCGTCCATCGACCCGCTGCAGAAGCGGCAGCCCGCGACCACAACTGCAGTGATGGTCGGATGCCGTGGCCAGATCGCCGTTGAGATACCGCACAAACGGCATGCCATAGTTGTAGAGATCGGTAATCACCACTTCACCCGCCTGGTCCGCCGACGTCACAGCTGCCGATCGGTTCAACTCGACCACCAGGTGATCGGCATTGACGTGCAAGCCTTCACGCTTGTCACATTCTGCGGCGATCAGCATGAACTCGCGACAGCCATACGTATTGTAGGCGGGGCAGCCGAACGCCTGTTCGATCAGCTGTCGCTGGAATTCATGCAAAGCCTCGGCTGCGCCAATGATGCTTTGCGGCCGCGCCACCCGGCGCCCGGTGGCTATCAACCATTGCGCCAGACGTACCAGTGGTCCGACGTAACCCACAATCACCTGCGGCCGATAGCTGTCGATCGCGTCGGCGAATTCAGACATGTTGGCTTCGGTCATGTGGAAGCTGTTGAGGACGCGTCGCGCGAAGGCTGCGTTGTATATGCGCTCCTTGAGATGCTGCATCCTGGTCTGTTCGCCTACCGCCCCACCCCACAGGAACAGCGTGGGCCGCCCCATGCGAGAGCCGGCCCATTCATAGCCACGCCACATCACCGCGGTACGGCGCTCGTAGCTCTCCCTGGTGTAGCCGAAGCGCAACGGGTCGCCAGTCGAACCCCCCGTCGCCTTGTACAGCAGATGCTCGCGCCAGGAGACTGCCTTCAATTCATCAAGATTGAGACGGATGTCCGCCTTGGTCAGCAGCGGCAACCTGGCGTAGTCGTCCATATTGCGGATATCCGCCACCACGATACCCAGCTCGCGCCAGCGACGCCGGTAATACGGTACCTCGCGCTCGCAATGCTCCAGCAACCGTTTCAGGCGTTGCCATTGCAGCCCGGCAATCTGCTCCGGCGTCAGCCACTGGTCACGCCGGTACTCGGCCATGTACGCCAGGGTGCGACGCCGACGCAAGCCGGTCTCCCAGGCAGGATAGAGCACGTGACGAAACGCCTTCTCGTACCATGATGTCTTCATGATTTCAGTCCCGCGCGTGCACCCGCCCAGCCAAGCAGGCGCCCCAACAACCGCGGTCGACCCGCGGCAAGACGGAGATGGAGCCCCTGCAACTGCTCGATGTCCGCGTGGCTCCAGCATTGCAGGAACAGGGTCAGCAGAGCATAGCCGGGCGTCAGTACCACGGCGCCGAGCAACAATGACGGCAACGGCGAAAGGTGCAGCATATGAATCGGCCACGTCAGTGCCGCCGCCAGTGCCGCCGCCAACACCACGCGCAGCAGGCGCAGCCATTCCAGACGCGCGCCACTGACTCGCATCCCCACCGTCAGGTATGACGCGGCGATCACCAGTGTCTCGATCACAATGGCCGCTACCGATCCGGACAACCCGAAACGGGTGATCAGGGTGAAGTCGAGCACCATCTTCAGCACTCCCAGCAGGACGGTCATGATCAGCACGGTATGCTGCCGGTCGGCGCTCATGAGCAGACTGGTGGCGCCCTGGATCAGGGTGCTCACTCCACAGGCAAACAGGCACCATGCGAATACCGGCGAAGACTCCGCATAGGAAGCGCCGTACAGCAGACTGATGATCGAACCTGAAAAGCTGGCGCCGAACGCCACCACCGGTGCCGCCAGCAGCATCAGGTAGCTTGTGACTGCCACAAAACGGCGCCCGCCCACCTCGCGACCCTGACTTTGTGCCTTGGCCATCATCGGCAACAACACGGCGCCAAACACGCCGGGCACCATCAGCATGATTCCGGTGGCCAGTTGATAGGCGACCTTGAAATAGCCAGCGGATGCTGAAGAGGCGTACAGATTCAAGAACAGTATTTCGACATCGCTCGCTATCAGGAAGCTCACGATGATCGTCACCGACACGATACGAAGATGGCGACGCATTCGACGCACCAACTCTTCAGGCAACGAAACCGGACTTGGCAGCCCACGCAATACGCGGCGCGCCTGTTGTTGCGAGATCAGCAGGAACACGGCACTGGAGATCACATACACCACAAGGAACCAGGTGATCGGAGCGTGCAGCAGGCTTGCCGTCACGACCATCGCCAGGTTGAGCGGCGCAGCCACCATCGCCACCTTGGCCGTCGCGTCGAAGGCTTCGAATCCCTTGGCAATCGCAATATTGAACATGTACGGCGCACGCATGCCGACGGCAACCAGCAGCAGGCCGAACTCCAGCAGATGCAGCTCTCGGGCGAATCGCTTGCCCGCAACAGCAAAGAGTATCGAAGCGGCAACAGCTACCAGGATCAGGTGCCAGTACTGAACTCTGCGCAGGCGCGCAAGCACGGGCTTGATCATGTCGCGCTGCCCGGTGCCACGAAGCTCCGCGACGAACTTGATCACTCCGGTGGTGATGCCGGAGTTGGTCACCACGATGCCAACCGAGGCAAACCAGATGAACAGGCCATAGATGCCGTAGTGATCCGGGCCGAGGCCACGTGCAATAAGAATCGCGGCAACCATGCCGAGCACATATTCGGTATAGATACCGATCGACGAGAAAAAGGTGTTGCGCAACGCGCGATCGCGGGCAGTCATGCGGCGAGTCGCATCAACACGGCAACCACGATAAACAGCAGCGCGATCGAGCCCAGAGCCAGCGGGCCCCAGATCCAGCCATCCGAAATCAGGCTGAAGCCGTCGACCTCGGGGAAGCGGCGACGTACGCCGACGAAGTGACCCACCACGACGGCAATCATCAGGTACAGGACGATCATGTAGCTGCGGCTGAGAAAAAATGCCGCCGCGAACATGCCGCACAACGACAGCAGCAAGGTCAGCGCCACACCGCGCTCACGCTCCCATTCGACTCTGCGTGATTTCGCATCGGCTTGCTCCGGCGTCACCTCGGCCTGACTTGCGGACGGACTCCCGGTATGGCGCAGTATCCGGAGCGTCATCATGAAACTGTAACCGACAAAGGCCAGCCACAGGGTGTAGCCAAACAGTCCGGTCTCGGCCAGCACCAGCACGAACGAATTGTGCGCGGTCAGGTAGTTGTAGTCGGTGAAGTTGCCCGCGCCTACGCCAAACAACGGGTGCGTGCGAAACATGTGCAGCCCTTCGTACCAGGCGTCAACGCGCCCGAATGCGGATGGGTCATCGACATCGATGTCCTGCGCACGCGTGGGCAGCATCAGCAGGCCCATCATGCCGACCCCGCCGAGAAAAAGGGCAGAGATCAGGCCACGTTTGTGCCAGATGTAGACTCCGACGATCACCATGACTGCCAGGAAGGCGCCACGCGAGTTGGTCAGATAAATGCCGTACAGCAGCAGGCCAGCCCCCGCGAGCCAGAACAAGCGTCCCAGAAAGCCAGCTCGCGCGCAGAGATAGCACGCCATCGGCAAGACCGCGACAAACAGCAGCCCCAGGTCATTCGGGTCATTGAAGATCCCCACGTACTGGATGCGTCTGTCCTCCGAGAGGCCCATTCCGGTCCAGCCGACTCCGTGATTGAACTGATCGATTCCATGCAGCGCCAGCAGCATCGAGCACAGGACGAAGACGACGAAGGTGGTGACCACCCGCTCACGACTGGCGGACACCGCCGTGACGAGCACGAAAAATGAGATCACTACCGGCGAAAACTGCCTCAGCTGCTCAATCGCGCCGCCCAACCAGCTGTTGGCCACTTCCGACATCAGCAACGCCAGCAGGAACACCGGCAAGATATAGAGCTGCGGCGCCGCCATCGTCTTCTTGGGCGAGCCGAGCCATGCGACGAATGCAAGGATGAGCGCGGCCGGCAGAATCGGAATGCCGGCAAGCGCCTGCATATAGTCCTGCGGGCGAATGATGGTAAGGATCAGGTAGATGACGATCAGGATAAACATGCAGAACCCGCGGTTGTCCGGCCTTCTCGATGCGCCGCGGAGCACGGGGTCAACTCGAGCCGCGCCCGCAGCCTGCGCAACGCGGTCTGCATGTGGCGAGTTCCGGCACGCGCGCGCGTCTCGACTTGAGCATTACACAACATGTCCTGACGACTTCTTCGCACCGGAACCGGGCGGTCATGAACCTCATCAATCACCACAGATGCATTCTCCGGTTGCGCGCAAACGCGATCAGCGCCTGTGCCGCGAAAAGATTCAGGTAGCCGAATACGACGGCAAGCCGCACGGGCAGCCATCGTGCCACTGCGGACGGCATTCGGCGATCCAGCAGCAAGATCGCCAGCCCTGTCAGCAGCGCAAGCAGGCTCCAGGCACACAAGCGATGGTGCGTCGCCAGCAAGGCACTGCAAAGCGTCAGCAACAGCAACAGCCACGGCGCCAGCAAACGCAGCAACTCGTGGCTGACGAAGCGCCACCACAACGGATTGCGCCATGGCTGCAGCAACCACGGCGCCAGCTGCAACAACTGAAAATTGCCGGCCAGCCTGCGAATCATGCGCCGACGTTCCTCTGCCGACTGTTGCGCGGATCGAACCCAGGACAGCGCCAGCGGCTCGAAAACCACGCGCCGACCGCTCGCGGCGAGAGTCATCGGCATCAGCACGTCTCCGAGTATTGTCCCTGGAGGAAGCGGCTGAAACAGGCTGCGACGCATCGCGTAGATGGCACCGGTGACGCCGACCGTCGAGCCCGAGCGGCTTTCTGCATGTCGTATCAGGGTTTCGTAGCGCCAACAGGCGTCGATACCCCGGGCAATACCGGCACTGGCGTCGCTCAGCCGCATTTCGCCACTGACTGCACCGACCGTCGGGTCAGCCAGGTTGGCTGCCAGTTCACGCAGCGCCTGCGGATCCAGCTGCTGACGCGGGTCGGTGATCAGCAACAACTCGCCGGCAGCTCCAGCGGCAGCATCATTCAGGCAGGCCGCGTTGCCGCGCCGCTCGGCGAATTCCATCACGCGAATTTGCAGTCCGGAAAAATTCCGGCACTGGGCGGCTGTATCGTCCCGGCAGCCATCGCACGCCACCACGATATCGATCTTGTCGGCCGGGTAATCGAGTTCAAGCAGGTTTGCCAGCTTGGCCTGAACCAGATCGGCACCGTCATTAATCGCCATCACTACGGTTATGGTGGGGGTGATCTGCAATTTGCATATCCGCCGAGGCAGTAGCCAGGACCAACACCAGATGGCCAGCGGGTAACCGGCGAAGACATATACCAGGAGCAAGAGGCAGGCCCAATATGTGACATACACCGCCACGCTCATGGCAGCCGTCCATCGACAGACACATGGGTTGCACAGTCGCACTGGTCGCGCCGCAGCCATGTATCCATGACAATCATCCGAACGACCCTTGCAGAGAACTGCGATACGAAACCCACCGCTGCAGCCATTGCATTCAATTTGACATCCCCTCATCCAGGCCCACGCCTGTCTGCACACATGAGGTGTACTCGTCAAGCGTTCCGTCTGAATCTGCGCACTGGTTCACATAGATAGTAGTATGAAAACCAGTGACGCGACCCGCGTGCGCATCGACCGTGCTGGCGAACAAACGCGCCGTGACTGCATCGTGCGAGCCATCATGATGCTCATGAGTCCTTGCGATATCGAGCCACTTGTTCCACACGACAATTCCCGCCTCCCACTGGCTTCGTTACCAGAACAGGAACTGGTGATCAGCATGACTTGGCGGGAAGCAACTCAAATGGAGGGTGGCCTTGGCCCGTGAGACCGATTTTGTCGACCTGTACAAGATTCTTGGCGTGCAGCCCGACTGCGAACTGTCCGAATTCAAGCAGGCCTACCGGCGCCGCGTGCTGGTGTTGCATCCGGATCGGCGCGGCAGCAACCATGGCGACATGATCGCCAGCGAACGACTGCAGCGCCTTACTGCGCTCTATGGGGCTGCAATGCGGTTTGAGCGCCAGCACGGCCGACTTCCGGGTGCACCAGCGACGCGGCAGGCCGATCGGCCTGCCGCTCGGCCCGGGTTCGCCGCCCCCCCGCAGACGAAGCAGGCCAGGCCTCACGCGCGGCGTTCGCGCTGGCTCCTGGCCGCTGTCGCCGGAGCTGGCGCGGGCTGGCTGTGGTGGAGCAGCAATCCGCCAGCTCCTGCCCCTGCACCGGCAAGCGCAGCCACCGAAGTCTCGGCAACGCAAAGGAAATCCGAGCCCTCCGGCCAGGCACTACCGCTCCAGCTCCAGCTCGGGATGAATTCAACGACGGTGCGCAAACTGGAGGGCGAGCCGGTAATGATCAACGGATCGCGCTGGGATTACGGACCCTCATGGATCCGCTTTGAGAACGGGCAGGTGGTCGATTGGTACAGCTCGGAATTGCAACCGCTGAAGGCCTCGCGCAGTCCAGGGGAGGCGGCGCAATTTTGAATCGGACGCGACAGAATGTCCCGCCCGAGCGGCGGCGACATCAACCTCGTTCCGGCCCTGCGCGGCGCCCGAACCCAGCCGGATCCCACATGACTGGACGATCGGCACCCTGTATAACCAGCACCGCAACGGCCATGCCCTCCAAACGGACGAGGACGAATGGCTCCCGCCATTCGTCCTCGCGATTCCGCCGAGACGGCCGTGCGGCAGCTTGCCCCGGTTCGGGAGGTTATCTGTTCACGATGGTGGGCGGCAGGCCGGCCTGCACCGTGCCTGATGCGTTGATCGAGAAGTCAAGCACCCCATTGGCACTGCTCATCGTCGTACCGCCGGCACTGATCCGCACATTGCGCGTATTCCCGCTGGTAGTCACGCTCACCGTGTAGCCCGTATTCGGTGCCAGATCGGTGACGACATGCCGGGCCGCCATCACACCCACGCTGTAGCCGATGCTGCCGGAGATCGTTTGGTTGGCCGGGCCGGTGCTGCTGACCACCACATTGTTGCCATCGCTGGCCGCGAGCTGGACACCGGTAATGCCACCAAGGGTCACCACCACCGGACTGGCGCTGGCCACGAGCGATGCCGATGAGGACAGGTCGAACACGGTCAGCCAGTCCTGGTTGACGTTGCTGTTCGCCGGGCGCACCCGGGTCTCCCAGAATTTGGTCGGCTGCAGATCCGGATAAAGCACGAGCGAAGCGACCTTCGCGCTGGCCGGCAGCACCGTGGTCATCGCGCCGGCAAATTTGCCGTTGTAGGTCACATTCAGACGGCTGGTACCCGCCACCGAGGACGCTATTGCGGGGAGTGCTGGAAAGTGCCAGGCCATGAACTGGTCGTAGCTCGAATTGCCGATACTGGTGCGGTCGTACACCACAAAGCGATTCGGGCGCAGGTAGACGATCTGGCGTACCCAGCCAGATACCGACGGGCCGGCAGAGAACTTGCGGTACATGTCGTTGAGCCAACGAGCCTGCACGAACACATGATCCGGCGCGTCCTCATACGCCGTAACACGGGTACGCACCCCGTCGCCTTCGGTCGTATATGACGCCTGCCCGAATCGCTCGGCCAGCACCGATCCATTCATGTGCCGCACGTAGAAAATATTGTACGGACGCCTGTTGCCGAGGGCGCCATTGTTGGCATTGAAGCTACCGTAATTGTCGTTGTAAACGTCGTTTTCAGCAGCGTTTCCGCCCGGGTTGTGCACGGCCCATCCGGTGGCATTGAGCAGCAGCGGCGTGCCACCACGAACCAGAGCCAGACTTCCCTGATCGAAATACTCCTCGCCGGCCTGCGGATTGTTGGTATAAGGGCCCGCGCGGAACGACATCCAGGTTGCACCGGTGGTCCAATTCGATCGCGCAGAAACCGCACCCATGCCCTGGGCGAAGTACGAAAGTGGCAGCGTATTCAGCGGCGTCACCGGGGCGCCTGGCGCCACTTCGAGGAATACCTCCCAAGGATTACCCATCGCATAAGACGCATTCGCGGCATTGATGGCGAAGCGGTACTGATTGAACACGCTGGCCAATGGCGATTTCCAGTAGTACAGCTCGCCCAGGAGCTGCTGATAAATGGAAGAGTTGGGCGTGCCCGGCGGCTGGGTGGTGGAGTTGGAATGGTTGGTATCGCGATCATCGAAATACGTGAGCGATGGCCAAGTGAAGTGCATGGCGTAGTTCGCGCTGTCCACCGGGAAGGAATAGGCAGCTTTCGCGTTGACCAGATCAATACCAGTGGCCGTCTTGACCTCGCGCATCGGCAACGTCATGTTGAGTATCGCCAGTGGCGCATAGTTGGCGAAACCCTCGGGCCAACCCCCACCCAGCATGTGCTTGGCATAGTAGGGCTGCACGCGCTGGCCGAACTGGTTGTTCAGCCAATCGGTCCACTGCGCCGGGGCACTGGGGTTTTCGTCATAGGTCGCCAGCGAGATAACCGCCTTGGCGTGAAAGTAGCCTGCAAAATAGTTGCCTTGCGGATTGGAGTAGGCGAACGACGCGCAGCCGTTGGGTGCCTCCCATGCCGTGACAAAGGCATTGGCAGCGGTATAGACCTGCGTCTTCTGGGCAGGCGTCAGCAAGTCGTACAGCCAGTCATAGCCCAGCCCGAATCCCACGCCGTAGAATCGAATCACATAGCCATCATCCGTGCATGGATCCTCTCCAAGATTGCCACTGGAGGTCGTGTATGGCGTTGACATCTTCATCAGAATGTCGACTGCCTTGGCACCATAAGTTGCCGCCGCCGTTGGATTGGTGGTTCTGAGAACCTGGTAGCACATTGCCTCATTCAGCAGATTCGGCAGGTAGTTGTCGCCCTCATACCCCTGGCCCATGTTGGGCAGGTCGGGGTAAGCAATGCCGGTGGGGTACTGCACCGTGCCACCAATCAGTGAATCGCACTGGCTTTTCAGCACTTGCCACTGAGCGGTGTTGGCCGCTGCACGCTGGCGCAGGGTGGTCAGGGTATTGCTGTCCAGGATCAATCGTGGATGGCCTGCCAGGGTAACGGCACTGGCAACCCCGACTGGCATGAGGACGGCGAGCAGGGCCAGCAGGACGCCGATTCGTCGGCTTCCCGAAGCCCGGCTGGAGCGCTTTGGCGCCCAGGCAGAAGTGCAACCCGGGTTGCCGGCAACGGCTGCCGGCGGGCGTAACAACGCGTGCAAAGCTTTCTTGCTGAATAGAAACATGGGGGGATTTCCGCGAGAGTGATGGGCGTATGCCGGATCGGTCGCTTGAAATCGACGGGATGCTTCGGATACTGCCGCGTGTGCTTGGTGCGAAGGCTAGGACGCAAATGGTCCAGGATCGCTCGATTACGTCACAATCCAACCAGAAAAACGGCCACGGCACCCCCCTGTTTCACACAGATTGCCGAAGGCAATCGCCGAACCGAAGTACGGGCGATCGTGTGAAATCTACGTGCAGGGAACTGAACGCGGGATTACTTGTGACGCACCGTGGCGGGCATTGCACCCGCCGCCGGAGCATTCTGGCCAATCAACGTGCACCGCGCCCGAACAGCACAACCTCAACCGTCTGGAACAGAATCAACATGTCGAACAGCAGGTTGTGGTTCTTGACGTAATACAGGTCGTACTTGAGCTTCTCTTCGGCATCCGCCTCGGATGCACCATACGGATAGCGCAGTTGCGCCCAGCCGGCCAAACCCGGCTTCAGACAGTGGCGCAGGCCGTAGTAACGGATCTTCTGACCCAGATCGAGCACGAATTGAGGGCGTTCCGGACGGGGTCCGATGAAACTCATCTCGCCCTTGAGCACGTTCCACAATTGCGGCAGCTCGTCCAGACGCACCTTGCGCGTGAAGCGCCCGACCCGGGTTACCCGATCGTCGTCCTTGTTGGCCCAACGGGCGACACCATCCAGCTCGGCATCGGTACGCATGCTGCGAAACTTGATCAGCTGAAAGGTCTTGCCGCCCGCACCTACCCGCTCCTGCCGATAGAGGATGGGCTGACCGGCACCGGACTCGATCCGGATCGCCAACGCCACCAGCAACATCAGCGGCCAGGTCAGCAGTAGTACCAGAGCTGCGACCACAAGATCCGAACAGCGCTTGCTGGCCCGGCGCAATGGAGTCGCATCGAAGCCGCCGGAAAACACCAGCCAGGATGGATCGGTCAACGACAGTTGCACCCGACCGGACTCACGCTCGAAGAAGGTTGCCAGGTCGATGATGTCCACACCGTTCTGTCGACACTCAAGCAGATCCTCCATCGGCAAGCCACCACGACGATCATCGACGCCGACCACGATCTCGTCCACATTTTCGCGGAGAATCCACTGATACAGCGGCATTTCGGGCGTCACCAGGTACGCAGCCGAAATGCGGGTCTCCTCGTTTTCCCTGGGCACGAAACCAACCACATGGAAGCCGACCCGATCGGCATGACGGCGCATCCGCGTATGAATCTGCTCCGCTCGTTGACCGGCTCCGAGGACAAGGACCCTGCGCTGCATTGCATCGGCATCGACCATGCGCATGAAAACGGCACGAAAGCCGATCATCAGGGCAAAAGCCATGATCAGCGCGATCGCCAGCACACCTCGCCCGACGTAGGCCTGAGGCAGCACGTAATACATGATCAACACGCCCAGCCCGCCCAGGACAAAGCCCACCGCCTGGCGTGCCAACACACCAAACCAACTGGTGCGCATATGCGACTGATAGTGTCCAAGAGCAACCAGTGCCAACAGCATGATCGCCGCGAACGCCAACGAGCGCTCTGGCATGTGATGGGAGAACTTCGCCAAGTCGTCAGGATGGCTGAGGTAGCGCAGATACGTGGCGAGGTTGAGCGAGAGGCCCAACAACACCATGTCGACCGCAGCCAGCAACAACAACCAACGATTGGCCTTTCGATGCAACAAGCGAAACATGTCCCTTACCCCCCAAGGCTTGCCGGACAACCTCGAACTTGAGGCGAGCGCTCGCGGCACCCCTCGGCGTGATTTCCAGACGCCCACGGGGTCGCGATCATTACACCAATTTGAATACAATTGCAACCACTAGCCATCACAGTTTGGATCCATATGGAGGCGCCAAGCGGCAACATATCGCTTCCACCGCGCGGCGCACGCTTCACGGGTGAGCATCTCGTGCCTTACCGTGGGACTTAATGACATGCATGGTTCGTGCCTGGATCCGACCCCGACGGAACGCCTCAGTATTCGTGTTGCCGAAGTACTCCGCGGCGAAACGCAAAAGGCCCGCCAATGGCGGGCCTTTTTGTGCTTTCCGGGAACGGGCGAGTCGACTTAGAGGATGTAGACGAACATGAACAAGCCCAGCCAGACGACGTCAACGAAATGCCAGTACCAGGCCACCGCTTCGAAACCGAAATGATGCTCCTTGCTGAAATGCCCCTTCAGTACGCGGAACCAGATCACCGCCAGCATGATCGTGCCCAGCGTGACGTGCAGGCCGTGGAAGCCGGTCAGCAGGAAGAAAGTCGAACCGTAGACGCCGCTGTGGAGCGTGAGGTTCAACTCTTTGTAGGCCTCCATGTACTCGTGCGCCTGGAAGTTCAGGAACAGCGCACCCAGCAACACGGTAAGGCCGAGAAACACCAGGATCTTTCCGCGATGGCCTGCGCGCAACGCATGATGGGCGATTGTCACGGTCACACTTGACGACAACAGGATCAACGTGTTGACCAGTGGCAAGCCCCACGCAGCCACGGTGCTGAAGGCCCCGCCGACATGTGCCGGACCGTTGCCACCGTTCGCACCCCATGAGGCCGCGTAGTCACTCCAGAGGAACTCGTGAGTGAGCACGCCGTGACCTTCACCGCCGAGCCAGGGCACCGAGAACATGCGGATGTAGAACAGCGCACCGAAGAAAGCGCCGAAAAACATCACTTCCGAGAAAATGAACCACATCATGCCCATGCGGAACGAAGTGTCGACCTGGTGGTTGTAGTCACCGGCAAGTGATTCGTTGATCACCGAGCGGAACCAGCCGAAGAACATGCCAAGCACACCGATCACACCGGCGGTCAGCACCATCCTGCCGAAGCCGGTGTCACCCGGCTCGGCGTTCAGCCAGTGCGCGGCACCAAACATCGTGGTGAACATGACCACTGCGGCCACGAACGGCCAGTAACTCTTGGCCGGAACAAAGTAAGCGTCGTGCTGCTGACCCATGTGAGACCCCGTGGACTTCTCTTGATGACTCTGCCCCGTCGTGCCGCCCGGGGAACTGCCTGCCGGTCGTATCAACCCGGGCAACTGAAGAAAAACATATGCTGGCGCCGATACCGCTACTTCATCAGCAGGATCTGCAGGAACGACAGCAGGAAAAACGCCAGCACCACTCCAACCAGGATTCTGACGGTGCGCCGCACGCCGCGACGGCTGTCGTCGCCGTGCTGGTCGCTCATCTGCTCGGTCATGCTCACCTGCTTCACTGGCTTGATCAGGCGTGCACGTTGCCGTGCGCCAATTCCTCGTCATGAATCACTGGAGGCACGTCAAAGGTATGGTGCGGCGCCGGCGAAGGCACTGTCCACTCCAGCCCCTTGGCCCCTTCCCATACGCGATCGGTGGCCTTCTTCTTCGAGAAGAAGACCGCGTGGATCAACACCCCCAGGAAAATCAGCTGCGAGGCGCCGAACAGGAAACCGCCGATCGAACTGATCATGTTGAAGTTGGCGAAGGCCACGTTGTAATCGGGAATGCGCCGCGGCATGCCGGCCAGGCCGAGGAAGTGCTGCGGGAAGAACAGCACATTCACCCACACCACGCTGTTCCAGAAATGCACCTTGCCCCAGAACTCGCTGTACATGTTGCCGGTCCACTTCGGCAACCAGTAGTAGGTGGCACCAATGATTGCAAATAGCGCACCGGTCACCAGCACGTAGTGGAAATGCGCCACCACGAAATAGGTGTCCTGATACTGGAAGTCTGCAGGCACCAGCGCCAGCATCAGGCCGGAGAAACCACCGATGGTGAACAGGATCACAAACGCGACAGCGAACAGCATCGGCGTCTCGAATGTCATCGAGCCGCCCCACATGGTGCTGACCCAGTTGAACACCTTCACGCCGGTCGGCACTGCGATCAGCATGGTCGCGTACATGAAGAAGATATCGGCACCCAGCGGCAGACCCACCGCGAACATGTGGTGCGCCCAGACGATGAAGGACAGGAAGGCGATCGAGGCAATCGCAAACACCATCGCCTTGTAGCCGAAGATCGGCTTGCGTGCGAAGGTCGGGATGATCTCGGAGATGATCCCGAATGCCGGCAGGATCATGATGTAGACCTCGGGATGCCCGAAGAACCAGAACACGTGCTGGTACAACACCGGGTCGCCGCCGCCGCCGGGATTGAAGAAGCTGGTGCCGAAATACTTGTCGGTCAGCAGCATCGTCACCGCACCGGCCAGTACCGGCATCACTGCAATCAGCAGGAAGGCGGTGATCAGCCAGCTCCAGACGAACACCGGCATCTTCAGCAGATCCATGCCTGGCGCGCGCATGTTGAGGATGGTGGCGATGATGTTGATTGCGCCCATGATCGAGCTGATGCCCATCAGATGGATCGCGAACACCACGTAAGCCAGCGAATCGCTCTGCAACGACAACGGCGGGTACATGGTCCAACCGCCGGCCGGGCCACCACCGGGCATGAACAGGGTGGACAGCAGCAAGGCGAAGGCAAACGGCAGGATCCAGAACGACAGGTTGTTCATGCGCGGCAACGCCATGTCCGGCGCACCGACCATCAGCGGGATCATCCAGTTCCCCAGGCCGACGAAGGCCGGCATGATCGCGCCGAAGATCATCACCAGCGCATGCATGGTGGTCATTTCGTTGAAGAAGTACGGCTGCACCAGTTGCAGGCCGGGCTTGAACAGCTCGGCACGGATCACCATCGCAAAGCTGCCGCCGATGAAGAACATGGTCAGCGCGAAGATCAGGTACAGCGTCCCGATGTCCTTGTGGTTGGTGGACATGCACCAGCGCTGGAAGAAATTCTTCGGCGCGCCGTGGTGATCATCGTGCTGATCATGGGTGGCTGCGTGGGACATGGCCTTGCACCTCTAACCTGGTAGTGGAATGCGACTGCAATGGGGTTGCGTGAACAGCGGAAGATCAGCCCTGCCT
>JAJXYE010000069.1 GCA_021780735.1 Pseudomonadota bacterium | reverse complement strand
CTGGTGCTTCCGGTGATGGCGATGGTGCTGCGTGCACCACCCGATCGGCAGACCGCCTCCGCCCTGCTGCTGGACGGACTGCAGGTGATGTTGCCGGCCATGGTCATCCTGGCGCTGCTGTCCGAGCACGCCGCGCCGCAGTCGCAGTTGGCGCGCGCGCTGTCGCTGGCGCCGGTGCTGTTCTTCGCGTTCCGTCATGGCTGGCGCGGTGCGGCACTGGCGATGATCGTCTCCAGCCTGGGTACGACGCTGCTCGACCAGCGGCTGGGCCACGTACCGGAAGCCGCCGGCTACCTGTTCCTGGCCGTGGCCGGCAGCGGCACGCTGATGCTTGGTTCGGCTACCGATGCCCTGCGTCGCAGCAGGCAGCGCGTCGCCGAGCAGAACATCCACCTCGCCGCGGTCAACCGGCGGCTGGACCAACTGGCGCAGCAGTTGCGCGCCGCCGCGCGCGGCAACCTGCGGACCGAGGAAAATCAGCGCCGCCACATGGCCGCCGAACTGCACGATGAGCTGGGCCAGAACATCACCGCCATCCAGACCCACGTGAAGCTCGCGCAGTCCCGCCTGCGGCAGGCCGGGCTGGAGGACATCGGGACCTCGATCAACGACATCCTCGGCCACATGCGCCGCGCCCTGCACCGGCTGCTGGACGATCTGCGCCCGGCCGTGCTGGACGAGTTCGGGCTGCTGCGGGCGCTGGACGAGGGTCCGATCCGCGACCTGCTGAAGGCCGCAGGCATCAGCTATCTCACCGAACTGCACGGCGACCCGCGCCTGCTCGACGACGACACCCGGACCACGATCTACCGGTTGGCGCAGGAAAGCGCCACCAACACAGTAAAGCACGCCAAGGCCGGGGAATTCCGCCTGCGCCTGCGCATCGGCGAGCGCCATGGCGCGGTGCTGGCCCTGCTCGACCTGCGCGACGACGGCATTGGCCTGTCCGAACGCCCGCCGCGTGGCGGTCGCGGCCTGCAGGGCATGCGCGACCGCGTGACGTCGCTGGGCGGCCTGTTCCGCCTGAAGCCCGCGCCGCGCGGCGTGCATCTGCGCGTCTTGTTGCGAAGCAACAACGACTTGCCCGTCACAGTTCGCGCTGTCTAGGAAATTTTCCGATATCCAGAGCGTGAAAGCTTCGTTAGGATCGTTCCATCGATGTGGGGGAGCCGCCATCGTGAGATGGCGTACCGGAGTCCTCGTGGGGACGGTGACTCCGGAAAGATGGCAGGACGCCATCTGGTCGTTACCTTGGAACCGCTTGAGCGAGCAATTCGCCAGACCGGGCTCCAGTCAGGTACGAGGCAATCGCGAGGTGGACAGGAGTCCTCCCTCGCGATTTTTTTATGCGCCAGTTACTCGCCCAGCAGCGGCTTGCGCCGCTTCCGGCGCACCTGCTTGACCCATTGCGATGATTTCGGGCCTTCCGGCCAGCCGCCACTCAGGCCTTGCGCGCGCCACCGCGATGCTTTGGCCGCACGTACAGCACCAGGCTGTGATCCTCGATCACATAACCGTGGCGCGCGGCGACCTCCCGCTGCAACCGCTCGATCTCCTCGCTGACGAACTCGATCACTTTCCCGCTGTCCACATCGATCATGTGGTCGTGGTGCTTGCCACGGTCGAGTTCGTAGACGGCCTGGCCGCCTTCGAAGTTGTGCTTGACGACGATACCTGCCGCCTCGAACTGGGTCAGCACGCGATACACCGTCGCCAAGCCAATGTCTTCCTGGTGGGCAAGCAGCTTCTTGTAGACGTCCTCGGCGGTGAGATGGTTGCCCTCTTCCTCGTCGAAGATCTGCAGGATCCGCATGCGCGGATGGGTCACCTTGAGTCCGACCCGGCGCAACTCCTGGGTTTCCTGTTCCATCGCAGCTACCTCTCGCCCGGCGCGGTGATGCCGAACCGGTAGTGTATCATCCGACTCCTTCACGATCTGGACGCAACACGCATGCACAAGCTGATCACCCTGCCGGTCGTCGCCTCGCTGGCGCTTGTCGTCTCCGGCTGCCACCTGGTCTATACGCCTGACGTGCGGCAGGGCAATTTGCTCGACAAAACCATCGACAAGAAAGCGATGGCCCAGCTCAAGCCGGGCCTGACCAAGCGCCAGGTACTGCTGCTGATCGGCACGCCCTCGGTCGCCACGCCGTTCGACCAGAGCCGCTGGGACTACGTCTCCACCTATTCGCATCGCGGTGGTCCGATGCAGGTCAGCCGGATGACACTGTTTTTCGACAACGACACCCTGACGCGCGTCGAGGGCAGCCCCTACCTCGAAAGCAACCGTAACCTGCTCAAGGAGAGCAAGAAGCTCAACGTCAATTACTCGGTCAACAACACCAAGGGCGACAAGGACATGAGCGGCAAGGACAGCAAGGACGGCAAGGACTCCGGCGCTGGCAGCGGCAAGGATTCCGGCAGCGGCAAGTAGCGCTCGCTACGCAGGTCAGCCCTGGCCGGCCCTGCGCCGGCGCGAGGCCATCGGATCGAGCGCCAGACTCCTGTAGATCTCCACGCGATCGCCATCGCGCAGCACGTGACCGGCATCGACGCGGCGCGAGAAGATCCCCAGTCGCAACGGACTCCCGGCTTCGGGCGGCAACGACGGCAGCAAGCCGGCAGCCTCGACCGCCTGCATCGCCGTGCTTCCGGCCGGCAGCGAGACGCGGCAACGCCATATGCGCCGCACGCCGGCATGCACCACTTCCACCGTGATCACCGGCTCAGCCATGCAACTGGTCCGCGGCGCGGCAGAAATCGTCCACCATGCGACTGGCCAGCCCCTGGAAGCCGAGCTTGAGCACACTGCCGCCGATGCCGGCGTAATCGAAGTCCAGCGTCAACGACACCCTGCAGCCGTCATCGCCCAGCGCAGTGAAACCCCAGTGACCGTCCAGCGAACGGAACGGACCCTCGACCAGGCGGATGTCG
>JAJXYE010000300.1 GCA_021780735.1 Pseudomonadota bacterium | reverse complement strand
CACCTCGCTGACGAAATCCAGGATCGCCCGGGTCACCCGGCTGGGTTCGACGGGCGCCACCACGGCGGCGATCTGCTTGCTCTGCGGCTGGCTCATGCATGACTCCCTGGAGCGGGTGCATCGGGCAGTGCAGCGACTCCGACACGGGTTGCCACAGTCTAGGGAAACCGCGTGAAGCCGGACTCAACGGCACGCCGCTGGCAGTCCGCGCGCTCCACGTGATCGCCTCACGAGCACCGGCTTGCACGCCCCGGGTGCGCAGATATGCCCCGGTTGCCATGACTTTTGGCGCAGGCGGAAAGCGGACTGAATGTTATATTATAACAATTCAAATTTAACTGATCTGCTGAGCTTGAGAACCTTGATGAAATACTCGATGAAACCGTCCCTGCTTGCCCTGAGCCTTGCCGTTGCGTTGGGCACAGCGACGGCGGCTGTCCATGCCGCTGACGTCGCTTCCACTCCCGCCACCGTCGCCGCCACGGGCGCGCTGACCGGGGATGATGCGAGCCCCGACCTCCGGCCCAAGCCACCCGTCAAGACGCGGAACCTCGGCGCAGTCGATGTCTCGGCAGCGCTGGACGACGCGCGCAATTCGCTGTCGCCGGATACCGGCAGCAGCCAGTACGTGATCGACCTGAAGGCGATTGCCCAGCTGCCACTGGGGGCTGCCACGCCGATGAACCAGGTGCTGCTGCAGGCGCCCGGCGTGGTGCAGGATTCCTATGGCGGTCTGCACGTGCGCGGTGACCACGCGAACCTGCAATACCGCATCAACGGGGTGATCATTCCGGAGTCGATCTCCGGCTTCGGCCAGAGCCTGGACGCGCGCACCATCCAGAACGTGAAGCTGCTCGACGGCGCGCTGCCGGCGCAGTACGGCGAGCGCACTGCGGCGGTGGTCGACATCACCACCAAGACCGGCCATGACCTCGGCAACGGCGGCAGCGTCGGCATCACCGGGGGGGCGTTCGGCACGCTCAATCCGAATGCCTCGATCTGGGGCAGCAACGACCGCTGGAGCTGGTTCTTCACCGGCAACTACATGGAAAGCAATGTCGGCATCGAGAATCCCACCGCCAGCCGCCAGCCGATCCACGACCACACCAACCAGCTCAAGGCCTTCGGCGATGCCTCCTATCTGATCAACAACGCCACCCGCCTGAGCTTTCTGTTCGGCGTCAGCAACAACCGTTTCCAGATCCCGAACAATCCCGGCCAGACCCCGCAGTTCGGCTATCTGGACACGGTGAATTTCAATTCCGCCAGTCTCAACGAGCTGCAGCGCGAAAACACCCGCTTCGGCGTGCTGGCGCTGCAGGGCAAGCTGGGCGCAACCGACTACCAGGTGTCGCTGGGCCAGCGTTACACCAGCGTCGGCTTCAGCCCCGATGCGATCGGCGACCTGATGTTCAACGGCGTCGCCGCCAGCGTGCATCGCGCCAATCGCGCCAGCACGCTGCAGGCGGATTTCTCCACGCCGCTGGGCGACGTCAACACCCTGCGATACGGCGTGTACGGCAGCTTCGAACACGCCTCCAGCCGCACCGATTCGCTGGTGTTTCCGGTTGATGCGAACGGCAACCAGAGCAGCACTACACCGATCACCATCCTCGATGGCAACCGTCTCACCGCCCGCACGTGGGCCGCCTATGTGCAGGACGAGTGGAGCATCGGCGACAAGTGGACGGTGAACTACGGCCTGCGTGCCGATCAGTACCGCGCGTTCCGCACCGAGAGCCAGCTGAGCCCGCGGCTGGGCGTGGTGTATCAGGCCACCGACAGCACCACGCTGCATGCCGGCTATTCGCGCTACTTCACGCCGCCGGCCAGCGAGATGATCTCCACCGCCAACATCGAAAAATTCGCCGGCACCACCAATGCCCTGCCGACCACCGGCAACAACACGCCGCTGGCCGAACGCTCCGATTACTACGATCTTGGCATCTCGCAGAACTTCGGTTCGGCGTGGACGGTGGGTCTGGATGCCTACGACCGCAACGTCACCCGGTTGCAGGACGAGGGCCAGTTCGGCCAGGCCCTGGTGTACTCCACCTTCAACTACCGCTACGGCCGCGTGCGCGGCGCCGAATTCTCGGTGAACTATGCCGAGGGGCCGCTATCGGCCTACTTCAACCTGGCCTACAGCCGTGCGATGGGCAAGCGCATCATCACCGGCCAGTACAACTTCTCGCCACAGGATCTGGCCTACATCTACGGCCACTACATCCATCTCGATCACGACCAGAAGCTGACCTCATCCGGCGGCATCAGCTATGCGCTGGATTCAGCGACCCGGGTGGGCGCGGACTACCTGTTCGGCAGCGGCCTGCGCAAGGGCGGCAGTGTTCCCAACGGTCTGTCGCTGCCGTCCTACTTTCAGCTGAACCTCAATGTATCGCACGACTTCCACTTCGCCGGCTTCGGCAAGCTGCACACCCAGCTGGCTCTGATCAATGCGCTGGACCGCACCTACGAGCTGCGTGACGGCACCGGCATCGGCGTAGGCGCCCCGCAGTTCGGCCCGCGCCGGGGCGTGTATCTGAGCCTGCAGAAGGATTTCTGAGCCTGTCCCGCCGTCGACTCCTGCAGTCAGGCGGAGAGCGGAATGGATGCGCCGCCGAGCCCATCGGCTATGCTTGCCGCGCTTTGTCACCGGCAGTTTTCATGCAATCCCGCCTTCCCGAACCGAGCGTCGCCGAGCGCGCGCATTCCGAACGCCTGCTGCAGCTGCTGCGCGAACTCATCGCGGCGCACGGCCCGCTGTCGTTTGCGCAATACATGGAGCGCTGCCTGTACGCGCCCGGTCTCGGCTACTACAGCGCCGGCCGCACCAAGTTCGGCGCCGCCGGCGATTTCGTCACCGCGCCGGAGCTGGGCGAGCTGTTTGCGCGCTGCGTGGTGAACGCGGTGCAACCGGTGCTGGCGATGCTCG
>JAJXYE010000408.1 GCA_021780735.1 Pseudomonadota bacterium | reverse complement strand
GCCAGGCAGCCAAGCATCAAACGAAATCGCAATGTCATGGACGAAAACGCCTTGAGTGGATTGATCGGGGAAACGTGTGCGGACCCTGGCGAACCCCGCGCCGAAGAACGACTGCGCCCGACGCCAAGCCTCGATGCCACGACACCCCAGACAAGGATCGTTGCACAACACCCGCCCGGCCGCACGACTGGCAGGCTCATGTATTTGTGCCGGTCGGTGCGCAGGGAACCTCGGTCTGTCCGACCCCGAAGGCGGTTGCCGACTTGCGAGCGCCGTTGCTCGCCTCGCAGACGCTGGTGTGCGGCGTGATCCGTAGCTGCGCGCCCCGCTGATGTTCACGGTGATGATCGTGCGCCTTGTGCCGCACCGCGCCGCGACCATTGAACCTTGAGAAAGGCTGCCCGCAGAAATGGAAACGGGAGAACTGCCGGACACGCCATCATGGAAAATGGTTCCGGCCTGATTCGAGCGATTGACTCAGTCCGACTCGGTCGTGCTCGCTTTCTCCGGCAGCATCTCGAAAGCGGCCGGCGTCGTACGCAGCATCATGCGGAAATGGGCATCGGCCGACTGCTCCCGATGGAAGTGCCAGTAGCGGTACGCTGCATAGGCAGCCAGCAGTGACTGGGTCAATGCAAACCAGACGAACAGCGCGCCTGGGCCAGATGCCGACATCAGCGCGCCAGCGGCGACCGGGCCGATCGCCGAGCCGACGCCATAAATCAGCAGGACACTGCTGCTGGCTGGCAGCAGTTCTTCCGCGGACAGGTGATCCACCAGGTGCGCCACCACGATCGGATACACGGCGAAGGCGAAACCTCCGTAGAGAAAGATCAGCACCAGCATCGCTCCATGCGATCCGCCCAGCAGCAGCTGCAGCAGCGCCAGCACACTGGCACCTGCGCCAACCAGGGCCAGCGCGATGCGTCGGTCATGCCGGTCGGACCAGCGGCCGAGTGGCCATTGCAGTGCCGCGCCGCCGACGATCGCCATGCTCATGCAGGTACCTACCTGGGCCAGCTCCAGACCCAGTCCGCGCGCGTACACTGGCAGCAATCCCCAGAACGCCCCCATCGCCAGCCCGGTAAGCCATGCGCCCGCTCCCGCGGTGGGCGCCAGGGCAAACAGACGCCGCAGATGCAGCCGGGGAACAGGCTGCAATGCGGGTTGCACCTGGCGCGTGGCCACCACCGGCAGAGTCGCAGCGCAGACCAGCAAGGCGACCACCACAAACAGCACGAACGGTTCGCCCTGAATGCGCAGCAATTGCTGCGCCACCGCCAATGATCCCAGGGTGACCATCATGTAGATCGCGAACACGGTGCCGCGATGGGTTGCCGCGGCGTGGGCGTTGAGCCAGCTCTCGATGATCGCGTAAAGCCCCACCAGCACGATCCCTGCCAGCAGACGCAGTGCCAGCCAGAACCACGGATTGCTGCCCAGCGATTGCAGCAGCACCAGGCAGGCCAGGACGGCGGCACAAAAGGCGAAGGCGCGGATGTGACCAATCCGCTGGATCAGCGGCGGCAGTGCGAACGTTCCCACGAAATAGCCGGCGTAATACGCAGACGTCATGGCGCCGAGCATGGTGGTGGAATAGCCCAGTGCGCGGCCACGCAGGGGAATCAGCGTGGTCAGCAGACCCACGCCGAGCAGCAGAATTGCCGTGGCCACAAGCAGCGAGATGGTCGGACGCAAGTTGCGCAACATGTTCGATTCCTGGTTGTCGCCCAGGCGGACACTTCAAGTCGAAAGAAACCGATTTGCGGCGGTTGGCGATGGGTCGGATCGCGACTGCGTTGGAACGTATCACGCCGCAGTGGCGAGAACGCCACTGCCAGCTGACTCGAAGGCAGCATGACCGACCCCCTGCGTGGCGAATTCGCACTGCGACAGAATCCGCCTCGTCAACCCGGGCAGCGACACGTTTTGAGGCTATGCTCTGTCGGCCGCATCTCGCTGCAACAAGGGGAAACATGAACATCAGACTTTCGGGCTACTGCGCGCTTGCCTGCTTCGCACTGTTGGCTGTCTCGATGCCACTGCAGGCGGCCGACAAGGCACCCGCACCTGCCGGAACCACACCGGCGACAACCTGGATCCATCCGGTGATCGCGAAGTTCGGCGCCGTCCACCCGCGCCCTGACGTATCCGGGCAGCCGGATCCGAGCGTGAACTACAAGGTTTTCATCGACGTGATCGGCAACGTCATGGACAAGGGAAAACATCTGGATTCGCTCGGCCGCGTGGCGCGTCTGGTCAATCTGATGGGCTTTGCCAAGGTGCCCGCCGAGCACGTGCACATCGTGGCCTTGCTGGATGGCTATACCGAGGACGCCGCGCTTGTCAACGCGGCGTATCGCAAGCTCTACAAAAAGGACAATCCCAATCTCGAGATCCTGCACGCGCTGAAGAAGGCCGGCGTCGAGCTGCTGATCTGCAGTCAGGCCATGGCCGGTCAGGGGCTCAAGGACAGCGACATCGACCCGGGCGTCACCATCACCTTGTCCGGCGTGATGGCCCCGGTCGTCTATGGCCAACGGGGTTACACCTACATGCAGTTGTAGCCGGTTCGTCCCCGTCGCAGCGGGTCAGGGGTCAGGTCGAGCTGGCTCCTTGCCAGCGCGACAGGATCAGACAGCGCAAATCTTCGGCTGGCGTCTGCCCAAGGCGGGACTGCCTAGTGGTGTTTCCCATGTTCATCAATGAAGTTGATTTCACTGGCGCAGGCAGCTTCACCGGCTCCATTGCCCGCCGTTTTGCATTGCAGACATTTGCCGCTTGTGCAGCGCTCTTCCCGGTATAGTGCTGGTGGCGCAGGCCACTCCCTGCCGGCTGCCTCGGCAGCGTGTGGACACGGCGCTGATTTGACCAAACGAATACGCGATCCGTTGCTACCCCATCGCCTGCATCGGGTTCGATGCAGGCCGGCCCGCGTCGACAAGGTTCG
>JAJXYE010000008.1 GCA_021780735.1 Pseudomonadota bacterium | reverse complement strand
GCCCACGACCGGAGGAAGTCCCCCCTGTGGACAGGGTGGGCTCCTACAAAAAACGCTTCGGAGACACACATGAGCAAGATCCTGGTCATCGCCGAACACCTCGGTGGCAAACTCAACAGCTCCACTGCACGCGCCGTCAGCGCAGCCATCGCGGTAAAACCGGATGCCATCGACGTGCTGGTGCTGTCCGACGTACCGGAAGCGATCGCCGCCGAAGCAGCAACGATCGAAGGCGTGAGTCGCGTACTCACCATCGCCAGGCCCGAAAACGCCCATCCGCTGGCCGCGGTACTGGCGCCGCAGATCGCCAAGGCTGCCGCCGGCTACAGCCACGTGTTCGCCCCATCGACCACCTTCGGCAAGGATCTCGCCCCGCGCGTCGCCGCCCTGCTCGGCGTGGCCCAGGTCAGCGACGTGATGAGCGTCGAAGGCAGTCATGTGTTCAAGCGCCCGATCTACGCCGGCAACGCCATCATCACGGTCGAGGCGAACCCCGCCCATGCCGTGGTCGCCACCATCCGCACCGCGTCCTGGTCGGCAGCTGCCAGCGGCGCCAACAGCGCGCCGGTCGAGGCGCTCAGCGTCGATGCGGCACTGCCCACCCACACCCGCTTCGTCGAACTCATGCAGGGCAGCAGCGATCGCCCGGATCTGCAAAGCGCCAGCAAGGTGGTCTCCGGCGGACGCGGCGTGGGCTCGAAGGAAAACTTCGACATCATCTACAAGTTTGCCGACCGGATCGGCGCCGCCGTCGGCGCCTCGCGCGCCGCGGTCGACGCCGGCTACTGCCCGAACGAGATGCAGGTCGGCCAGACCGGCAAGATCATCGCCCCCGAGCTGTATATGGCAATAGGCATTTCCGGCGCGATCCAGCACCTGACCGGCATCAAGGACGCCGGCACCATTGTCGCGATCAACAAGGATGGTGAGGCGCCGATCTTCGAAGTCGCCGACTTCGGGCTGGTGGGTGACCTGTTCAAGATCATTCCGGAGCTGGAACAGGCTCTTTGACTGATACCGCTGCCGCGTGCCTGCCACTGAAGTCGGTGCAGCGCGGCAGCGAACCCTGCCTCAGTGCACGTGGCAGCTTGCGTCCATCAGCAGTTCGTGCGGCCCCGGCACTGTCGCCGGCAGCAACACCACGAAGTGGATGCCATCGTACTGCTTGCGACCAAAGATGGAGCGGCTTCCCATGTAGGTTCGCGTGCCTGGTCTGAAACGTACCACGCCAACCTTCTGCCCATCCGCTGCCGCGGTTGCCATCGCCGAATCCAGATCGGTGAGGAAATTGCGCTGGCAGACGCCGTCGCGGCGGATCGATGTCTGCAGGAAGATCGCATGCCACGTGGTCAGGGCGAGGGCAAGGCAAGCCAGCGCGCGAACGATGGTTCCTGTCAGATTGCGCCTGGGAAGCACGATCAGCGCCGCCAGCGCCGCCGACAGGGCCAATGCCGACGCATTGAGATAATGCGAGCCGGTTCCCGGAATGCTGAGCACAGGCAGCAGGAATACCAGGTAGGCGAACAGATAGGCCAGCGCGGCCTTCCAGTTGATCGCGAACGCCAACAGGCCGAGCAACACCAGGTGGGCGAGCAGCGCCGCCATCCGCAGCGGCTCAGGAACCAGCACGATGGAGACCGTTTCACCCAGCCGGGGAAGGAATGGATATTCGAGATAGGCCAGCAGGTTGGGCAGCACATGGCCGAAGCCTGGCTTGTACGGGCCCGCGGCCATGGCGAGCGAACGCATCAGGGCCGGCGCCCTGATCACCAGGTAGGCGCACACGGGTAACGCGGCAATCGTTCCGACCAGCAGCACCCGCCGCCAGCGCACCGGCTCGCCGCGCAGCAACGCCACTGCCACCGCGCATCCGGCCAGCGCCATTGGCACGGCCATCGCGGTCTCCTTCGACAGCATCGCTGCCGTTGACGCCAACAGCAACGCCAGCAGCCGCACGCCTGTGGCCCCCTGCTGCACGATCCGCATGCCGACGATGACACCGGTCAGCGTGAACAGCACATACCATTGATCGAATGAGGCCGCCGTCCACCCGGTCGCCAGCATTGCCAGCGGCGACAGGCAGAAGATGAAGGCAGCCAGCACCGCGGCCGGCCGGGCCAGACCGCACACCAGCAGCGCGCGCAGCATGGCCAGTGCTATCAGCATGTGCAGCAGCACGTCGATCCCGTGGAGCAACGCGGGATCGGAGGGCATCCAGCGGGCGGTGAGTCCCTCCTCGAAGAATCCGAGCGGGCGTATCGGAGTGCCGAATGTCGCGCCCACGCGGAGCGACCCATACGTGCGCATGTAAAACGGAAAGCCCTTGGCCACGATCGTGTCGTAGCGTTGCCACTCGTCGTGATTGTAGTAACCGGGGTTGCAGATCAGGATCAGGTTGGCGAGTATCGCGAACAGCGCCAGGAACCTGTACGGTCGAGCCTGCAGCCCAGCTCCGAGCCTGTCGAGCCACCTCTTCATGCCCATGGCCGGCTGCGCCAGACGGCGATGCAGCGAAAAATCGGCAAATCGGGGCCGTCCCATATAATCAAAGAGTCAAGCAACGGAGATCCATGATGAGAGTTTTGGTATTGGGCGGAGACGGCTTTTGCGGCTGGCCCACGGCATTGCACCTGTCCGACCAGGGTCACGACATAGCCATCGTGGACAATCTATCACGCCGCAATATCGACATTGAACTCGAATGCGAGTCGCTGACGCCGATCCGCCCCATGGGCGAACGCCTGCGCGCATGGAAAGAGGTCTCCGGCAAGGACATCGCCTTCCACAACTTCGACGTGGCGGTCAACTACCAGCGCCTGCTGGATCTGCTCAGGCAGTGGAAGCCCGACGCGATCGTGCATTTTGCCGAGCAGCGCGCCGCGCCCTATTCGATGAAGAGCAGTCACCACAAGCGCTATACGGTCAGCAACAACATCAACGCCACCAACAATGTGCTGGCCGCGGTGGTCGAATCCGGGCAGGACATTCATGTTGCCCACCTGGGAACCATGGGCGTCTACGGTTACGGCACGGCGGGAATGAAGATTCCCGAGGGCTACCTGAAGGTCAAGATCGAGGTCGAAGGCGGCGAACTGGTCGACAATGAAATCCTGTACCCGGTCAACCCGGGCAGCATTTACCACATGACCAAGACACAGGACCAGCTGCTGTTCTTCTACTACAACAAGAACGACAAGGTGCGCGTCACCGACCTGCACCAGGGCATCGTGTGGGGCACCCAGACCGAGCAGACCCGGCGCGACGACCGCTTGATCAACCGCTTCGACTACGACGGCGACTACGGCACCGTGTTGAACCGGTTCCTGATGCAGGCGGCCGTCGGTTATCCGCTCACCGTGCATGGCACCGGTGGCCAGACGCGGGCTTTCATCCATATCCAGGACACGGTCAAGTGCATCCAGCTGGCGCTGGAAAATCCGCCAAGGAAGGGCGACCGCGTGCACATCTTCAACCAGATGACCGAGACCCATCGGGTACGCGACCTGGCCAGCATGATCTCCGGCCGCACGGGCGCCACGGTCGAGAATCTCGTCAACCCGCGCAACGAGGCCGATGAAAACGAGCTGCATGTGGCCAATGACCGCTTCCTGCACCTGGGCCTGGATCCGATCACCCTCAACCAGGGCCTGATGGAAGAGGTTACACATATCGCACAGAAGTACGCCGCTCGCTGCGATCGCAGCAAGATCCCCTGCGTGTCACTGTGGAGCAGACCCGCCGGCTCGCACAGTTGATGCCGGGGCCGGGTCAACGACCCAGTTCGCCGCGATGACGTCCGCAGATGTCCCGAGCCTCCAACGCGAAACCGGAGGTTCGGGACGCTCTTGTTTCAGCCGATCTTCAATGCGCGTTTTGCATGGAAGACCAGGGTGAGCAAGCCCAGCAGGCCCAGCAGGATCAGGAATGCGGCGCGGTCGATCACGCTGGCGGCAACGATGCTGGCGGTAGCTACATGGTGCAGCTGCTGACTGAACAACAAAAAGGATTCGCGGATGCCGATGGCGCCGGGGGTCAACGCCACGAACAGCGAAAAATTGGCGGCACCGGTGTAGGTCACCGCCTGCGACAGGTCGATATGCGGGCTTACCGACCGCAGCTCGCAGAAATAGATCGCCACCTGCACCACGGCCTGGATCATCGTGGCCACGAGCAGGAATCCAAGATTCGCAGGGCCGAGATCGAGTACGTCGCTGCGGGTCATGGATCGTCGCTCGTACCAGCGCACTACGGTATGGCTGCCCAGGCCCACCAGCAGCAGTCCAAGCGCTGTCTGCCACCATGGCCGGCTGGTCACCAGCAGCATCAGGGCACTGACGATGGCGTAGAACATGTAGTACACCAGCGAGGCCAGCACGTAGTTCTTCAGCCGAAGCCCGTGCTGCTTCTTCAGATAGAGCCCGCGCACCGCCAGTCCACCCTGGCCGGGGACGAAGAAGTTCACCAGAGTCGAGTAGGCGTTGAGCAGCAGATGCTCACCGAGCGCCAGTGGATTGCGGCACAGGCGCAAGGTGGCATGCACGGTCAGCGCCAGCGCCCCGAACCAGACAATGTAAAGCAGAACCAGCACGGTGATGACATGCAGTGGCGTGCGCCCCAACAGACGGAGCAATTGCTGGTGGTTGGACAGGTACCAGGTGAATGCAACGACGGTTGCAGCCAGAACAGCGATACGGAGCGCCGCGCGGTAGATGTTTTTCATGAACGTCCGAGACGGATTCAGTGTCACGAACTGCTGCTGGCAGCTCAACCGCCATGATAACGCCTTGGGCTGTCGCCACACCTGAAAAAGGCGGCTGACACGCGTGGCCGGCAGTCACTCAACCGGACATGTGAAGTCATCGGGCGGGTATCATTTCTCGCAGCGGCAATGCAACCACAACGCAGCGGATTGTGCATACTCGCACGAGACCCGCCGCTGGCCTGATGCATTCAGCCCTCTCCGCCAGCATCGGACCCCAGAGCGCCGGTGTCCTGGCTAACCTTTTTTGTGGAACCCCACACCGGTGGAACTTCAACAAACCGGCTTGAACCCATGACGGGCAACTGGAGGCCTCTGTGAAACTTATCGTGATGATCCCGTGCCTCAACGAGGAACAGACACTGCCACTGGTACTGGCGGATATCCCCAGCCAGATCGATGGCGTGGACAGCATCGAGACGCTGATCATCGACGACGGATGCATCGATGGAACCGTCGACCTGGCGCGCAGCCTGGGTGTAAGGCACTTTGTCCACCACCTGAAGAATCAGGGGCTCAGCCGGTCCTTCAGGGACGGTCTGAACCGCGCTCTGGAGCTGGGCGCCGACATCATTGTGCTGACCGACGGCGACAACCAGTACAAGCAGGAGCGAATTCCCGACCTGATCCGCCCGATTCTCGATGGCAAGGCGGACACCGTCATCGCCGACCGCGAGACGCAGACCATCGAGCACTTCTCGCTGATGAAGAAATTCCTGCAGAAGCTCGGTACCTGGGTACTCAACAAGGCGGCTGGCACAACCGTCCCCGACGCAACGAGTGGCTTCCGGGCGTACAGCCGCAAGGCGGCAATGGACCTGAACGTCATCGCCGAATACAGCTTCGCGACCGAGACCACCATCCAGGCAGCACACAAGCATCACGCCATGGCATACGTCGCCATACCGACCAACGAAAAGCTGCGCGAATCAAGGCAGTTCAAGTCGAACTGGGAGCATGTGCGGCGCTCGAGCGTGACGATTATCCGCGCCTTCATCATGCACAAGCCGTACACCGTCTTCCTGAGCCTGGGCTTCTCCTTCCTGATCCTGGGCCTCGCCCCGTTCGTCTACGTGGTCTGGATGGCACTCACCCACGACAACTGGCTGATCTTCGGCCCGCAGCACATCCGTTCGCTGGTGGTCGGCACCGTGCTGCTGGTGGCCGCCTTCATCTCTTTCACGCTCGGCATCGTCGCGGATCTCGTGCGGATCAACCGGCTGTTGCTCGAGGACGTTCTGGACTACGTCAAGCGCATCAAGATGGAATGAATCGACTCATTGAGCCTCGCAGGCAACGAAGCGCGTCGTGCCCCTGGCAAGGACGGCGCCGCTTTTATCCTTGAACACGAAGGTCTGCCGCGCACGCACCCACAGTCCACTGCTGGCACTGCCGGTGCTACCACCGGCGGCAAAGCTCTGCTCCTCGTAGGAGGGCGGACTTCGGAGGTAGACATAGACGCCATTCGGGGCCATCGGCATTTGCCATCGAACAGTCAACTTGCCCAGATCCGTCGTGGTGGTGCAACCGTTGACCGCCCACTGCGCCTGAACATGGCCGCCTTCGACCAGATCCTCGACCACGAAATCCAGCTTGAAGGTCTGCTGCTTTTCAACCAGTGCCTCGCTTTGTGGAACATATCGGGCGCGACAGATGGAAACGTTCGCCGTCGCATTGGTGGTCATAACCTGGCAGGCACCCCGGTCGACCTGAACTCGAAACAATGCAAGCTGGGGAAGGATCGGGACTCGAGTCGAGTAGGACGCCACGTAGATCGGCCCCATATGGCTGGCGATCGCCTGCCTGAGCTTGCTGCCGAGGCCGTAATTGTAGAATCCCTCGAAACACCACTGGCTGCGGGCAAAACACAGCGGCAAACCGACGAACTGCGCGTCCGTGTTCACCGCCTGGATCATCGGGGCCAGCAGTCCCATGGGCTCGTTGGCAAGTATGACCAGCGCATGATCGGCAAGCACCGGCGTACTGGTCACATAAGTCCTTTTGCTGAAAGGTATGCGAGGCACATCAGGGTACACCGTGATTGCCATCAGGCATGAAACCAGCGCCAGCAGCAAGCCCAGCCGAAGCATGGGCCTGAAGCGGGACTGCAGCGCTGAAAGCAGGCACAACAGGAGCACGCTGGCAGCAACGGGCGCAAGCACCTCGATTACAATCGCATAGCGCAGCATGGAAAAGGTGAACAACCAGATCAAGTAGGAAATGGCACAGAATGCCGCGACCAGCCGGATGCTGTCCGGCACCACCGGCTTCTTCCTGCGCAGCGCGAAGACCAGGGCACCCGCGAAATAAGCGATGCCCACAATGTAAAAGAACAGAACCCTTGCGTCTCGGAAGGGCAGATTGTTGTAGACGGTGGGATTTTTCAGATCCAGCCAGAAAAACGGATAGAAAAACCACTGCGCCATGTTGTCGGGCATGCCAATCGGATCCATGCCGCCGACCGCCGCGCTGAAGCTCGAGTGAAAAACGTTGTTGAACATCGGAAACATCGGGTTTCCGGTGTACTCGATCAGATGCCAGGCCCAAGGCCCATAGAGAGGAGCGAATGCCAGCAGCCAGCCCAGTGAATAGAGGAAGCCCGAGCGGATGGCAGCCCGGACATCCGGCCCCTGCGCCAACAGCAGCAGACCCATCGCGGGCGCATAAATCGCAGCGGTGAGCTTGAATCCGGCGGCAACGCCGAGCAACGCGCCCATCGACAACAGTCTGGCCGCGCTCGTCTTGCGGCCACCATCGCGCTCTGCGGACGAAATGAAGACATACACCGCGAGCAGGACAATCGTGGCCACGGTGACTTCGTTGGTCGTGGTGCCAGCCTGCGTCCACGCCGAAACGCCGGTGACCGAGAGCAGCACAATCAGAAGCGTCGCTGCATACCGCTCGATGCGGCCGATATTGCCGATGTACCCAACGAGGTGACGCACAATCAGAAGCGTCGTGAATATCAGAAACCCGTATGGCCATCCGGCCAAGGCCGCAACCAGTCGTGGATGACCGGGCAGCCAGACCATTGACAGCAGGTAGTACGGGATGTCCAGCAGCGGGTGAAAATATCCCTGTATCCCCGCGACGAACAGATCCTTCGACCAGCGACCGTTGAGAATCGCCCATGGGTTGTAGATGTGGTAATTGATGATGTCCCACCAGTTGTCCTGACCCCGCAGGACACTGACAACCGAACCGACCAGAAGACATGCAAGAAGCAGGACGCCATCCGTTTTCAACCAGCGGGCGAGCCTTGTCGCCCTGGCGTTGTTTCGGTTCAAATCCTTGTTGACTGGCTGAGGCATGGCATTACTCGACTTTCTTGATATCGGTGTCTGGGCAATGGCTCAAATCGGCCAACGCGCAAACCGGCGATGCCGAGGCGGGAACCGGATGAGGCACACCCGCTTCGTCGCCCACATCGAATGAATCCTGCGCGCACCCTGGTGCGGCATGAAAGACGCTTCGTCTCTCTGACGAACTTCACATTGAATCCCGATCATTCCCGGACATGCGGATTCCGATTTGCAGATTTCGAAATAATCCGCCATCCGTACCTGCCCCCCTGACCCCGCACGACAATACATTGTTGAAGCACGGCAACCAAGCCTGCCATTGCGCAGGCCCGGCGGTACCGCGCTGTCGCTCGCATTGGCCCGGAATCGAAGCTGCACACTGCTGCAAAGCTGTCCGGGTCAGCGTCGTTCGGGGCAGCGCCCCATGCGAACTGAAGCTTGACGAAGGACGCCCTCAAGCACATCCCGAGCCGCTGTCGGCGAAAAATGTCGCCGCACATTTTCGAGGCCCTGCTCGGACAGGCCCAGCCAGAGTGCCTCGTCGCCATACAACTCGGCGATGGCATCGGCAAATGCTTCAGCGGTATCGGCAATCATCGCGTCGCACCGGTTGATCAGACCCATGCCTTCAGCGCCGATGGATGTCGTGACGATCGGCACACCGTAGCTCATGGCCATGCTGATCTTGCCCTTGACCCCGGCACCGTAGCGCAATGGCGCCAAGGCCAGCCGCACTTCGCACAGAATCGGCTCGAGGTCGGCGACGTAGCCATGCACCTTGACGCCTGCGCATGCGCAATCCGCCAGAGCTTCGTCCGCCGCGTGACCGACGATATGCAATGTGGCACCGGGCAGTCGGTCGCGCACGCGGGGCAGGATTTCACCGATAAGCCAGCGTGCCGCATCGACGTTGGGTTCGTGCTCGAAATTGCCAAGCAGCATCAGGCCTGCGCGCTGCGCAAACGGAACCTTGTTGCCATGCACGGGGTGGACATTGGAAAGCACCTGCACGTCGGCTTGCGGCGCCAGTTCCTGCAGCAGCCTGCGCTCATACTCACTGACCACGAGGGTGAGGTCAGCCTTGCGCATGAGGCCCAGCTCATTGCGCCGCAACTCTTCCGCCCAGGCCGCCTCCTCGCGACTGTGGTGCAGGGCGGCGCCGCGCGCGATGCGCAAAAAGTGCAGATCCACCGTATCGAACACCAGCATGGCGCGCGCGGCATATCGACGTGCCAGCCGAATTGCAGCCATGGCTATCGGCAGGCGCGACAGCAACACGATATCCAGCTCGCCACCGCGTGCATACCACCAGCGCAACGCGGCCCCGCGCGAGTGAGCCAGCACCAGCTCGACGCCGTGCTGCTCAAGCGTGCGGGCGTAGCTGTCGCGCTCACTGGCGGCGGTAGCCCAGAACAGCACGTGGCAGCCAAGCTGGCGCAGCAGCAGCAGCATGCTGAACATGCGCATCGAACCGGAGTCGCGGTCGACGCGCGGAAAGTCCGCATCCATCACCAGCACGCGCTGGCCGCGCCGAAATGTCGCGCAGCATTCAGCAGAAAGCGCGTAATCAGTCGACGTCGGCTGCTCCGACAACGCCTGCTTCCACTTTGCCACGAACTTCTCGCGATTGATCTGCTGGAATCGCTTGACTCCACCGGAGTCATCGGTTCCCGCGGTCTTTCCTTCGTGATGCACCACTACGGCGCTTGGCTGGTAGATCACCTGCCAGCCGGCCGCGTGCACCGAAAACGCCAGGTCGGTGTCCTCGTAATAGGCCGGTGCGTAGCGCGTATCGAAGCCACCCAGCTCGCGGAACAGCGTCGACCGCAAGGCGATGCAGGCTCCCGAGCAATAGTCCACTTCGCGCACGAAGTCGTAGCGTGGATCGTGCGGATCGCCGCCACGACCAAGATTGCAGGCATTGCCGTCGGCGAACACGATGCCACCGGCTTCCTGCAGGCTGCCGTCCGGATAGATCAGCTTGGCCCCCACCAGACCGCAGTCGGGCACGTTGTCAAAGGTACCGATGAGCGCGTCGAGCCAACCATCAGTCAGCTCGGTATCATTGTTGAGAAAAACCAGATACTCGCCACGGGCAAGTGCCGCCCCGGCATTGCAGGCCTCGACGAAACCTCGATTCGAGGGCATTCGCTGCAGTTGCAGGTTTGCACAGGCGGCCAGCCAATCGGCCGAACCATCGGTGGAACCATCATCGACCACGATCACTTCGAAGCTGCAATGCGTCGCCACTCCGGCAAGGGAGCGCAGGCAGCGCATGGTCAGCTCCAGCTGATTGAACACCGGTACGATGATGCTGACGTGCGGCGCCTTTTCGGCGGAAAACTCGGGATAGGCTCCGCCGTGCGAACCCCATGAGGAAAGTTGCCAGGCGCACTGCGGCGGTACGTCACGGGCCGCTCTCGGCGCCATCGCGACCGAGGCCCGACGCCAGCGCGCGAGCAGCCTGACCAGCGCAAGTCGCGCCCGGTCGACCGCGTAGTCCAGTCGCCGTCCGAGACGTACCGGCAGGCCGCTCCAGAGTGAGCCGTTCGGAACCGGCCGGCTCACCTTGGCGTCCACGATGGTGTCATCCTGCCAACCCATTGCGCAACACGCCGACGATACGTGGTGCCGCGTGGCCATCACCGTACGGCGACACGCCCCGCGCCATCTCGCGATACGCCGCCGGGTCGTCCAGCAGCCGGGAAACTTCTTCCACGATTCGTTCCTCACCGGTGCCGACCAGGCGCACCACACCCTCATCCACCGCCTCGGGCCGCTCGGTTTCCGAGCGCATCACCAGCACCGGCTTGCCCAGCGCCGGCGCCTCCTCCTGCACGCCGCCGGAGTCGGTGAGAATCAGATATGCGCGCTTCTGTGCCTCGACGAATGGCGCGTAGTCGAGCGGTGCGCACAGGCGGATGCGCGGATGCTCGCCGAGCAACTCATGGGCCACCACGCTCACGTTCGGATTCGGATGTACCGGATAGAGGACTTCGATATCCGCATGAAGGTCAACCAGGCGGCGAATCGCCCTGCACACCGCCCGAAACGGCTCCCCGAAATTCTCGCGCCGGTGCGCCGTCACCAACAGCAGTCGCTTGCTTTTGTCCAGCGGAATGTCCAGCGGCCAATCGGTCGACGCCACCGCCAGCAAGGCATCGATCACGGTGTTGCCGGTGACATGGATCGCTTCGCCGGCAATACCCTCGCGCAGCAGGTTTTGCCGGGACCGTTCGGTGGGCACGAAGTGCCAGCGCGCCAGGTGTCCGGCCACCAGCCGATTCATTTCCTCGGGAAAGGGATTGTCCAGATCGTGGGTGCGCAGGCCGGCCTCGACATGGCCGAACGGAATGCGCCGGTAGAACGCCACCAGCGCCGCCGTCATCACCGTCGTGGTATCGCCCTGGGCCAGCACCACATCGGGTGCCAGCTCGGCAAACTTGGCGTCGAGGCCGGTGATCAGCCGTGCGGTCAACTCCGGCAGCGCCTGATTGGCGCGCATGATGTCCAGGTCCACGTCCGGCTGGATGTCGAACAGCGCCAGTACCTGATCCAGCAGATCGCGATGTTGCGCCGTCGCCAGCACGGTCACCCGCGCCCACGGCTCGCGCTTCAGTGCCAGAATCAATGGCGCCATCTTGATACCTTCAGGGCGGGTACCGACGATGCAAAGGATATGTTTCAGAGGTGTCATCATGCAGATTCACTCGGTCGATCATGTATTGTCGTCGCGGCGGACAAGTGAAGGAGTGGCGCGCCCTAATCGGAGGCAGCGCACCTGGACAACATCACGTGTATCGGCTGTCTCGGTTCCGCCGCCACGTCGAAGTTCAGCCACGACAACAACAGCTGCGTCCCCAGGATCAATGGCAGTGCGGCCAACATGACGGTACCTGCGGTCGCCGGCACATGCGTGACCA
>JAJXYE010000238.1 GCA_021780735.1 Pseudomonadota bacterium | reverse complement strand
CCGGCACCGCTGCCGCGCCGCGCCGGTCTCGAACGCGGCCAGCTGCTGGTGATCTGCGCGTCACGATCGACACTGCACGGTGCGCTGGCGCCGTGGCACGCGGCACTGGCCGGCCTGCTCGCGGCGCGGCGCGTGCGCTGGTCGCTGGATGTCGATCCGGTAGATGCCGGCTGAGCGGATGACTGCGAGTCTGATGGCACGACAAACCGCCCGGGTGATGCACTCGCACGGAGATTCAGCCCGCAGGGTTTTGTTCCAAGGCCCGCTGCAGCGGCGCGAGCTGGCCGGAGTAGGGCTGCCATGCGTTCCGATGCGGCCGGATCGCACCGCGGATCTGGACACTGCTCAGTGTCGCCGTCGGGGCCGAGTTGTTGCGCGCGGGATCGAGGCAGGCCGCGTCGAATGGCAAACCGCAAAAATCGAGGACTCGCCGCAACGTGCTCTCCGGATCCGTCGCTAGCTGTGCGTAGTCGACATCGAGAATCCGGCCTGGCATCGCCGCATGCCAGTGCGCCATCAGCCGGCGGTAGCGGGCATGATGCGTCGCGATGTCGTCGAGGTTGTAGCTGTACGCGTAGGCGTAACCGAAAAATGTGCGGAAATTGCTGAAACACACGTCCACCGGATCGCGAACGACGTGGAGCAGGCGCGCTCCGGGCAACGCCTTCGCGATGAATCCTGCGAGCAGGAAATTGGCTGGCAGTTTGTCGATGAAAAACGGACGTCCCTGCGCGCGCCAGCCGGTCTGGGCTCGGTAGCGTCGGCCCACCTCCTGAAAATCGGCTTCTCCGGCCCGGTCCACGATGTCGATATCGAGGACTGCTGACGTGTCGTGATCGGTTGCCCACCCCATCTGATAGGAGAAATCGCCCAGCTCACCGGCCGAGGTTATTCTCGGATGACTGCCGAGCAGCCTGTCCAGCAGGGTGGTCCCCGAGCGCGGCAGTCCGATCACGAAAATCGGCGCCGGGCCATCTGGTCTATCTTCGACTGGCCGCGCACCGATGAACTCGGGCGTGCAACGCCCGATCAGGTTGTCGAAAAGCTGCTGCTCCCGATCACTGTCGTAGGCAAACACCCGACGCATCGCCGTGTTGGCCGACTGCAGTGCCGACCAGGCCTGCGCATGCCGGCGCAGCGCATGCAGCTCTTCGAAGAGGGCAAAGTGCAGCGCTGCCTTCCGGTCACCCTCCTCCGCCAGTGGAATCACTCCTTCGATGGCACTGGCTCGCGCTGGCGCAGGCTCGCCCTGGCGCAGTCGGACGAGCGCGAGCGCGGCTCGGGCGTCAGCAGGATCGGCATCCAGCAGCGCTGCGTAATCGGCGCGGGCACCGACGAAATCGGCGCGACATCCGCAGTTGCCCCCGCAAGGATCGCAGAGCCGGGCTTTCCATCCCCAACCGGGCGGCCTGCTCAAGCAGGTGCAGGGCATGCTTGTGTTCACCGGCACGCGAACGCAGCTGAGCGTGGCGAAAAAGATGCTCGGGTTCGGTCGTTGCATCCAGCGGCGGCAATGCGAGAATGCGGCGTGCCGCGGCGAACTCACCGACACGCATCAGGTCGGTGGCTGCGCGCAGGATGCGGTCTGCCGAGTCAACCGCGTGACCAGCGGCCGCAAGCGCCAGTTCCGCAGGCCGACGCGCATGGCCGGCGATCAGCAGTTGCCGCAGCAGGAGATGCAGCGCATCGAAATTGCCGGGCTCGCGCTGCAGGATGCCTTCAAGGCTGATGCGCGCAGCATCCGGCTGCCCGGCATCGATGTAGTGCCGGGCACGTTCCATGGATCTGTGGCTTGCCATCGAACAAAGTGCCTTTGATGTCGGAACGGCTGGCGATGGTCGTTGCATGCGCTGGAGTCGAATCGACGGCGCCCCACGCCGATATTCCGACGGGTATTCAGCCGTGGCGTGCACCACGTCATCCATCCCGGTACCGCCGAGGATTCAGGCGCCCGGCGGAATTTCCTTCTGCGCCTGTTGTGGCGCGGCCTGCCCTCCGGCCTTGCGCAGCGGCGCGGGGTTGAGCGCTGCCGGCGCGATGGTCTTGAGCTGACGGGTGATGGCGTGGGTCACCGCCTCGGCCTGGTCGTTGTTCTCGATGATATACGGCACGATGATCAGCACCAGCTCGGTCTTGGTGTCGTCTTTCGAGCTCGACTTGAACAGATTCCCCAGCACCGGCAGGTCCTTCAGCAGCGGAATCCCGCCGTTGCTGTTGGTGATGTTGTCCGATACCAGACCGCCCAGCACCACCGAACCCCCGTCGCGCAGCGACAGGCTGGTCTTGACCACCCGGCTGAAGATCGTCGGCGAGTTGACCCCGGAACCCGCCCCCGCCGGCTGCGCCTGGCTGACCTCCTGGCTCAGGTCCAGATCAATGCGGTCGTCGGAGTAGATCGTCGGCTTGACCTTGAGGATGATGCCGGTCTTGCGGTACTCCACCCCCTGCAGCAGCGCGCTGCTGCCGCCGGTGGTCTGCGTCGAGGTGGTCTGGCTGCTCAGCGTCGGCACCTCGTTGCCGACGTCGATGCTCGCCGTCGAACCGCTCATCACCAGAATCCGCGGCGTCGACAGGATCGACACCCGCGAGTCCTGCGCAAACGCCTGCAGCTGGGCGATGTTCTGGCCGTTGACGTCCAGCAGGTAGGTCAGGCCGCTCGGGCTCGACCCGGTCGCCGGGGTCCCGCTCGTCGTCGTCGCCGGCACCGTGCCGAACTGCCAGTTGCCGCCGTACTTGCCGTGACTGTCGTGCGCCAGCCAGTTCACCCCGAACTGCGAGCTCTTGTCCAGGGTCACCTCGGCAATCGTCACCTCGATCATCACCTGCCGCGCCGGCTTGTCCATCTGCTCGATCAGCGGCAGCAGCCGCTGCCACTCCTCGGCACTGCCGCGAAAAATCAGACCGTTGCGCGGCGCGTCCACCACCAGCCGCCCCGGCGCACCCACCCCGCCG
>JAJXYE010000201.1 GCA_021780735.1 Pseudomonadota bacterium | reverse complement strand
TCTCGGCAGGAATGGCATTGGCTCAAGCCAGTCATCCTTGCCGCGGCCAACCACTCACGGGCGGATCGCGCTCGGCAAAGGCCAGAGTCACTGGATGGCTGCCTGAGCAACTACGGCGGGAACCGGGCCTGCCACCTGGGCAGGCACCATTCGTGTCGGGGATGATGTTCGAGCGACCACAAATTCGAGCGGTCATCCAACCCGGGCCGACGCACAGGACATGGGTCGCGGGCCTGCCTCACCGTGGTCACCTTCGGGCCTTTTTCGATTCCCTCATACCGAGCGAGATCCTGGTCGAGGCCGACCAGTCGCCGGCATAGGCCTCGCGGAGCCTGGAAGTAGAGGTGCGGGTCTGGCACCTGACCTGTCCGGATACCGAAATCGAGAATCTTCCGGGTCATTTCTTCGACGGCATCGGACTTGAGTTCCAGCCAGATCGATCCGGCACTTCGCAGAAACTGGTTTTCCTCTGCGATGTCCTCATCCGCAACGTCCCCGTAGAGGAACGTCATATGGAAGTTCTCCCCGAGGCAAACGAAATCCCTTTCGGGATCCGTCCTGACGAGTTTTTCAGCCAGGACATCGCAGCAGAACCTGCGGATGCTGTCTCGTTCCTGCCGGGCAACGAGCACCGAAGAATGGATCCCGAAAATGACCTTGGCCGTCTTCATTCCTTGCCAGGGGCGGCGCTTTGGGCGGGGTAGGGTTCCTGCAGGGCGATGGAGCCGGTCTCCAGCAGGGACTTGAGATTGGACAAGATCTTCGGCCAGCCGCCGGACACCGCCTCGATGAACTTCGAGGGTTCGCACTCGATGGTGTGGGTGATGGAGAGCCTGACGGCGCTTCCAATGGGTTCGAGCTCCATCGTGCAGTGCGAATCGCCTTCGGCCGTGAGCTCGGGCTTGTTCTGGTGCCGCCAGCGGATCACCAGGCGCTGTGGCGGTTGGGCCTCGACGATCTCGCCGGCATCGAAGATCTGACCGGCACCGGACACCAGCTTCCACGGGGATCCCGCCGTCCACTGGCTTTCGCAGCGCATGCCAAACCAGTACTGCTTGATGAACTCCGCGTCGGTCAGCGCCGACCACAGCTTTTCCGGCGTGGTGCGAATGTAGGTCACATACACAAAAGTTGATCTAGCCATCGGTCTGCTCCAGTCGTTGTTTCAGGTTGGAGAGCGCCTTGAGCCGCGGCTTCTCGAACTTGGCAATCCAGCGCTCGTAGATCGCCTGCAGCGGCACCGGATTGAGGAAGTGCAGTTTTTCGCGGCCACGCTTCTGCGTGGCAACCAGGTTCGCCGTCTCAAGTACGTCCAGGTGCTGCGTCACGCCCTGCCGGGTCATGTCCAGGTGTTCGCACAGCTCGTTGAGCGTGCGGCCATCATGTGCATGCAGCAGATCCAGCAATTTGCGCCGGTTGGGATCGGCCAGGGCCTTGAACAGGCCATCGGTGTCGTGGCGCTCTGCCATGATTTATATGCAAGTAATGACTTGCCTTTATAATAGGCAAGCAGATTCTTGCATGTCAAGCGCGGATCCCTCTCGACCTTGATCCAGCCGATCGTGAAACGCTACGGAGTTCAGTCCGGTCGGCTCGTGCCCGGTGAGCGACCTGGATTGCGCCGCGAGGCGATGACCGACGATCGCCGCGTCATGATTTGTGCTTCAACCGTTGACGGCGATCTTCAGGTCATGCGGTATGGGGAACCCCTCCGAACTGTCCACCCAGTGACGCAGGCTGAGCAGGAAGGTAGCCCACTTGGTGCTGCAGTGGTGCATGAATTCGACCGGCTCTTTCCAGTGGGCGTGCTTGAACAGCACGAACGTCTGGTTCTCCTTCCATTCCAGCCGAAAGGTGACATCGGTATTCAGCCACTCATCGGGCCCGCGCGTGCAGCGCCAGCGCACCAGCTGATGAGGCTCGGCGGCAATGACCTGCATTTCGTCGGCACCCACGGTGATCTGGCCGCCTGCTGCGGGGTCTCCGGTCGCAGCGGTGGATCACCAGCCACGCACGCCTTCGATCGTGGTCAGCGCATGGAATACTTCATCAGGCTTTGCAGCGATACCGACGCGATGAACAATGTCGAACATGAAGGGCTCCCTTGTGCAGAAGGGCAGGGAAGGGTCAGGTGCGGACAGCCTGTCAGCGTCCGGCTTGTGGGGCTGGAATGCTCGCAGCCAGCCCGTTGCTGTCTCGCTCGCGCCGTGCGCTGACGTGCGAATTCCGGGAACCCTGTGCCATTGCAGCCACGCGCTCCCACGTCGTTGCCTGCATGCTGGAGCGCTGCTTCATCCGATCCAGCCAGGTCGGCAGGTTCTCCCTGCCGTCTGCGAGTACCGTCCACTCGGGCGTGTCGCAGAGAAAGTCGAGCTGCGGCGCCAGCAACAGGTCGGCGAGGCTGATCGAGTCGCCGGTGAAATACGGCTGGTCGGCGAGCAGATGCGAAAGCTCCTCGAACACGGCGCAGCCCTTGGGCATGGCAGCGGCGATGGCGGCCTCGTCGGGTATGAGGCCGAGCAGGCGAGGGCCGACGACACGCTGGAAGGCAATGACATTGGCCACCCCCTGGAACAGGTACCAGTCGTTGATGTTCATCAACTGATCCATGCGCGCCGCCGCCCGCGGCTGCGCTGGCGTCAGGGCCGGCCCCGGCAGCGCGCGATCGACGTAGCGCAGGATCGCCTGGGCTTCGTAGAGTTGGAAGTCGTCGTGCTGCAAGACCGGTACCCGCCCGAACGGGTGGCGCGCCAGGTGCTGCTGCTCGCGAAGGGTTCCTGGCGCAACCATCCCAAATCGATAGCTGGCGCCTTTCTCTTCCAGCGTCAGCAGTGCGGCGCGACCAAATGGGCTGCCGGGAATGCTGTGGATGATGATGCCACTCATGGCGCATTCCCTCCGGCCGAGGCTGCTTTCGCAAACATGTCGAGTGCAGACGGCCAACCGCCGTCG
>JAJXYE010000064.1 GCA_021780735.1 Pseudomonadota bacterium | reverse complement strand
GATCGACAACCTGATCTCGGCCGACGTGATCCTGGCGGATGGCCGTTGCGTCATCGCCAGCACGGACCGGCATGCCGACCTGTTCTGGGCGCTGCGTGGGGGTGCTGGCGGCCTGGGCGTGGTGACCCGATTTGCCTTTCGCCTGCATGCGGTCGGCGAGGTATTGGCCGGGGCCGTATTCCACCCCGTGGACGCTGCGCCGTCGCTGCTGCGTGCATTTCGCGCGTTCACGCCGACGGCGCCCGAGCCGTGCACGCTGATGCTGGTGTTCACGAGTGCACCCCCCGCGCCCTTCCTTCCGCCGCAAGTCCATGGTCAACCGGTCGTTGCACTCGCCTACTGCTGGAGCGGCGATCCCGCGCAGGGCGAGGCGGCGCTTGCTCCGCTCACCGGCTTCGGCAAGCCACTGGGGCGGGTCGGTGGAAGCATGCCGTATGCCGCCTGGCAGCAAACCTTTGACGCCCATGCGCCTGCCGGCGATCAGTATTTCTGGACGACCTCGATCCTCGACGGGCTCGCCGACGAGCAGATCGACGCGATCGTCCAGAACGCCGCGATGGCGCCCGATCCCCTGTGCGAAGTGCACGTGCACCATCTGGGTGGAGCGGTGGCCGCAGTGCCGTCCGACGCCAGTGCGTTCGTGCATCGCGATGCACCGTTTTTCGTCAACGCCATCGGCCATGCGCAAGGAGCGGAAAAATTGCCCGGGCTGCGCGAGTGGGCACGCGGCATGCGGTCATCACTGGCGCCCTGGGCGCGGGCCGGCATGCAGGCGAATTTCGCCGGCGAAGCCGGCGACTGGCAGGCACGGACGCACGATGCCGCCACCCGCACGCGGCTCGAAGACGTGCGCCGGAAATACGATCCCGCAGGCTGGCTCGCGCCGGTGCGCAGCGTCCAGGAGTGTGGGCGGTAGAAACTTTGCATAGCGAAATTGAGCTATCGCCAACGCGTCTATCGGAGGGCTTGCATGGTTATTCCATGCAAGCCCGACGTGAGGCGTGGCCTATGGATGAGAGCACCATCGCAGCCCAAAGATTTCCGCCGCCCACGCTCCTAGGCAGCGAGTTCGGCCAGCAACGTGCGCGCCTGCTCGACCACATCCTCGAGCCGTGCCGCGGCGCCCTGTCTCTGCACCAGCGTGAACGCATCGCCGAGGAGCCTGCTCGACCGGGCTTCGGCCTCGGCATGCACCTGCTGCCATTGCGGGAACAGTGGCGCGCCGGTCAGTTCGCGCACGAACGCGGCAGCCCCGAGCAGCCGCGCGGCGCAGTGGGCATCCCCCTGCCTGAGTACCAGATAGGCCGTGCCTTCCACGCAGCCTGCGGTGCCGCGCTGGTGCTGCAACGCGACGCTCATGTCGAGCATGCGCAACCAGTCCCGGGCGGCTCCGCGCACATCATCGATGAGGTACCGCTGCAGGGCTCGATTGATGAGCACGTATCCGTGCTGGAAGATGTCGGCGTCGGGCGAAGCCACGAGTTCGGCGGCCTCGCTCATCCACGCTTCCGCCTCACGGTGATGCCCGCGCATCGCGCAGGCGATGCTGCGGCTCAGCAGCGCCACCGAGCGCAGCCAGCCCGAATCGTGTCGTTCCGCCACGGACAGCGCCGACGCTACGCAGCGTTCCGATCCGTCGAAGTCACCGCAGCCCGCAAGTTCGAATGCAAGCACGCCCTGGCCTGACGCGGCGAGTACGTCATCGCCCAACTGCATGGCCAATCCGATGCCTTCCTGCAGCAGCATGACGGCACGGTGGTGCATGCGGCGGTGGTGGTGCGCGATGCCGTTGGCGATCAGGGCCCGGGCACGATGCAGGGTTTGCGCATGGGTGGTATTCAGCGCGGCATCCAGCCATTGGCTGGCCAGGTGGTACTCGCCCCGCACGCGGAAGTACCAGCACAGGTTGGCGCTGAGCGTGATCGCACCTTCGGCCAGATCCGCCTGCGTCAGCGCGTAGTCGAATGCCGCCTGCAGGTTCGGCTTCTCCCGCAGCACCCGCTCGATCCAGAGCTGCTGGCGTTCACCGCGTATTTCCGCATCCACTCGCGCGGTGAAATCCATGCAATGCGCCAGATGCGCCCGCCTGATCAGTGGTTCGTCGTCGCGCTGACCCAGACGCGCCAGCGCAAACAGGCGCACGCTGTCCAGCTGGCTGTAGCGCGGCGGACTGAGACTGGCATCGACCGCGATCAGCGACTTGTCGACCAGCCCGCCCATCAGATCCAGCGTCTGTTCGCCATCAAGTTCGAACACCGCGCCGATGGCGATTGCGCCGTGCAGCGTCCAGCCGCCGGCAAAGACGCTCAAGGCGCACAGCAAGGCCTGCTCCCGCTCCGACAGCAGGGCAAAACTCCAATCGATCAGCGCGCCCAGCGTCTGGTGGTGGGCAGGTTGCCCGAACGGCGTATCCGCCTGCCACTGAAAGCGGTGCTGCATGCGCGACAGCAATTGCTCGGGGCTCAACAGGCGCAGCCGCGCAGCGGCGAGTTCCAGCGCAAGCGGCAATCCATCGAGGCGCCGGCACAGTTCGGCCACGGCGGCGGCGTTGGTCGGCGTCAGGGTGAATCCTGAAGCAAGCGAGCGCGACCGCAACTGCAGCAGTTGCACTGCAGGCACCCGCGCAAGACGCGCGACTTCCTCCGCCGTGGTCCATGTTCCCGCGGCCGGCGCCTCCAATGGCGGTAGTGCGTAAATCGTCTCACCCGGACAATGCAGGCATTGCTGACTGGTCACAAGCACGTGCAATTGCGCGCATCGGGAAAGCAGCGACGCGACGAGATGGCTGAGCGGTTCGGCTACCCGCTCGCAGTTGTCGAGCACGAGCAGGACGTGGCGCGTTTGCAGCAGCTCAGCCAGTCTTTCGACGACTTTTTCCAGGCCAAACGCATCGCGGATGCCGAAGGCGTCGGCCAGCGTGCGGGCCAGCTTCTCGCCCTTCGTGAAAAGGGTGAAGTCAAACAACCA
>JAJXYE010000121.1 GCA_021780735.1 Pseudomonadota bacterium | reverse complement strand
CGCGCTTGACCAGCCGCTCGAAACTCGAAGGCGGCGACGCGCCGGTCGCCGAGGCAGATTTGCGCTTCATCGAGAGCCCTCCCGGCGCCAGTGTCGCGCTTTGGCGGGGTGGTGCAAAGCGGGGGGTTGGGGTGGCGGTTCGGCACTGCCGGTTCAAACGGCCGCCTGGCATGTATACGCGTCACCCGCCATGATCAAACTTCTACTGCCTCCCCAACAGAGCCGGGGGAACTCTCTGCTTGTTTTAGCTTTTCAACAAGTACAATTTTTAGCCTTGGGATTTCCCGACGAGGTTTCTGGCTGTACTAGCCGCCTGAGGAAAAAGCGCGCATCCTGATCAAAGTTGGATCGATGAATCGTGGCACCCACTATGGATGCACAAGAAGCCTTGGAAGAAGCCTTCCCAAACGCCGGCAATTGGACGCCTGCGCAGCTCAAGCTCGCCTTCAACCTCTATTTCCAAACCCCATTCGGCAAATTACACAAGACGAACCCGGAAATTATTCGGCTAGCCAAACTCATTCGACGAACGCCAAGCGCGCTGGCGATGAAGCTGGTCAACTTTGCCAGCCTTGACAGCTCGATCACTGACAGCGGCCGCAAGGGCCTCACCGGCGCATCAGCACTTGATCGAAAGATTTGGAACGAATTCAACCAAGACTGGGAAGGTCTTGCCCTTGAGTGCGACGAGCTGCGGCAACAACTTACCCGTGGCCAGCATCTTCCCGAGAGAGGTGTACGCGATGACTCCGCCGATGACTTAATCGACTTCTCCGGGGAAACTCGACTTGCGCTTGTTCGTCAAAGGATCAAACAAAACTTTTTCCGCCGTACTGTACTTGCCAGCTACCGCTCCCGATGCTGCATCTCCGGTGTCAGCGAGCCGCGCCTGCTGATTGCAAGCCACATCGTTCCATGGAGCGAGGACAAGGCCAATCGCCTGAATCCCCGCAATGGCCTGTGTCTCTCCGCCATTCACGACAAGGCATTTGACAACCATCTTTTCACACTTAGCGAAGACTGGCGCGTCGTGCTTTCGGCACAACTCAAAGCCAGCCGAGATAGCTTCATGAAGGAAGTATTCTTTCCGGCAGAGGGAAAGCAGATCGAGCTACCGGATCGCCTCAAACCCGATCAAATTCTTGTTGCTGCTCACCGTCTTCGCACGTTGCAAGATACCTAGAATTCCGATGCGTCGCGTTCGCACAAAGCGAGTTTGCGGTTCAAAGCCAAGTCGCCGTTTTTTGTACTCCAGCTGATCTTCGCCATCCGCCATACCAAACTCCGCGCACGAATCTCACATTCTGATTTGCCCATTTGGTCTGATAGGTCATTTCCGAACCGAAGGTAGTCCATGATGGAGATCAGACTTGCCCATGGCCGCAACGATCCGAATGAAGAAGTCGATAGCTGGGGCTTTCAGGGACCAACGCTTCTGAATGTCGACTCCATGCAGCAAATGTATGGTGAAACCTACACCGTAAAGTTCCTCACGAATGCCGCAGCACACGTAGCTCAAGAGCTCACCAGTTGGGAGAGCTGGGATAGCCAGACTCTTCAGATGACTCGGTGCGGCAATCTGATCGAAGCTCACCAGTTCGGTCAACCTCGGCGCTTTTACGCGGATATGTTGATCTTCCATCGAAACGCTCTTGCCGAGGTCGCGAATGCTGCGACGCATGTCCGCCGTGCTTCGCAAGCCCTAAACCTAGCCATCCACTCCTTGCAAAGAAAGTTCTGATCTGCGCAAAGGCGGGAATCACTTCAGGATCGCTTCCAGCGAGCATCCGCCTCACGTCCGAGCAGCGGGAGCCCCGAGTGCAAGCCAGGATAGCCTGCCGCTCTACCCGGGGCCCCTGTGTGGCGGTGAGGCGGAGACGACAGGCCCGCAGGGAGCCGACAGGCCGATGGCGTCGATGCCGGAGTTGAGGCCACGCAGGAGCGGTTACCGGATGCCCGGCAAGCGCGAGGCGGGGTGGCTTTTCTCCTGATTGCCAACTTTCACTCCGTGCATCCTGCCCTCCGCGCTTCGGGCCAGCGTTGCTGTTCGCGCACGTTCCGGACGTGCGCGTGGCGACGAAAGAGAAGTACCTCGCCCCGCGCCACGGCGCGAACCCCCTCGCTCTCTGCGCTTCGCGCTCGTCACCCTGTGAGTCCCGCGAGGACTACTGCCACCCCATGTCAGCAACAACCACCACAACCCGCCCGGCCCGGTAGGTTTCCCCGCGACCCACAGGCATCATGCGGCAACGCCTCCTCGCCCGCGCCGGTTCCCATGTCCCCAGGCTCCACCGCCACCCCGATCGCCCTGGCGATCGGCGCCCTGCTGATCAGCATGGTTTCCTACCAGTGCGGCGCCTCGCTGGCCGAGCACCTGTTTCCGCAGGTCGGCGCGCAGGGCGCCACCGCGTATCGACTCGGCTTCAGCGCGCTGATCCTGCTGCTGTGGCGGCGGCCGTGGCGCCGCGCGCGCAGCTGGCGCGACTGGCGCGTGCTGTGGGGCTATGGCCTGGCGATGGGAGCGATGAACCTGGTGTTCTATCTGTCGCTGCGCACGATTCCGCTGGGCATTGCGGTGGCGCTGGAATTCACCGGGCCGCTGGTGCTGGCGCTGGCCGGTTCGCGCCGGTTGCTCGACTTCGTCTGGATCGCGCTGGTGATGGCCGGGCTGGCCCTGCTGCTGCCGCTGCGCTTGCACGCGCAGGCGCTCGATCCGGTGGGCGCGCTGTATGCGCTGGCCGCCGGCGTGGGCTGGGCGCTGTACATCGTGCTGGGCAAGAAGGCCGGCGCGGCTTGCGGCGCGGACACGGTAACGCTGGGCACCATGATCGGCGCGCTGCTGGTGATCCCGTTCGGCATCGCCCATGCCGGCACGGCCTTGCTGTCGCCATCGCTGCTGCCGTATGCGCTGGGCGTGGCCGTGCTCAGCTCGGCACTGCCGTATTCGCTGGAGATGATCGCACTGACCCGCTTGCCGGGACGCACATTCAGCACGTTGTTGAGCCTGGAACCGGCCATCGCGGCGATGGCCGGCGCGGCCTTGCTCGGCCAACGACTCAGCGCGCTGCAGTGGCTGGCGATCATGACGATCATCGTGGCGGCGACCGGAACCGCATTGAGTGTGCAGCGCCCCCCGCTGACCGAACCGCTGCCCAACTGAGGGTCGCCGATGGCAGCAGGCAAACGGCGAACCACGAAGTCTCAACGCTGCTCTGTTCCGATCGCACGCCAGCGCCGTGCAACAGGTGTCATTCAGTGTGGAAGTAGCACAGCTCCCCGCGATTTCCGTGGAACGTGACGTCATACACCTGAGCGGCGGGTTGGGAGTGGACATGCGTGTGACGGTTGGGATCGCGAATCAACCGTGCATCGGGTGAACTGGGGCTGGGAATCCAGCTTCGGGTCCCCGGACTGTCGGGACGCATCACGGTGGGGTCGCCGGTATAGAGCTTGCTGATCCGGGTGACGTCCGCGTTGCTCTGGGGATCCCATTCCTTCTTCGTGACGAGCCAGTTTCGATTCTTGTAACGATGGAACAGGTAGGTCGACACGAAGTGCCCCGCGATCGGCCCGCTTTTCATCAGATAGTCGGTGATCAGCTGCGGAGATCGGTACGACTCGGACTCCAGAGTTTCGCCGTTCAGGAACTGCTCCGTCGCCAGGTTCGACATGTCGCTGGGAAAGCAATCGGCGATCCACTGCCACATCAACAATGATCGCTCGCCCTTCTTGTCTCCCTTGGAAGAAGCCCTGAATGCACCGGTCTTCGAATACAAGTTGGCGACGCTCGTAGTCAGAGCGGTGTTCGCCTGCGCGATGGCAAGCCATTGCAGGCTGTGGCTGTGTTCACCGTGCCGCAGATCCATGCTGTCTTTCCAGAAAAGCTTGTTGCGCAACATGTAGCCGAGCTGGGGATCGCCGCCGATGAGCTTGATGCCGATGGGACGGGTGTTGTTGGTGTTGACCACGAAGCGATTCTGGAAATCGAATCCGTAGCTGGCGGCGACCCTGTTGAGGGCGCGGGTGAACTTGTTCCGGGTGTTGGAGGCGAATTTCCGGTAGACATCCCACAGCTCGCTCGAGACCTGTGTCATGGCTGCTTGGAAAGCCTGTGTGTTGCACAGAAACGCGGCGATGGTGGCGTAGCCTTGGAGATACTGGTCGAGCTCGTTGAAAGTGGCCGTCTTGGCACCCTGCCCGGTGACCCACTCGGTGTAGGTGAACTTGTTGTTCGCCAGACTCTGCTCGGCCTGATTGACGGTGGTGAAGATGGTGTTCGGCATCGTTCGGACTCCTGTCGGTCAAAGGTGGCAAACCGCGACCAGCGTGCGGGGAAACATGGCATCTGCGGATTTCGCCATACTGACATGACCGGGTCGTCGCAGGGGCCTTGCGTCGACCTCTGCGGCAACGGCGCGGCTTGTGCCGCGACGCCTGCGGATCGGACGAACAAGGGGACGGAGACCATTGACCCACGCTCGCCCGCGCAGCGGGCGCACCGCGTGCGGGCCAGGATGGCCCGCCGCTCTACCCGGGCCCCTGTGCGGCGGTGAGTCGAGGTCGACAGACCTCGCAGCGGATCGAAAGCCCCCGCTTCAATACCCCAGCCTTCGCCGGGGCACCACCGCTAGATCCGCACCGCCGGATACAACCACCGCGCATGGGTGAGCGTCAGCAGCTCTGGCGCAGCGGAGGTTTCGTTCCACAGCGCACCACACGGCCTGCAATGCATCAGGAAGCTCGGCACATCGGGGTTCGTCGCCAGGCGCTCGAACCGGTCGTAGGGTGCGTGGTAGCCCGATTGGCAGTCGCTACAGAGCATGCACTGCCGAGTAAAGCGAAAAGATGGCACGGCGATGTACACCCGCGCCTGTGGCGGGCGTGCGCGCAGCGGGAAGCCGGATCGTCAACGCTTTTTCCCGAGTGACCGCACAACCTGCCGCAACCATGCCATCGCGTCCAGTTGCTGCCACAGCGCCAGCGTCTCCTGTCGATAGATCCACGCCTCTTCGTCGCCGCCCACGGCGATGCCCCAGCCGCCCTGCCGCGGCCGCTTGGGATTGGCCTTGAGCAGCCAGGCAGCCGGTTTCGGGTAAGCCGCAACGGCGTCGCGCAGCGCGACCAGGGCCGCGCCGCCCTGGCCGGCGGCGAACAGCGCCAGCGCATGGTTGTATTGCATGGCGGCGAAATCGTCGGGGTAGCGCTCGGTGAGCGCCAGCGCGTCAGCTACGCGGCCAGTTTGCAGGTAGGCACGCACCAGCGCGTGGCGAAAGCCCTGGTTGTCGCCGGGATTGAGCTCGCACACCAGCCATTCCAGCCGCGCCACTTGCGCCTCATCGAGCGACTGCCTGGCATCGATGGCGATGCGTTCGCCCAGCAGGTGCAACGCCGGCCGGTTCTGCAACCAGCCCCACTCGAGCCGTTTGCCTTCGGCGTGATTGGCACACAGCACTTCGCGCAGCAGGCGCTCGGCACGATCCAGCACCGATCGCTCGAGATTCTCGGTGAATACGCCCATGCCCAGCTCACCGATCGCCGCCACGATGGTGTCCAGCACCTCGAACGCATTCCACAGCTGCGGCTGCCGGCGCAGTTCGGGCAACCATTGCGCGATATCGGAGCCGCTGCCGCCCTCGTCGAAGACCAGAGAGTGGCTGTCGCTGCCCGCGACTTGCTGCCATGCATGCAGCGCCTTGGCCATCGCCCGGGTCGGTTCGAGCGGCCCGGTTTCTTCGTCGCTCGGCTCCAGGGTATAGGCCGAAGCGACCGGTGGTGCTTCTTGCAACAGCGCGGCCAGTTCGCCCAGTTCGGGCTGGTTGCCAAACGCCATCTGCTGCATCGCTTGTTCGCCATGGGTGGCGATCTCGCGCATGAAGCCGACCAGGTCTGCCAGTTCCGGATCACGCATGGCGGCCAGTCGGTGTGCCCAGAAGCGCGCGCGCTCGCGTGCCTCGGCATGGCGCCCCTCGGACATCAGCAGGGTGACTTCCAGATGCGACAACGAAGGCGATTGCGGGTCGCTGCGCTGTGCCTCGGCGAAGAGTCGCCATGCACCGGCATGGTCGCCATTGTCGGAGGTGATCGAAGCCTGACGCTGCAGCGCCGCCGAGCGCAGGCGACGGTCGCCCACCTCGATGGCCCGCGCGAGCAGCTGTGCTTTCTTGCGCGGCCGCCACAGCTTGCCATAGGCATCGAGCAGGGCATCGAACAGGGCTTCACGACCGGCATGGAAGTCGGCATCGGCAACGAACCAGGGTTCGAGCAAGGCACAGGCCTCCCTGGCCTGGTCTCCTGCGTTCATCTCCATGGCGGCATGCGCCACCATGTCTGGCGCAATACGGCTACCGGCAAGCTCGCTCCAGCGGCGACGGGGAAGATACTCCAGCAGCTCGGGCAGAAAGTTGACCTGCCCCATCGGCAGGTCGTGTTCCAGCGCCAGGCAGCACTTCTTGTATTTCTGCCCTGAGCCACATGGACACGCAGCGTTGCGTTCGGTAACCGGCAAGGTCGGCAACCCGTAGCGAAGCGCCGGCTGCGGGGTCTGCCGCCATACTGACCGCGCCACGGCGAGCGCCATCGGCCAGCTGAACAAGTCATCACGCGCGTACACGACTTTCAGGGCGTTGATGTAATGCGGGTATTCGACGCCACGGGCGATCATGCCTACGCAGCGGCTCCACAGCGTATCGAGCGTCTGTGGAAATTCGGGGGGCAGGTCATCGGTATGCATGCCGCCATTGTCGCCGTTCGCGCGGGCTCGCTGCCAGCCTGTGACAGGACGGTGAACTATCCGGGGTGGCGCGGACTGCCATATCGGCGGCCGCAGATCGAGCAAAGCCCTTGGCTCAAGGCGCTTCGCGGCCACGAGTCACGCGACGGCGCAGCGGGCCGACGGGGTTGACGCAGGACGCGTGCAACGGATGGTGCCCCCAACACCGCCAGCTCCCTCCGACACCCCACGATCCCGAGCGCCACCCTCACTGGTTCCGACGCGCGGCTCGGCTCTCGCGTGGCATGCAACCACCCACCCTCTTCTTGCGTATGCAGGTCGATTCCTTCCTTCGAGAAAACCATGACTCACACCGTCTGGATCACCGGCGCCTCCGGGGCGATCGGTTCGGCATTGGCTCGGCGGCTATCCGCGCGCGGCTGCCGACTGGCGCTCACCGCCCGCGATTCGTCGCGACTGGATACTTTGGCCTCCAGCCTGCCGGGCGAGGCGCTGGTGCTGGCCGGCGACCTCACCGACCCGGCCACCGCCACCACGCTGCTGCAGACCGCGCAGGCCACACTGGGACCGATCACCGGCTTCGCGCACTGCGTGGGTTCCACCCTGATCCGCCCGCTGCACCTCACCGGCGAGGCGGATCTGCAGGCGATCTTCCAGCTCAACTACTTCAGCGCGTTCCATGCGCTGAAGGCCTTCGTCGGCGCCGCAGTCAAGCACAAGGAGCCGGCCAGCGCGGTGCTGCTTGGCACGCTGGTGGCGCAGGCGGGCTTTCCCAATCACGAGGCGATCGCCAGCGCCAAGGCGGCAGTGGCCGCGCTGGCGATGAGCACGGCGGCAACGTATGCGGAGAAAGGCATCCGCGTGAACTGCGTGCATCCGGGCCTCACCCGCTCGGCGCTGTCGGCGCGACTCACCGGCACGCCGGAGGCGATCGAGCGCAACAGCAGGATGAATCCGATGGGCATCGTCGGCGAAGGCGAGGACAGCGCCTCCCTGATCGACTACCTGCTCAGCGAGCAGGCGCGCTGGGTGACCGCGCAGCAGTGGAGCGTGGACGGCGGCCAGGCGGTGATCCATCCGCTGCCCAAGGCCTGAGGCTGCCATGCACCGCAAACCGCACCTGCCGAGCAAGACCTGCCCCGTGTGCCAGCGTCCGTTCGCGTGGCGCAGGAAGTGGCAGCGCGTGTGGGACGAGGTGCGTTTCTGCAGCGAGCGCTGCCGCCGCCAGAAAGCACCGGAGTCCAGGTCATGAGCTGCCTGCGCCTGATCCTGGGCGACCAGCTCAACGCACGGCACAGCTGGTTCCGCAGCGTGGACGAGAACGTGGTCTACGTGATGATGGAGGTGCGCAGCGAGACCGACTACGTGCGCCATCACGCGCAGAAGGTGCTGGGCATCTTTGCCGCCATGCGTCGCTTCGGCGAGGCGCTGGCCAAGGCCGGGCATCGGGTGGAATACCTGCGCATCGGCGACACCCGCAACCGGCACAGCTTCGCCGCCAACCTGCCCTGGCTGAGCGTGCGGTTCGGCGCCACCCGGTTGGAGCGCATGGAAGCGGACGAGTGGCGGGTGGAACAGGCGCTGCGGGAAGCATTCGAGGCGAGCGGCCTGCCGCATGACGTCGTGAGCGCGGAGCATTTCCTGCTCGCGCGCGACGAGGCGGCGAAGCGTTTCGAGAAGAAAGTGCCGCGCATGGAATTCTTCTACCGTGACCTGCGCCGGCGTCACCAGATCCTGCTGGAACCGGACGGCGAGCCGCGCGGCGGGCGCTGGAACTTCGACGCGGAGAACCGCGAGAAGTGGCCCGGCGATCCTCGCGCGCCGGCATGGCCGTGGCAAAAACACGACCTGCGTGCGCTATGGGACGAGATCGAGGCGGCCGGCGTGCAGACCATGGGCGAACCCACCGCGGAAGCCTTTGGCTGGCCGCTGACGCGGCGCGAGGCGCAGGCGTGGCTGAAGGAATTCATCGCGCGAAGGCTGGTGCATTTCGGGCGCTTTCAGGATGCGATGAGCGGGCAGTCGCGCACACTGTTCCATGCCGGGCTGTCGTTCGCGCTGAACCTGAAGATGCTGCATCCGCGCGAGGTGATCGAGGAGGCGGTGACGGCGTTCGAGCGCGGCGAGGCGGATCTGGCCGCCACCGAGGGCTTCGTGCGGCAGATCCTTGGCTGGCGCGAATACGTGCGCGGCATCTACTGGGCGCGCATGCCCGGCTACGCGAAGCTCAACGCGCTGAACGCCAAACGCGCGCTGCCGGCGTGGTACTGGAGCGCGGACACGAAGATGGCGTGTCTGCGCGCGGCGATCGGCCAGTCGCTGGCGCTGGGCTACGCGCACCACATCCAGCGGTTGATGCTCACCGGCAACTTCGCCCTGCTCGCCGGCTGCGATCCGGACGAGGTGGACGCCTGGTATTTGGGCATCTACGTCGACGCGATTGAATGGGTGGAGATGCCCAACACCCGCGGCATGAGCCAGTTCGCCGATGGCGGCATCGTGGGCAGCAAGCCTTACAGCGGCTCGGCGGCCTACGTGAACCGGCAGTCCGACCACTGCAAGGGTTGCCATTACACGCACACCAAGAGGCACGGCGACCGCGCCTGCCCGTTCAACAGCCTGTACTGGCATTTCCATGCGCGGCATCGCGAGCAGTTCGGGCGCAACCCGCGGCTGGCGATGACGTATCGCAGCTGGGATCGTATGAATCCCGTCGAGCGCACGGCCACCCTGACGCAGGCGCGGCGGTATCTGGCGCAGCTGGATCAGCTATAGACGCCAGTGCGGGGATCGGCAGGAAGTCCTGCTCGGTCACCACCCACTTCGCGGGCGAAAAAGAGCAAAGAATAGGCCCGCCAAGTCGGCGGAAGTCACGGTTCGCGGTGCCTTTCGAACGACCTCTTTGTGGCGGGAATTTGAAGGCGTCGCCCAGTTGCTGTTGGTTGCATTTGATCCGCAAGCGAAAGTGCCGAGCGGGCATGACATGCCGTTCCGTTTCCCACTGGAAACCATCGCTGCCTACCCGCTTGCCGGCAATGCCGCTCTCGCGCTTTCATCGCGGATGACGCGATGGGCCATCAGCATGACGCTGACACCTGCGAGCCACACAGACCACGTCAGGAACAGCGTCCTTTGGACAAGGCCATACTCTGGCTTTTCAATTTTCCAGAGCCAGCTGTGGAAATCGATAGCGCCCAGGTTTGCCATGATCGCGCACCACAACAAGGCACCCATCAACCACGAGAACGTCACGACACGATGAAATCTCTTCTCGCGTCGCCACGTCATGGCGAGCACCCAGGGCGCCTGGTAACCGACGATCTCAGACAAGCCAAAGACGTTATGGAGTGGGTGCGGAAACGCAAAGATCCCGACACCGGCGGACGAGACTGCCATCATTGTCGTCAGGTTTGCGGCTGCGCCTGACAGACCAAGCATTTTCGAAACGTCCCTGAGGCCTGATGAAAAGATCAGCAGGCAGGCCGCCAGAAGGCACAACATGGCGGCGAAAGGAATCCGGGCCGGGGAACTCATTTCTCCGATCAGGCTGACCGTCTCCCTGACGGAGTCGTAACCGGGCACCATGAAAGGCAGCAACAGGAAGCCAGCCCAAAGCACGATGGCTGCGATGCTGCCAAATGACAGTCGTGTGCGAAGTCTCATGCGTCTCCTTCTGCGGCTACGAGCAAAGAAGGTCGTGCAAGCCAACCCTTTTTACCTTCCGTGGCAGGGGTCGTCCCCCGTGGACAGCGCAAGTCTGACGCGGGGCAAGCCTTTTGAGAATCACCGATCAGAGAACACCTGCTATACATATATGCATGGCTTTCGACGAACCCGGCTGGGATCTGTACCGTTCGTTTCTCGCAGTGGCGAGCGCGGGCAGCCTGTCTGCAGCAGCACAGGCGTTGGATATGACCCAGCCCAGCCTGGGGCGGCATGTGCGACAACTCGAAGCCAAGCTGGGCGTGGTGCTTTTCACACGCTCGCCGCGAGGATTGGCACTGACCGAAGCAGGCGCCGAACTTGCAGGACACGCACGCAACATGGAGGCTGCGGCCGGGGCGCTGCGTCGAGCTGCTTCCGCAGGCCAGGACGGAATGTGCGGCGTGGTGCGCATTTCCTGCAGCGAGTTGATCGGCGGCGAGGTGATGCCAGCGATCCTCACCGAGCTGCGCAGGCGACAGCCCGGCATCGTGATCGAACTTTCGCTGTCCGATACCACCGATGACCTGCTGCGCAAGGACGCCGACATCGGGGTGCGCCGGCTGCGGCCGAGCCAGGCCGCCCTGGTGGCGCGCCGTCTGGGTAATTTCGGTGTGGGATTGTATGCGCACCGGCGGTACCTGAAGGAACATGGCGCCCCGAGCACACTGGCCGAACTGCAGCGCCACACGGTCATCGGCTTCGATCGCGAACTACCCGCCCTTCTCGACATGCGCCGCGGTGCGCGGGGTGGCGTGATGTACGCCCGCGACAAGTTCGCGTTGCGCACCGACAGTGCCCTGGTTCGATTGGCCGCAGTGCGCGCAGGCTACGGCATCGGCGTTTATCAACACGCGCTCGCACGGCGCGAGCGGCTCGTGCGGGTACTGCCTGACGCATGCGCGCTGGACATGGAAGCATGGCTGGTGATGCATGAAGACCTGCGTGCCGACCGCCGCGTGCGGCTGGTATACGACCATCTGTTCGAGGCGCTTGCCGCTTTCGCGACTGACAACTCGTGAAAATGCGGGACTCCCCGGCGCCCAACGGCTGGCCATGCAGGAAGGCCGTCGTGCCGACAGCGTCGTTTTCCACCCCGCCACAGCTGAGGCCCGCCCTGGAAGAGAACCCGCGCATGCAGCTGCCACTCGGCGACCCGGACTTCATCATGGGCGCCAGTGCGGTACTGACCGACAAGGCCCAGGCAGCGCTCGGCAGTCTGCTGCATCCGTTCGGCGAATTCCTCGAGCAGAAGCCGGTGGGCGCGACTGGCCTGCCCGGTGGCCGACCGCCTGAGTCCCAGGTGGCGACTCACCGGATGGCCACCAGGTTACCCACCGGGAGGCAGACCAGAGAAAAGGCCCGCCGACTGGCGGGCCTTTTCATGTCGACCAGCGGTGCTGCGCCTCAGCCCAGCAACACCCGGTTCATTCGCTGCACGAACGCCGCCGGATCCGGCAACTGCGCCCCGGCGGAAATCTCCGCCTGCTCCAGCAGCAAGGTGGCCAGATCACGCGCCTTGCCCTCGTCGGCCTCGGCCTGGACCCGCTTGACCAGCGCGTGCGCCGGATTGATCTCCAGCGTCGGCCTGGACTCGGGCATGTCCTGACCGGCCTCGCGCAACAGGCGTGCCAGGTGCGGCGCCATTTCGTAGTCGGACAGCGCCAGGCACGACGGCGAGTCGGTGAGGCGGGCGGACACCTTGACGTCGCCCACGCGATCGCCGAGCAGCTCCTTGAGCCTCTTCAGCAGCGGCTCGGCTTCCTTCGTGGCCTCTTCCTGCTTCTTCTTGTCGGCCTCGTCCAGCGGCACCTCGCCCTTGGCTACGCTCTTGAGCTTCTTTCCTTCGTACTCGGCGAGCGAACCGATCATCCACTCGTCGATGCGGTCGGACATAAGCAGCACTTCAATGTCCTTGGCCTTGAACGCCTCCAGTTGCGGGCTGCCGGCTGCGGCCTTGTAGCTGTCGGCGGTGATGTACCAGATCGCATCCTGGCCGACGGCCATGCGGCCGATGTAGTCGTCCAGCGACACGTTCTGCGCGGTGCCATCGCCCTTGGTGCTGGCAAAGCGCAGCAGCTTGGCGATGCGCTCGCGGTTGTTGGCGTCTTCGCTGATGCCTTCCTTGAGCGTGTTGCCGAAGGCCTTGTAGAAGGTGGCGAACTTCTCCGGCTCGTCCCTGGCCAGCTTCTCGATCAGGTCGAGCACGCGCTTGACGCAGGCGGCCTTGATGCGATCGAGCTGGCGGTTTTTCTGCAGCAGCTCGCGGCTTACGTTGAGCGGCAGATCGTCGGCATCGACCACGCCGCGCACGAAGCGCAGGTAGTTCGGCAGCAGCTCCTCGGCCGCGTCCATCACGAACACGCGCTTGATGTACAGCTTGAGCCCCTTGCGTTCGTCGCGCCCGCCCATCATCAAGTCGAAGGGCGGCTGCGAAGGCAGATACAACAAGGTGGTGAAACTCTGGCTTCCCTCGACCCGGTTGTGGGTCCAGGCCAGCGCGTCGTTGAAGTCGTGACCCAGCGACTTGTAGAAGCCCTGGTAGTCGTCGTCGGAGATATCGCTCTTCGGCTTGGTCCACAGGGCCGAAGCGGCGTTGGTGCTCTCGAATTCGTCGGTCGGCTTGCCGTCCTTCTCGACCGGCATGCGAATCGGGAACGCGACGTGATCGGAGTACTTGCGGATCAGCGACTTCAGCTGCCAGCCCTTGAGGAACTCGTCCTCGTCGGCCTTCAGGTGCAGGATCACCGCGGTGCCGCGCTGCGGCTGATCGACCTGCTCCAGCGAGTACTCGCCCTTGCCGTCGCTTTCCCACTTCACACCGTCGCTCTCCGGCGCGTCGGCGCGACGGCTGATCACGGTGACCTTGTCGGCCACCACGAAGGCGGAATAGAAGCCCACGCCGAACTGCCCGATCAGGCGCGCGTCCGCCTTTTGCTCACCCGACATCGCCTCAAGGAAGCGGCGGGTGCCGGAGCTGGCGATGGTGCCGATGTTCGCCACCACTTCGTCGCGGGTCATGCCGATACCGTTGTCGCGCACGGTGACGGTGCGCGCTTCTTCGTCCCAGCTCACGTCGATGTGCAGCTCGCTGTCGCCGGCGGACAAGGCCGGGTTGGCGATCGACTCGAAGCGCAGCTTGTCGCAGGCGTCCGAAGCGTTGGAGATCAGCTCGCGCAGGAAGATCTCCTTGTGCGAGTAAAGCGAGTGGGTGACCAGGTGCAGGACCTGGGCGACTTCGGCTTCGAATTTGCGGGTTTCGGCGGGTGCGTTCATAGGTGGCTGTTCCAGACTTGCATTGACGTGATGTATGAAAGGGTGGCGGCCGCTCAGGCGGCCTCAAGGTTGCGCAGCGCGGCGATGCGCTCTTCCAGTGGCGGATGGCTCATGAACAGGCGCTTGAAGCCCTCGGCCAGCGGGCCGGAGATGCCGAATGCGGCAATCGTGTTGGGCAGCGTACTGGCACCATGATTGACCTGCAGCCGCTGCAGGGCGGAGATCATCGAACCACGACCGGCGAACCTGGCCCCGGCGGCATCGGCGCGGAACTCGCGCCAGCGCGAGAATGCCGCCACGATCATCGAGGCGAACAGACCGAACACCATCTGCAGCACCATCACCACCACGAAGTAGCCCAGGCCGCCGCCACGGTTTTCGCTGCGGCCACCGGAGAGCCAGTTGTCGACCAGGTTGCCGACCACCCGCGCGGCCAGAATCACCAGCGTGTTGAGTACGCCCTGGATCAGGGTCAGGGTGACCATGTCACCATTGGCGACGTGACCGATCTCATGCCCCAGCACGGCAGTGACCTGATCGCGATCCATTTGCTGCAGCAAGCCGCTGCTGACTGCCACCAACGCGCTGTTCCTGGTCATGCCGGTGGCGAAAGCATTCATTTCCGGCGCATCGTAGATCGCCACCTCGGGCATGCCGATGCCGGCGTTCTGTGCATGACGCCGTACCGTGTCAACCAGCCAGCGCTCGGTCTCGTTTTGCGGTTGCTCGATCACGCGCGCACCGGTGGACATCCTGGCCATCCACTTGGACAAGGCCAGCGAGATGAAGGCGCCGCCCATGCCGAATACGGCAGCAAAGGCCAGCAGACCGCCCATGCCGCCATAGCGGTGGCTGGCCGCGAGCTGATCGATGCCGAAGATCCGGCACACGATGCTCAGCAGCAGCAGGACGGCGAGGTTGGTAGCGATGAACAGGCCAATACGACGCACAGCGGTCTCCTTTGCAGCGGGTAGTCATGCCGATTGAGCGCGGCTTGAGCCGCCACCGATTATTCGGGGCGCGCGATCGCCGTTTCAAGGGTGTGACGGCCCGCACAGCTTCGCTTTCGGCCACCTCCCGGAGCGGTTTTGGGGCGAGTGGTTCGCTGCGATCGACTTGCGAATCACCCTAAAATGACGCAATGACCTACCGCGGCCGGTTTGCTCCTTCACCCACCGGACAACTGCATTTCGGCTCGCTGGTGGCAGCCGTCGGCAGTTGGCTCTGCGCGCGCCATGCCGGCGGGCAATGGCTGGTGCGGGTGGAGGATATCGACCCTCCGCGCGAGGTGCCCGGCGCGGCAGCCGGTATCCTCGCCACGCTGGCGGCATTCGGCCTGGTTGCCGATGAGCCACCGCTGTTCCAGTCGACGCGGCTGGCCGCCTACGACGCCGCGTTCGAGCAATTGCGCGCGGCCGGCCGGGTGTTTCCCTGCAGTTGCAGCCGCAGCGAACTGGCTGCCGGCGGCGGCATCCATCGTGACGGGCAATGCCTCGCGGCGGCCCATGCCGACCGCGTCCCGGCCTGGCGCCTGCGCGTACCGGACGTCGAGGTGACCTTTGACGACGCGTTGCAGGGGCCGCAGCACGAGAACCTGCGCGAGACGGTCGGCGACTTCGTGATACGCCGCGCTGACGGCTTCTACTCCTACCAGTTGGCCTGCGTGGTCGACGATGCGTTTCAGCAGATCACCGAGGTGGTGCGCGGCCAGGATCTGCTCGAATCCACTGCCCGGCAAATCTGGTTGCGCGGCTGCCTCGGCCTGCCCGCCGTCCGCTATCGACACCTGCCGCTGGTGCTCGATGCGCAAGGCAACAAGTTGTCAAAGACCGCGCACGCCTGGCCGATCGACCCGGCCGAACCCACGCCGGCGCTGCGCCGCGCACTGGCCTTCCTGCGGCAGCCCCTGCCGGACACCGTCATCGGCGTGGGCGGCCTGCTCGCGCATGCCCTGGCCGGCTTCGATCCGGCGGTGATGCCGCATTGCAGCGGTAATTCTGTCGCCTGACCGGCTATAAAGAGAACGCAAACCGCATGCCGTTGACCACGTGCTGCAGCAATCGGTGGCGATGATGGCGGTTCCCCCCCCAGGCTTGGTTTCAACTCACAGGAGAGAGAAGACATGACCCAGCGCACAGCATTGGTTACGGGCGGCACCGGCGGTATTGGCAGCGCCATCATCCGCTACCTCGCGGGGCAGGGTCACAAGGTTGCCACCAACTATCGCGATGAAGCCAAGGCCGAGGCCTGGCGGGCAGCGATGGCAAAGGACGGCATCGAGGTGTGCATGGTGCAAGCCGACGTCACCGATCCGGAAGCCTGCGTCGCCATGGCGCGCGTGATCGAGGAGAAATGCGGGCCGGTGGAGATCCTGGTCAACAACGCAGGCATCACCCGCGACACCACCTTCCACAAGATGAATTACCAGCAGTGGACCGACGTGATCAACACCAACCTGAATGCCTGCTTCAACGTCACCCGACCGGTGATCGAAGGCATGCGTGCGCGCAAGTGGGGTCGCGTGGTGCAGATCAGCTCGATCAACGGCCAGAAGGGCCAGTACGGCCAGGCCAACTACGCCGCCGCCAAGGCCGGCATGCACGGCTTCACCATCTCGCTGGCGCAGGAGAACGCGAAGTTCGGCATCACCGTCAACACCGTCTCGCCCGGCTACGTGGGCACCGACATGGTGATGGCCGTGCCCGAGGAAGTGCGCGAGAAGATCGTGGCGCAGATCCCGGTCGGCCGCCTCGGCAGGCCGGATGAAATCGCCCACGCCGTGGCCTTCCTCACCCGCGAGGAAACCGCCTGGATGACCGGCGCCAACCTGGCGATCAATGGCGGGCAGTACATGGGTTGGTAAAAAAGCGCCCGTAGGAGCGCACCCTGTGCGCCTGGCAAAAAAGCACCCGTAGGAGCGCACCCTGTGCGCGATGCCTGTGATTCATCAAGGCAAAGGCATCGCGCACAGGGTGCGCTCCTACCTCTCCAGAAGCTTCTCGAGTACCTTGCCCACCGCCGCAAATGCAAACGCGCCGGTGATGTGGGTGGCTGCCCCCAGACCGCCGCCGCAAGCCAGATTCAACGCATCGCTACCCGGTGGCCGGGTACCGCACACCGTGCCGTCGGGCTGCGGGTACTGCACGTTCTGCAGCGAATAGACGGCCGACACACCAAAGTAGCGATCCGGGTTGCGCGGAAAATTGAAGTCGGTGCGGAGCTTCTTGCGGATCAGGCTGAACATCGCGTCGTGCTCGGTGCGCGAAAGATCGCGCACGCGGATCTGGGTGGAGTCGGTGCGCCCGCCGGCCGAGCCCACGCTGACGATCGGCAGCTTGCGCCGGCGGCACCAGGCGATCGTCTCCAGCTTCACCCGGAACGCATCGCAGGCATCGAGCACCACGTCGTAGCCGCGATCGAGCAGCTCGTCCAGCGTGGAGGTGGTGAGGAAGCGCTCGATCGCCTCGAGCCGGATCGCCGGGTTGATCGCGTGCGCGCGAGCCGCCATCACGCCGACCTTGGGCTTGCCGTACTCGCCGTCCAGCGCGTGCAACTGGCGGTTGGTGTTGGACACGCAGATGTCGTCGGCATCGATCAGGGTAAGTCGGCCCACCCCGCTGCGTGCCAGCGCCTCGGCCGCCCAGGAGCCGACGCCGCCGACGCCGATCACGCACACATGCGCCTGGCCAAACCGCGCCACGCTGCCGCTGCCGTAGAGACGTTCGACCCCGGCGAAACGCTCTGCCAGATCATCGGCGCCGCTCATGTCGGCAACCGAAAGCGCGTCATGCGATGGGGCTTGGCAATTATCACGGGTAGTTCCAGCGGATGGTCATCGGCCTATTTTACCGCGCCAGCATGGATGTCACGCGGTGCACCGGGTTATGCTGCCGGCCTGTTCCCTGCCACCTGAGGATTACCTGCATGCGCGTCGCTCTTCTGATACTGCTGGGCCTGATCATCGGTGTGATCGGCACGGTGAACGTGATGAACGCGCTGAGCCAACGCAACCCGATGCCCAAGGCCGTCATGCACACCATGGGATACCACATGGGCGAACTGGGTCATGCGTTGAAGGCGAAGCAGTGCGACGTGGCGAAAATCCAGCAGCATCTGCTGCGCCTGCAGTCGACGGCGACCGACATCGTGCCGGTATTCGGCATGGCCGACAAACCCTTTGCCGCTGCAGCCGACAACCTGCAGAACAAGCTGCAGCTGGCCCTGCAGGCCGCACCTGCCGATTGCCCGGCACTGGCCGCCGTGATCATGCCGATCAACCAGGCCTGCAAGAGCTGCCACGAGAAATACCGCTGACCGAACGGTCAGGGCAACCTTAGAAGGAAACCTTGCCGCGCAGCATCTGGCCGTACATCACCCAGTCGCCGAGCAGGCTGTACAGCGGATGGCTGAAAGTGGCCGGGCGGTTCTTCTCGAACACGAAATGGCCGATCCATGCGCAGCCGTAACCGGCCAGCGGCATCAGCCATAGCCAGCGCGCCTGGCCGCTGAGCAGCGCCAGCATCAGCACGGCCAGCACCAGACTGCTGCCGATGAAGTGCAGCCGCCGACAGTGGCGATTGCTGTGTTCACCCAGGTAGAACGGATAGAACTCGCTGAAGCTGCTGAAACCGGACATGCTGGGCTCCGCATTGGCAAGGTCGATCGGCTGAGCGTGCTACGGCCGGCACGTCGGTGCAAGCTGCCGGGTCAGCCCGGCGGCAGCGGGATGAACTCATCCTCGTCGCCAGGCACCGTGCCGAAGGCCTGCGCCTGCCAGTCGGCCTTGGCCTGCTCGATGCGCTCAAGCGAGCTGGCCACGAAGTTCCACCACAGGTGGCGTTCGCCATCCAGTGGCGCACCACCGAACAGGATCAGACGGCTGTCCTGACTTGCCTTCAGCGGTGCCGCCGAGACGCCGGCCTGCACCGCCATCTGCGCACCGCCGATGTGCAGATCACTCCAGTCGACCCCGCCTTCAACCACGAAGATGCCACGCTCGGTGTGCTCTGCCGGCCACGCCAGCTCGGCGCCGGCCGCCAGTTTCGCCTCGAGCAGGAACATCGGCGAAAACACCCGCACCGGCGACTGCTCGCCATAGGCGCTGCCGGCGATCAGCGCCACCTCGATGCCAGGCCAGCGCAGTTGCGGCAACGCAGCGCGCTCATGATGGTGAAACTCCGGGGCGATCTCGGCGTCTGCCTGCGGCAGGGCCACCCATATCTGCACCCCGTGCAGGCGCTGGCCGTCGCGGCGTTCGTCCGGCGGCGTGCGCTCGGAGTGCACGATGCCGCGCCCGGCGGTCATCCAGTTCACCTCGCCTGGGCGAATATCGACCTCGCTGCCCAGGCTGTCACGATGACGGATCGCTCCGTCGAACAGCCAGCTCACCGTGGCCAGCCCGATATGCGGGTGCGGCCGCACATCCATGCCGCTGCCGGCGCTGAAATCCACCGGCCCGAAATGGTCGAAAAAAACCAGCGGTCCGACATGCCGCGCCTGCATCATGGGCAGCATGCGGCGCACGCTGAAGCCGTCGCCGAGATCATGCAACTGGCCGTCGATCAGGGTGGGTTGCAAATGCATGAGGTCCTCCGTCGGGTTTCGAACCGCGCTTACCAGGCCCGCTGGTATTGTGCCGGGGCATCAATCTTCTCGCCCAGTTCGCTGGCGGCGCGACGAGGAAAGTACGGATCACGCAGGCTCTCGCGGGCAATCAGCACCACGTCGGCCTCCTCGTTGGCGACGATCGCCGCCGCCTGCCCGGCTTCGGTGATCAGGCCGACCGCGCCGGTGGCAATGCCCGCTTCGCGACGGATCTGCGCCGCGAACGGCACCTGGTAACCCGGCCCGAGCGGAATCCTGACATGGGGCAGCAAGCCACCGCTGGAGACGTCGATCAGATCCACGCCAAGCGACTTCGCCTGCTGCGCCAGTTGCACACTCTGCTCGATATCCCACCCGCGCGGGCCATCCGCCGGGGCCCAGTCGGTGGCCGAGATGCGCAGCCACAAAGGCAGCTCGGCCGGCCAGACTTCGCGTACCGCAGCGATCACCTCAAGGGTGAGTCGGCTGCGATGCTCGACACTGCCACCGTAGCGGTCGTCGCGCCGGTTGCTCAATGGCGACAGGAACTGGTGCAGCAGATAGCCGTGGGCCGCATGCAGTTCGATCAAGTCGAAGCCCGCGTCCAGCGCGCGTCGCGCCGCCGCGCGAAAGTCCGCGATCACCGCCTCGATGCCGGACTCGTCCAGTGCCTGCGGCACGTTCCAGCCTGCGTCGAACGGCAACGCCGATGGTGCCACGGTCGGCCAACCCCCTTGTCCGGCGGGCACCGGACCCTGCCCGTCCCAAGGCCGCAGCGTGCTGGCCTTGCGTCCGGCATGCGCCAGCTGTATGCCGGCGACCGCGCCGTGCGCCTTGATGAACCTGGTAATCGGCCGCCATGCATCGACCTGCGCCTGATTCCACAAGCCGGTGTCCTGCGGCGAGATGCGCCCCTGCGCCGACACTGCCGTAGCCTCGGCGATCACCGCGCCGGCGCCGCCGACCGCGCGACTGCCCAGGTGAACAAGATGCCAGTCGTTCGGCACGCCATCGACCGCCGAGTACTCGCACATGGGTGACACGATCAGGCGGTTGCGAAGGCGCAGGCTGCGCTGGGTCAGTGGTTCAAACAGATTCATCGGGGAATTCCGGCAGGGGACGAGTCCGCATAGGTGCAGGCGCGAGGGATGGTAATCAAGCGATCGGGTCTTCGCCCGTGTCGAACGCAGCGTTTTGCGTATCGATCCAGGCGACGAGGCGTGAGGCAATGGGCTCGGGGTTCTTCATCCAGCTGAAATGATCGGCGGGGTGGCCATCCAGATCCTGCGGCGCGAGCAGCTGCTGTGTGCAGGGCGCCGACGGCAGCTTGCCCAGCAACCAGTCCAGCGACCCGGCCGGGCCCAGCCAGTCGTCACGCAGTCGCAGCGCCAGCGTGGGCAACTGCAGCATGCCCAGATGACGTTCCAGATCCTCGCTCATGCCGCTGATGGCATAGCGCCCACTGCGACCGCTGCGAGCCCAGTCGGCAATGACCCCGCGTGCCTCGTTGCCGGCAAAGCGAAGCCGCCGACCCGGCAGATAGCCGAGCACACCGGCCAGCAGCGGCGCCAGTTGCAGCGTCACCCGCAGCAACCAGCCATGGCGGTAGCGTCGCCAGTACGGTGCGCCGCTGGCCACCAGCAGCAGCCCCGCGACCTCGTCGGGACGCAGGCTGGCATACAGCAGACCCAGCTGGCCACCGAGACTGTGCCCACCCATCCAGCAGCTCGCCCGTGGCCAGCGCTGGCGCAACGCCGACATGCCTGCCGCGATGTCGTGACGCAGCAACTCGCGATAACCCCAGTCATGCTTGCGACCCGCACGCAGCGTGCTGGAACCGATGCCGCGCCATTCATGCAGGATCACCGCGATACCCCGTTGCGCCAGCGCCCGCGCCAATGGCAGATAATGCCTGGCCGGCATGCCCATCGCCGGCATCCAATAAAGCAAGCGATCCCAGCTCTGCGTGGGAACCACGCCGAGCAATTCAAACCGGGCGCCATCGGCGCTCGACACCTCGATTATCAGTGGTGCATCGGCCTTAATGTTTTTCGACCCTGTCGCGGCGGCCGATTTCATCAAGTGATCAGTCATCGGCAAAAGCTACCCGGATAGACACGCTACTCAAAAAAAGGGCCGGCATGGCCGGCCCTTCAATGACTCTGCTCGTTCCAGAATCAAACGGGTGTGACGTCTTCGGCCTGCAGCCCCTTCTGGCCATCGACGACCTTGAAGCTCACCTTCTGGCCTTCCTGCAGGCTCTTGAACCCCGAGCCGGTGATGGCGCGAAAATGCACGAACACATCGGGGCCGCTTTCCCTGCTGATGAAACCGAACCCCTTGGCATCATTGAACCACTTGACTGTACCTACTTCACGATCCGCCATGACTCACTCCGATCCAATCCAGACTCTTTAGACAAACCGGCCGCAACGGGCCGACGGCTTACTGAGCATGCCAAGGTCGGGTGCAACGGCTGGATTCAGGAAACCACCACCGGGCACGCACATGTCCAAGCAGACGCAGTAACTCAAGCATAACGGATTTCCAGCTTGAACGTGATTTGTCAAGCGGGTCGACATGACCATTATCTTTGCAGGGGAAAACTGACCATACGGAGGGGTTTCGCCTGCCAGGATGCATCCCTTTCAAGCGCTGCCGGGCAGTGCCCGGCTGACCCCGGTGCCCGCCAGACCCTGGACGGGATCCGGGCGCGACACGCGGCACCGCCGCGGTGCGGGCGCACCGTCACTTCGCCTTCTTCAGGTTTTCTTTACCTCGTACCCTGTCTAGTAGCGACAACGCGCCCGATCCGTTTCGGCATCGTGCACCGCACCGATGTACCATGCCAGGTCGCCATGCCCAGGAGTGCCAGATGCCTACCCTGTCCCGCCTTGCCCTGGTCGCGATGATCACCAGCGTGCTGCTGGCCGCCTGCGCCAGTCACCCGGTCACCCGCCCTTCCAGTACCACGAAGCCAGCCTCCAGCTTGACGGCCGCCAGGAAAGAGCGGGGCACCGGGCATGCCGCTGCCGAGCATCCTGGTGCAGCCGCACGGACTGGCGACCAGGCCAGCGACGCCGACGCCGGACGCACCGGCATTCCCGCTTGCGACGATTATCTGTCCAGCTACATGGCTTGCCATAGGGCCGCGGCGATCTACGCGCCGGAACAGCTGCCCTATCGCTACCAGGCCATGCGCACCAGCCTGTTGCGCGACGCAAAGAATCCCGAGATCCGTCCGCAGCTGGAGGAGCGCTGCAATTCGCTGGCCAGATCCCTGCGCCAGGCGCTGCATGGCAAATCCTGCGAGGAAAACCCGGCACCGGCCGACAGCGCGCCCTGAGTGGGTCGACGGCCAACCCTCAAGCCGAATTCAACTGGCGAGCCTGATTTCGGTTCGCAATGGCCTGGCCAGTGTCGCCGGCCGGGTTCGGCTCAAGCTGACCTGCGGCGTACCGTGCCAGCGCGCACTTGCCACAATTGTCCGGGCCAGCTCGTGCAGCAGGCGTGGCGTGACCTCCACGCCGTCCTCCAGGAACAACGCCTTGATCTCGAACACACCGTCGCCGCGATGCGCCTTCGCATCCAGTCGACCGACCAGCCGCCCCCGATGCAGGATCGGCAGCACGAAATACCCGTAGCGCCGCCGCGCGGCCGGGGTGTAGCACTCCAGGCTGTACTCGAAATCGAACATTGCCAGAACCCGGGCGCGATCCCAGACCAGTGGATCGAACGGTGACAGCAGCGCGGTATGGGTGGCGCGCAGGCGACCGCGCATGGCCTTGTCCAGCAATGGAGCATGAGCATGGTGGACATAGCCTGGCTGCGCCCAGCCCGCAACCGGCACGGCCAGCAACTCGCCGCTGGCGAGCAGGGGCGACAGTTCCTGCTCGGTCACCTTCGGCCTAAGGCGGAAGTAGTCGGCAATCCAGTTGGCTGGCGTGACGCCCAGCGCGCGCACGCTCTGCAGGATGAAGTGACGCCGCAGTTGCGCTGCCGAGCAGCCGGCAATGGCCGGATCGGGCGGCGGGTCGAGCGTGACCAGCACGCGTTCGGTCAGGTCGTATACGCGCTGGAAATTCTCGCGCCGCGCTACCATCAGTTCGCCCAGCGCGAAGCACGCCTCCAGCCGGCGCTTTTCCGGCTTCCAGGCCCACCAACCCGACGCGCCAGCGGCCTCGCCGCGAACAAAATCCGCGGCGCGCACCGGACCGGATTCACGGATGCCCGCCAGCAATGCGTCCAGTTCGGCGCGCTGCTCATGGTGCAGACGCGCGGCGTTGCGATGCGCCCAGTGATGCATGCGCTGCCCGCGCCCGGCCAGGTGCCAGCCGAAATCCCGGGCGGCGACGAAGCACGCCTCGTGCGCCCAGCACTCGACCAGCTGGCCGCTGGCCAGGGCTTCGTCCAGCCACGCCATCGGGTAGTCGCCAAGGCGGGCATGCAGCACCAGATAGGGACTGCGCGCCAGTACGTGGATGGTGTCGATCTGCAGCAGGCACATGCGTTCGATCGTGGCCGCGACATCGCTCGGTCGCGGTGGTCGCCGCGACGGCTGCAACAGGCCTTGCGCTGCCAACTGCAACAGCCTTGCCTGGGCCTGGCTGAGCGGCGGCGGAGAAGCTGAAGCGACGCTCAACGGCGCACCGCCTTCACGCTTTCATGCTTGCCGGAATGATCTGGCATACACACTTGCCCGGTTACAGTGGCGCGGAGTTCGGACACCGTCATCGGCGCGCCACGCAACGATGCTGGATCCGGGCATGCAGAGCGTTCCACCTGAGTCATTCGCCATTGGAGTATCCCGCATGAAATTCCGCAACCCGTTGTTGTTGTCCGGTCTCGCCATTGCCGGCGCGCTGTTCGCCAGCACGAGCTTCGCGCAAGACGCGCCGGCGGCAGCCAGCAGCTCCCCGGCGCCGATCGCATCGGCCTCTTATCAGACACCGCAGGGCGAGTTGGTGGTGCACAGTGTAGCGGCGCCCGCGCCCACGTTTGGCCCGGCGCCGGATTTCAAGCAGCTGGCGGGCGACAGCAAGTGGATCAGCGAGGATCAGGCGACAGCCTACCCGCCGCTGGCGAATGACTTCCTCAACGCCGACAGCAACAAGGACGGCAAGATCAGCAAGTCCGAATACGCCCGCTGGATCAAGCAGTTGTAGGCCCCAGTCGCTGGCGCGCCAGCGGCCGTGCGTCACGACCAGGCATGGCGTGGGGCACGCTGTCTGGCGGGCGCGAATCCGTGCGGGCGAGGCAGCGGCTGGCGGTCATCGGATAGACTGCCAGCGCCGCTGATCCAGCCCGCCCCCGGATGCCCGCATGAAGCAAGATCTGGCCGCCGCCGTCATCGCCCTGACCTTGCTTGCGCCGACCAGCGGTGTCCACGCCCAGAATCCCGATCCACTCGACATTCGCGCCTGCACCGCGATCGAGACGGACTCGCAGCGGCTTGCCTGCTACGACCATGCCACTGGCCGGGAAAACCTGCCGGTTGCCAGCAAACGAAGCGACGGCGCCCCTGCCGCACCGGCGCAATGGTTCGTGCGCGACAGCCATGGCGGCAATGCCGCGCCGACCGTGGCTGCGGCGGAATCGCAAGACACCGTGGCGCCCCCGCCGTCCCTGCTCGACAGCCGCTGGGAACTGTCGCCGCAAAGCAAGCTGGGCACGTTCAACATCCGCGGTTACCGGCCGGTCTACCTGATGCCGCTGTTCGCCACCAGCAACCAGAACAACCTGCCGAGCAGCCCGAACCCGAACAATACGGTCACCACGCCGCAGCAACTGGACAACATCGAATCGAAGTTCCAGCTGAGCCTGAAGACCAAGGTGTGGCAGGGGGTGTTCGGCGACCGCGGCGACCTGTGGGTGGCCTATACCCAGTCGTCCCGCTGGCAGGTCTACAACGTCGGCAGTTCGCGCCCGTTCCGCGAGACCGACTACCAGCCCGAGGCGATGCTGGTGTTCAACACGCATTACCACCTGCTGGGCTGGAATGGCCGCATGTTCGGCATCAGCCTGACCCACCAGTCCAACGGCCGTTCCGACCCCCTTTCGCGCAGCTGGAACCGGGTGATCGCCCACTTCGGCTTCGACCGCCACGGCTGGGCCGTGATGCTGCGTCCATGGTGGCGACTGCCGGAGTCACGCGTCGACGACAACAATCCCGACATCAGCGACTATGCCGGCCGCGCCGACATGCAGATCGTGCACGAATGGCACGGTCAGGAGTTCGGCCTGCTGCTGCGTCATTCCCTGCGCGGAGGCAAGCGCAGCCATGGCGCCGCCAGGTTCACCTGGAGTTTCCCGATGTTCGGCAATGTCCGCGGCTACGCCGAATTGTTCAAGGGTTACGGCGAAAGCCTGATCGACTACAACCACAACGCCACCTACCTCGGCCTGGGCGTGTCGCTGCTCGACTGGTACTGAGCGGGGCGCCTTGCCAGAGCGGTGTCATCGCCACCACGCCGCCGATGAACACCACCCGGCCTCGCGCAGACGGGCGAACGATCACGTCATGACAGCGCGCACGCTGCATCTGTCCTGGCGAGTCGGCGCTTGCCAGCAAGGGCGACACCTCGGGCCAGAAGGCCGCCACGCGCTGTTGCATCCACTGCAGAGTCTGGGCGTCGAACGCATCGACGTCTTCTCGCGCAGACTGAAGCAGAAGGTGCGCCAGCGCCTGTCGCTGTCCACGCGCCGACCGCACTGGTTGCAGCTGGACAGGCGCTCAATCCGCTGGCCCCGGCGGAATGCCTCATCGCCCCGATCCAGTCTTGCCCATACCGCAAGGTCGGTGGGTTGCAACAGGAAGCCGGCACCGATCGGGCCCGGCATAGGTGCCTGCTCAAATACGCTTGGGAGATGGCCCCGGGCGCAAGGAAAGAGCGCCGCGGCCTGGCCGGCGGCGCCCTATCCCACGATTGCGATGCGCAAACTCTCCTGCATCCGCGGACTTCCCCCGCCAGTTCGATCGCCAGGCACCGGCGACGGGTCGGACCGTGCGCGCGAGCGCAAGAACCTCAGTGGTGGTGACCACCGGCACCATGCACATGGCCGTGCGCGAGCTCTTCCTCGCTCGCCGCGCGCACATCGGTGACTTCGATGGCGAAATGCAGGGTCTTGCCGGCCAGCGGATGATTGCCGTCGATGAACACCTTGTCGTCCTCGACCCGGGTCACGGTGACATTGATCTCGCCCTGCGGGCCACGGCCCTGGAACTGCATGCCGGGCTGGATATCCTGCACACCCTGGAATGCTTCTCGCGGCACTTCCTGCATCAACTCGGCATGGTGCACGCCATAACCCTCTTCCGGCGCCACATCGGCGGTGAACTTGTCACCGACCGAACGTCCTTCCATCTGCCTCTCCAATCCCGGCACGATCTGGCCGCTGCCATGCAGGTAAGTCAATGGATCGCGGCCCTCGGAGCTGTCGATGACCTGGCTCTGGTCGTCAGTCAGCGTGTAATGGAAGGCAGCAACGGAATTGCGGGCAATCTGCATGAGGGTCTCACCAATAGGTTCGGATCCGCCGGCGAGAGGCCGGCATGAGATCCGAAGTTTATCAGAGTGGCCTCAACGCCCTGCAGGCGTGCCCGTGATTGGCGATACTGTGGGCATGACCGAACCTTCGCGCCGCTGTCCTGTCCCGAGATTCCTGATCGCGGCCAGTCTGCTGCTCGGGTCAATGCCGGCAGCTGCCGCTACCGGCGCGATACCCGCGGCCAGCACCCCTGCAGGGCTGAGCGCCCAGATCGACGCACTGATCGGGCAACCCCGGTTCGCCACCGCCAGCTGGGGCATCGCCGTAGCCTCGCTGGACAGCGGACGCATGCTGTATACCCATCGCGCCGACAAGTTGCTGCAGCCCGCGTCGACCGCCAAGCTGTTCACCGCCGCATTGAGTCTTGCCAGCCTGGGCCCGGACTACCACATGTCGACGCGCCTGCTCTCGCGCGGCAGGGTGCACAACGGCCGTCTGGACGGCCATCTTGTGCTCTATGGCATGGGCGACCCGACGCTGGGCACGGACAGCAGCGCCGACTGGGCCGCGCAACTGGCATCACAACTGGCGGCACGGGGGATCCGCCGGGTGCATGGCGACCTGATCGCTGACGACAGCTATTTCAGCGGTTCGCCGTTCGGCACGGGCTGGGAGGCCGACGACCTGCAGAGCTGGTTTGCCGTGCCTTCGTCCGCACTGAGCGTGGACGAGAACATCGTCGACGTCACGGTGAGTCCGGGCGCATCCGCCGGCCAGCCGGCCAGTCTCACACTCGCCCCGGTCAATGGAATCCCGAAACTGTTCGGCCAGATAACCACCACGCTGCCGCGCGCCAGCAGCGACATCAATCTCTACCGGGCACCGGGCAGCGACAGCCTGTACGTTTTCGGCACGGTTCCGGCACAGTCGTCGCCGGCACATTTCCGGCTCGCCATGACCGACCCGGCGCTGCAGGCCGGCCGGCAGTTGCGTCAGGCGCTGGCCAGTCGCGGCATCCTGATCAGCGGCACGGTGCGGGTCCTGCACTGGCCGCAGGATGACAGTGCCCTGCTCGCGCACGCCGACACGCTGGGCGAAGTGCTCTCGCCACCCTTGCTGGATATCCTCAAGCGCGGCCTGAAACGGTCGCAGAACCTGTATCTGCAAAACCTGCTGCTGAGTGTGGGTGTGCACGAACAAGCCGCTGCCGTCTCGGCAGACCCCACCTTCACGGATACCGAAAGCTACGCCATCCGCGCGCTGCGCCGGCTGTTGACGCAGATCGGCATTGCCCCGGACGCCAGCCGGTTCGCCGAGGGCACCGGCCTGTCGCGCCGCGATCTGGTGACGCCGGATGCGATATTGCACCTGCTCGGCTACCTGGCCGGTCAGCCATATGCGACGCAGCTGCGCGAGGCGCTGCCCCTGGCCGGCGTCGACGGCACCCTGGTTCACCGCATGCGCGACAGCGCCGCCGCAGGCAATGTGCAGGCCAAGACCGGCAGCATGACCTACGTGCACAGCCTGGCTGGCTATGTCACCGCGGCCAGCGGGCAACGGCTGGCGTTCGCGATCATGCTCAACAACTACGAGGCCGCGCCAGGCAAACCTCCCGCCAGCAGCGACCTGGACGCTATCGCCATCGCGCTGGCGAACTACAAGGGCGGCAAGTAGCTCAGCCGTCCAGCCGTGACAGGATGTCGCGGCCGATCTTTTCAGGCGAGTCGGTCGAGGCGTAGCGCTTGACGACCTGACCTTCGGCATCAACCAGGAACTTGGTGAAGTTCCACTTGATCGACTCGCTGCCGAGGAGGCCCCTGCCTTCGCTCTTCAGCCACCGGTACAGCGGATCGGCGTGATCGCCGTTCACTTCGACCTTGGCGAACATCGGAAAGGTCACGTCGTACTGGGTGGTGCAGAAGTCCCTGATTTCCGCCTCGTCGCCGGGCTCCTGGTGACCGAACTGGTCGCAGGGAAAGCCGAGTACCACCAGGCCGCGGTCGCGCTGGTCCTGCCAAAGCGTCTCCAGCCCCTTGTATTGCGGCGTGAAACCGCATTTGGATGCGACATTGACGATCAGCAGCGTCTTGCCCCGCCATTCGGCCAGCGAGCGCGGCTTGCCGTCGATATCGTTGACAGTGAAATCATAGACACTGGGCATGCGCAAACTCCTGCGGAGACAGACCTGATCGGGCAGTCTACGCCATCGCGCGCCCTGCCCGCCTGCAGGCCTTCAGTCAGCTCCGTCGGGAATCTCGAACACCTGCCGCAAGTACGCCACGTAGGCCTTGTCCTCGCACATGTTCTTGCCGGGCGAATCGCTTAGCTTGGCCACCGGCTGACCGTTGCAGCGAATCATCTTGATCACGATGTTCAGGGCTGCCGGTCCGACGTCGTTGGTGAGGTTGGTGCCGACGCCGAAGGCCAGCAGGCAGCGGCCACGGAAATGTCGGTACAGCTGCATCACCTTGGGGATGTCCAGGCCATCGCTGAATACCAGCACCTTGTTGCGCGGATCGACCCGGTTCGAGGCGTAGTGCGCCAGTACCTTCTCGCCCCATTCGAACGGATCGCCGGAATCGTGTCGGGTGCCGTCGAACAGCTTGCAGAAATACATGTCGAAGTCGCGCAGGAACGCGTTGAGGCCGTAGACGTCGGACAGCGCGATGCCGAGGTCACCACGGTACTCCCTGGCCCACGCCTCCAGCGCCGCAACCTGCGAGTCGCGCAACCGCGGGCCCAGTGCCTGGTGCGCCTGCAGGTATTCATGCGCAAGCGTGCCGAGCGGAGTCAGGTCGAGCTTGCGCGCCAACCAGACATTGCTGGTGCCAGCGAACTGCGTGCCCAGCTCGTCGCGCAGTGTGGTCACCACCTCTTCATGCCACACCCGCGCATAGCGCCGGCGCGTGCCGTAGTCGGCAATGCGGCAGCCGGCATAGTCCGGGGCATCCCGCAGCAGGGCGATTTTATGGCGCAGGCGTCGACGGCCTTCGGCCAGATCCAGCCCGGCGCTGGCATGGCGAAAATACACTTCGTTGACGATTGCCAGCAACGGCACCTCGAACAGGATCGTGTGCAGCCAGGGCCCGCAGATGCGAATCTCGATCTCGCCGTTGTCGGCAGCGGCAGGCGTGATCTCGACATATTTCTCGTTGAGCTGGAACAGGCCCAGGAAATCAATGAAGTCGCTGCTGATGAAACGCCAGCTGCGCAGGTAGTCGAGCTCGTCCGCGCTGAAGCGCAGGCTGCAAAGTCCGGCAAGTTCGGCGCGGATCTCCCCGATGTACGGCACCAGGTCGACACCCGGATTGCGGCACTTGAAGCGATACTCCACCTGCGCGGCCGGATACTGGTGCAAGACCACCTGCATCATCGAGAACTTGTACAGGTCGGTATCGAGCAAAGAGTCGATGATCATCTGCGTCCGGATGTGGAACAAGGCAATGACTGCCATTATCCACTGCGGGAATGAAGCTCACCGTCTCATCGCGCATAAAAAAACCCCATCAGCCAGGGGAGGACTGATGAGGTTTGTCAGGCGGCCTCCAGGGGAGGTAAGGCCGGCCCCTCAGCAACACCATGTTCCGTGCCGCTTCCTGTCGCCATCACGGCGATACACGGGCTTAGTGTGTGCGTAGCGACGTGAGTTCAATGTGCAAACGGGCGTCCGTTCAGCTGCCCGACAGGCAAGCGCGATCGAGCCCGCTGCCACGACTGGCATACACTGTCCGAAACGCCGTCGATGCAACCTTGGCCAGGCCACAGGGCGGCCATCCGCGTTCACCATGCGACCGCAGCCCTCCGGCCCAGTCCAGGAAAACGCATGCCCGGCTTGATCCGGATCATGAGGAAACACCTGCACATGCATGAAATTTCTGCCGGATCTGACATCGAATTGGCACAATGTGTGCTGCCAGCCGGTGATCTTGCCCAGACCATGCGCTTTTTCATCGAGACCCTGGGTTTTCGCCTCGACGCCATCATGCCGGCCGACGAACCGCGCAGCGCCCAACTCAGCGGCTACGGGCTGCGCCTCCTGTTGGACGCAGAGTTTCACGGAGATCCTGGCGTCCTCCGGCTGGGAATGGCTCGCGACGAAGCTCATGCCGTCCTGGTCGCCCCCAACCGAACCCAAATCGAATTCGCTCCGGCCAGGCCGCCGCTGCACATGCCGCCACTGCAATCCCGTCTCTGCATCCAGCGCATGGACGATCAGCCCGGCAACTGGAAAGCTGGTCGGGCCGGCATGCAGTACCGTGACCTGATTCCCGATCGCCAGGGCGGCCGGTTCATCGCCTCGCATATCCGCATTCCGCGCGGCGGACCGGTCGGCGACAACGTGCACTATCACGACATCCAGCTGCAGCTGATCTACTGTCTCAACGGCTGGGTGCGACTGGTGTACGAGGATCAGGGCGAACCGTTTGTCATGCGTGCGGGCGATTGCGTGCTGCAGCCGCCACAGATCCGGCACCGGGTGCTGGAAGCGTCGGACGGGCTGGAAGTGATCGAGATCGGCAGCCCGGCCGAACACATGACGTGGCTGGATCATCGGATGGATCTGCCTACCGGCCGCCATCTGACCGAGCGCGACTACGCCGGCCAGCGCTTTGTCTTCCACCAGCAGGAGCACGCTCGCTGGAGCCCGCAGCCAGGCGGCTGGACTCGTCGCGACCTCGGCATCGCCACCGCCACCGGCGGCCTGGCCGGGGCCTGCGTCATCCGTCGAACCGTGGAAGAGGCCGCAGCCGATACATCGACACTGCAGCAGAAGCAGTTCGCATTTGCCTTCGTTCTTGCCGGCAGCATGCAATTGCACGTCGACACCGCCCCGGCGCAGGCGCTGGCGGCGGGTGATGCCTTCGTGGTTCCCGCTGGGGTGCAGCAGCACTACGCCAACTGCTCCGCGGATTGCGAGCTGCTGCAACTGTTCCTGCCGGCTTGAGCCCGGCTCAATCGGCGTCGCCGGCCACCGCCCCGGCGCTCGGCGGGCGCGCAGCCGGCAACAATGCCCGCAGCGCGGAGGTGCGCCGCTCCCGTGATTCCCGTGCCAATCTGCGCACCTGCGCGTAGAAGGACGGCCAGTTGCCTCCCGCCCGCTCGAACAGCGCGGCAAATGCCGGCGTCCACTGGTCGTACAACCCGAACGGCAGCAGCCTGGCGTTGTTGATCGGCCTTGCCACCCAGGCATCGTAGTGATGGTCATCGGGCCAGTTGCTCTGGCGCCATTGCTCATAGCGAATACGGAAGTCGGCAATTTCGCGGCGCTTGCCGGCCGCCATCGCCGCGTCATCCTCGCCGCTGGCGTAGAGCTTTTTCAGGCGCTCGCGCAGAGCCAGGACCAGCCTGGTGAAGCCGTCGTCCATGGCCTGCGCTTGACCATCCGGCGGCGGCAGGTGACGCGAGCGGCGCCATTCGCGCAGGCCCTCGGTCTGCACGAAGGTGGCGAAGGACTCGTTGAACGCGGTGTCGTCCTTTACATAGATCAGCTGGTGCGCCAGCTCGTGAAAGATGGTGCTGGCCAGCTCATCGTCATCCCAGCGCAACATGCTGGAAAGGATCGGATCGGCAAACCAGCCCAGCGTCGAATACGCCGGCACGCCGCCAACCCACACGTCGTCCCCCTTGGCCTGCAGTCGCGCCGCATCCGCCGTGGCGGCGGCCTCGCTGAACCAGCCGCGATAGGCCACGCATCCGGCAATCGGGAAGCACTGCGGCACCGCTTGCACCGAATAGCGCGGTGCGGCGAACACGTTCCAGACGACGAATGGGCGATCCAGCGCAACGTAGCCGGTATAGCTGCGGTTCTCCGGCAGACCGAGCCGGCTTGAGGCAAACCGGCGCGCCTGTTGCGCCAGTCGCAAGCGTGCGGCGAGCTGCGGATCGGTGGCCGGATCGCGCAGCAATCTGCCGACATCGCGGCGATGCATCAGAAGCTCGCCCTGCCCGCGCGCGGCCTGGGCGTAGTAGCGAAGACTGCCGCAGGCGGAAAGCACCAGGCACATCGCCGCCATGACAATGCGCCTTGGCGCGGAGCTGGCCGATGAGGACGGGCGGATCGGAGACATGCCTCGATTTTGCCCGAATGGTCAGGCCGATCTAGTGGCGGTGATCGTGACGTTCTCCACCGCGCGGATGGTCGCCGCCGCGCGAGTGACGGGAGGATGGCGGCCGGCCACGCCCGCCCTGAGCATGATATCCACCATGCGAATAACCACGACGATCATCGTCGTCATGGTGACGATAACCGGGCCGTGAGTAATAACCGCCAACCACGCCGATGCCCAGCGCCGGCCCGTAGCAGCAGCCGTAGTAACCGTCGCCGTAATACGCATTGCCGTAGTAACCGCCACCGTAATAGCCATCGTAGTAGCCAGGCGCGGCGTAATAGGCATCGCTTCCGCGGCCATAGTACGCGTCGCCGGCGTAGCCGGAGCTGCGCACATAGCTGTAGCCAGGATCGTAGTAGCAGCCCGAGAGCGCTGCCGCGGCAGTCATCAGTGCAAGGCCGGCCAACAGGCGTTTCATGATCCAGCTCCCAACGGCGGTGACGATGCCACCGTAGTCCATTGCGCTTGAACGGGTACTGAGTCCCTGCCGGTTTCCGGGTGGCCGCATGGCACGTACGCGGGTCTTTGTCGTGGCGGCCACGATGAAGAACCGATCACCCCTTGCGTTTGGCCTGATCGTTGCGCTGTGGAGCTTTGACCCGGCCATCGCCAGCGGCATCGGCGATTGCTGCCGGATGCAGCGCCGCACCACCCGGCGCCGAAGTCGCGGCACCGGCACCGGGCCAGCCCGGGTCTTGCTGCACACGTTCGTGCTTGGCGTTCAGCAGCGCCTGGATGTGCGCCACCGCCTCTTCCGGACTGATGTGCTTGATCGGCGCATCCACGGCCGGGGCGCGCTTGCCTGTCGCAACCTTTGTCGGCGCCGTGCGCGTTGCGACCGGTTTGCCGGCGACGACTTTCCTGCCAAGGTCGCTGATGGCGGTCTTCTTCACGGTTGCCGGCTTTTTCAGCGGTGTTGCGGCAGCAGCCTTCCCTGCCGTCACTTTCTTCAAGGCAGCCTTCCTCGCGCTGACCTTCGCCGTGGCCGCACTCTTCGCTGCCGACTTCCTCGGCGCCGCTTTCTTGGTTGCAACTCTCTTCGGCGCAACCTTCTTCGCCACCGCTTTCCCGGGTGCCGCCTTTTTTGCGGCTGCCTTGCGTGGTGCCGGCTTGTTCGCCGCCTTGGTCTTGATGGCAGCCTTGCCGACAATCGCCTTCCCTGCCGCGGCCTTCCCGGTAGCCGACTTGCGTGTCATAGCCATGCGCTGGTTCTCCTGCGGTGGTCGATGAAAGCCTGACCCAGTATGCGCGCCTCGCCCACCCACGGCACTATGCAGTGCAAGAATCATTCATGCGCGACCGCCGAAGCACAGCAGGTCGAACCGTGGCAGCGCGATTCAATAGCCCGGGTGGGTCAGTGCATCGATGAAATGAGGCAGCACCCGGTGATTGACCAGGAGGGTGAAAATCACGCCGTACGCCGCGCCCCAAAGATGCGCACTGTGGTTGACGTTGCCCTGCCCGCGGCGATCCATGTAGAGCGAATAACCGGTATACAGCAGCGCGTAGACGATGGCCGGCATCGGTACGACCAGCACGATGATGCGTTGCCACGGCGCCAGCAGGATATAGGCAAACAGCACCGCCGATACCGCCCCCGAGGCGCCGAGGCTGCGGTAATTCGGATTCGCCCGGTTCTTCAGGTAAGTCGGCAGGATCGAGAGCACCAGCCCACCGATATAGAACAGCGCAAATCCCAGTGGGCCCAGCATCTGGGTGAAGAACGGCTCCATCTGCTGCCCGAAGAAAAACAGGGTGACCATGTTGAACAGCAGGTGCCCGAAATCCGCATGCACCACGCCATAGGTGACCAACCGGTGATATTCGCGCTGGCGGGTGATCGCCGGTGGCCACAGGATCAGGTCGTTCATCAGGCGACTGTTGTTGAACGCCATGAACGAGACGATGCAGGAAATGGCGATGATGACCAGGGTGATCGGCATGTACGGTTCCGCAGCGAGGGATGCAAAAGCTGGCATCTTGGCCTGCCGATCCGGGCTTGTCGACCTTGCGCGCGCCGGGCGGGCTGCGAGCGGGCTTATTTCCTGCCCATGCACCGATATGCCTAACCGTCACTGCCCCTGGCCACGGCACACCGCTATCATGCAGCGCCCTGCACTGCCGCTTGCGGCCCCAACGAATCCATGGCCCTGCTCCGCTACCTGCATCTGGACGTCTTCGCTGCCACCCCCGGTGGCGGCAATCATCTCGGTGTGGTGATCGGCGCGGATTGCTGGGACACCCCGGCGATGCAGCGTTTCGCGCGCTGGACGGCGCTGGTCGAAACCACCTTCCTGTTGCCCGCAAGCGACCCGCAAGCAAGCTATCGCGTGCGCATCTTCACTCCGCACAAGGAAATTCCATTCGCCGGCCATCCCAGCATCGGCAGCGCGCATGTGGCGCTCGCATGCGGACTGACCACGCCGCGGGACGGCCTGCTGTGGCAGGAGTGCGGCGCCGGCGTGCTGCCGATCCTCGTTGCAGGCAACGGCGCCGATCGCGAGTTGCTGCTGCAATCGCCTGGCGAGCGCATTCTGGAAACCGGCATGGACGCACATCCGCTGCTAGCGGCCTGCCTTGCCGGCGTCGAGCCGGGCGCGCTGGCGCCGGCGCTGGTCGATGGCGGCCGACGCTGGTGGCTGGCCGAAGTGGCCGACGAAGCCAGCCTGCGCCGCTGGCAACCCGATCATGCGGCGATTCTCGCGCTGGCCCAGGCCAGCGACAGTATGGGCCTCTGTGCATTTGCGCGGAGCAGTGGAAGCGACTTTCAGCTGGCCGTGCGCGCCTTCCCGGCCGGCGTCGGCATCGTCGAAGACCCCGCTTCCGGCGCCGCCAACGGGCTGCTTGCCGCCTACATCGCGCATGCCGAACCGCAGGGCTCGCTGGCCCGCGGCTATGCGGTCAGCCAGGGCCGCGAGATCGGCCATGATGCACGGCTGCGCGTGCACATCGATGGCGCAGTGATCTGGACCGGCGGACACAGTCATATCGTCATCGACGGCACGCTGGACTGGCCCGGCTCCGATCTGCGCTGATCGCAGCGCCGGCGAAACCGCTACTGCCCGCGCTCGTCCAGATGCGCCCGACGCGCCGCCACCATCGACAAGGCCGACCAATCCAGATCCTCGTCGCCTGCGGCCATCGCTTCGAGCAGGCTGTCGCGCAGCACACCGGCGAACGGCAGCGGCACCCGCGCCGCTTCCGCTGCCGACTGGGCCAGTCCCACATCCTTGAATCCCAACGGCAAGGGAAAGCCGGCCGGCTTGAAGCGCTGTTCGGCGATCAGCTTGCCGTAGCCCTGGTAGGCCGGCGAGGCGAACAGGGTGCTGGTCATCACCTCGAGAAAGTCCGCCGCACTGACGCCGTAGGCCCGGGTCAGCGCGGTCGCCTCGGCCATGCTCTCGATCGCGCTGGCCAGCATGAAATTGCCGGCGATCTTCGCCACGCAGGCGCGTTCGGCTGCCTCGCCCATCGGCCACACCTGGCTGCCCATCGCCTGCAGCAACGGCAACACCTTGTCGATCGCCGAAGGCTTGCCCGCAGCGAGAATATTGAGCTTTGCCGCAGCCGCCATGTCCGGGCGGCCAAACACCGGCGCGGCAACGTACTCCAGGCCGCGCCTGTCATGTTCGCTGGCCAGTTGTCTGGTCAGCGCCAGCGAAACCGTCGCGTGATTGACATGCACCGTACCGCGTTCCATCGCGTCGAGCAGTCCGCTGTCCAGTATTACCTTGCGCACCGCTTCGTCGTTCGCCAGCATGCTGCACAGCACCTCGCCCTGCGCCGCGCGATCGGGCGTTGACGCCACCCTGGCTCCGAGCAAGGCAAGCGGTTCGCAGGATGCGCTGGAGCGATTCCACACGGTCAACGCATGACCCGCCGCGATCAGGTTGCCTGCCATCGCGCCGCCCATGGCACCGAGGCCGATGAATCCGACTTTCATGTAGCGTCCCTCGTCGTTGTCCGCCGCACAGTCAAGCACGCGGGACGTTGAGGATGCGCGAAATGGGGGCTTTTGGCCATGCCGGAGGCGGTATGTCCGGCTCTGCCATCGGATCAGTCGCCGCCCTCGAGACAGGCCACATCGGAGATCCAGTTCTGCTGCCGCCGCTCAAGCCGGGCATCCCTGCCCTCGCCATCGAGGCTCGCCGAAGCGTGCTGCAGCAGCGCCGAATCGATGCCCTCGAAGGTGTTCACGTTGACCACGGCATAAACACGCCCGCCGATGCGGCTGGTAACCACAGGTACAACACCGCAACGGGCGCAGACGTGGAACTCGGCGGTGCGTGTAGCGAAGACGTAGGGCGACACCAATGCAGGATCCCTGATGGCAATCCTCAGCTTGCCAGCTGGGTGGGATGTCCACACGCCAACGTGCTTGCTGCAGAAGCTGCAGCTGCAGGCGCGTGCGGGGATCCTGGCCGGATCGGGCTCCCAGTACAGGTCGAAGGCGATATTGCCGCAATGACACTGGCCGTGGATCAACATGCGTGGTTGTCTCCCCGAGTGGTTCGACGCAGCATCACCGGCTGAGCGCAGGAACCACAGCGGGCCCGGCGAAGCAATGCAGGCGCGCGGCTATTGCAGGTTCGGCAAGGCGGCGAGACACCTTTCCCGGCACACGTATCGCTTGTTGACCGCCGCTCCATCGTAGAGATAACCGGCGCCACCGGCGAATATCTCCCACTGATACACGTGGCCACCCATCCTGATCGAGCCCTGGTACTTGCATGGCAGGATGATGGCCTGATCGTGGAACTCGCCCGCGTCCACCACATCGGCCAGCGCAAAATAGCGGACGACATCCGCCTTGCTCATTGTCAGGGTGCTGCACATGTCGTGGTCGGGCTGATTCCGGTCAACCACCCTGGCGATGGCGACGACCTCGATCCGGTTCGCCTTCCGCACCGGCCGACACGAGCACACCAGCGGCACGGTCAGGCACAGCATCGCCAAGGCAGCGGCCACTCTCATGGTTTGGCCCCGGATTGCAGGTAGTGCAGCAACTGGGCGCCCTCGGAGACCTCCTTGCGGGCGATTGCGCCATGCGCATAGACGTCGCTGAGCAGATTCAGCTTGAACGAATTGACCAGGATGTCCACCAGGTATTTCACCGACTTCAGTTGCTCCGACGTCGGCTTTTCAAAGGCCTTCTGCGCCGGCAGAAACATCCCCACGACCTCGATGCCGAGAGAGTCGCTGTTGGACGGGTATCGCATCGGGTACGTCTTGGTCAATTCGTGGTGCGACAGGTTCTTCGCCCGCGTGCTGAAGCTCTCGCCCTTCTTGTGCAGCAAGGTCGCGATGGTTTTCAGCTCCTGCGGGTCGCAACTCTTTTCCACCTCGCAACGGGCAACCAGGATGCCGACGTGCCAGCAGACCTTGTCGACGCTCGCGGTCTGGTAGATCTTGCCCAGTTTGTCCACCAGGAAGTGGGCCCCGGTCTGCTTGCCGCCGGCATAGGCGCTGAAGGTGCCTGCCGCGCTGGACGAATCGGTCCGGTGCATCACGATCGCAGCGACGTGACTCAGTGCGCCGTGTTCGATCGAAGGATAGAGTTTGAGCTCGACTTCCGGATCGATCAGATTGCCGTTCTTTATCGTGGCCATGCTCTCTTCCGTGTGATGTCAGGGTTGGCTCCGGATCACCGCCGCGCTCAGGCCAACGGCACCTGTTGATGCTGCAGCCGCCGGGCGGCAGCGTCAAGCCGGAATTTTCCGTGACAGGTGACGCCTCGGGCGGCTCGCCTCAGACCGCCGCGCCGGCCGCCTGCGCCGAGGCCCATGCCCACTGGAAGTTGTAGCCGCCGAGCCAGCCGGTGACGTCGACCACCTCGCCGATGAAGTACAGGCCGGGCACGAGCCGGGATTGCATGGTGCTGGAAGACAGGCCATCGGTGTCGACGCCGCCCAGGGTGACCTCCGCCGTGCGATAGCCCTCGGTACCACTGGCGGTCATTGGCCAGTCGTTGAGTTGGTTGCCGATACCGGTCAGTTCGGCTTCGCGATACTGACGCATCGGCCGGCTCTCGAACCATTGCTCGCATAGACGCTGTGCCAGCCGCTTGGGCAGCGCCTCGCCCAGCACGGTCTTCAGTTCCGCCAGCGGTCGTGCGGCGCGTTGTTCGACCAGCCAGTGGCCGGCATCCACATCGGGCAGCAGGTCCACACGCAGATCATCGCCCGATTGCCAGTACGATGAAATCTGCAGGATCGACGGACCGCTGAGGCCGCGATGGGTGAACAGCAGGCCGGCGCGGAAGCGCTGTTTGCCAATCCGGGTTGCGGCCAGCGGCAGTGCCACGCCGGCCAGATCCTGATAGTGCTCCTGGTGCTTGCCGCTCAGGGTCAGCGGCACCAGTCCGGCACGGGTCGGCAAGACGGCATGGCCGAACTGGCGTGCCAGCTCGTAGCCGAAACCGCTGGCGCCCATGCTGGGAATCGACAGGCCACCGCTGGCCACCACCAGCGACTGTGCATGCACCTCGCCGCGCGCCGTGTGGATGCCGAATCCTTCGGCCGTCCTGCGCACGCGCTGCACACCGCAATTCGCTTCCACACTGACACCGGCAGCGGCACATTCATCCAGCAGCATGCGCACGATCTGCCGCGAGGAATCGTCGCAGAACAGCTGACCGAGTTCCTTTTCGTGCCAGGCGATACGGTGCTTCTCAACCAGCGCGATGAAATCCCACGGCGTGTAGCGTGCCAGCGCCGACTTGGCGAAATGCGGGTTCGCAGACAGGTAATTGGCCGGCGTGACGCCCAGGTTGGTGAAATTGCAGCGCCCGCCGCCGGACATCAGGATCTTCTTGCCGACCTTGTTGGCATGATCGACCACCAGCACGCGGCGACCGCGCTGACCGGCGGCGATGGCGCACATCAGGCCCGCGGCACCGGCACCGATGATCAGTACGTCAACTTTCATGCCGTCGCGGCCTTCGCTTTAGTGCGCTTCATGCCGCGCATTATCACCTGCCGCGACCGCCGCCATCGCTTACACTGGCTCACCGCCTTCGACGAGCAACCGACATGCCCTCTTTTGACGTGATTTCCGAAGTAGACAAACACGAGCTGACCAACGCCGTCGACCAGGCCAACCGCGAGCTGTCGACCCGCTTCGATTTCAAGGGCCAGAATGTCTCGTTCGCGCTGGACGATTTCGTGATCACGCAGAGCGCGCCCAGCGAATTCCAGCTGCAGCAGATGCTCGACATCCTGCGTGGCCGGCTGGCAGCGCGCAAGATCGACATCCGCGCGCTCGACGTGGCCGAGCCGGAAACCAACCTCGGCGGCTCGCGCCAGAAGATCACCGTCAAGCAGGGCATCGAGCAGCCGGTGGCGAAGAAGCTGGTGGCCGCACTGAAGGCAGCCAAGCTGAAGGTCGAGGCGCAGATCAACGGCGACAAGTTGCGCGTCAGCGGCAAGAAGCGCGACGACCTGCAGGCGGCCATGGCCGAACTGCGCAAGGCCGACGTGGAACTGCCGCTGCAATTCGACAATTTCCGCGATTGAAGCCGCCGGGATCTTGCCGGATCTGACGGTGACGCAAGCGGCCCCTACAGCGGGTGGCGCACCTGGCCGTCGCCGCGCAGCACGAAGCGTTCGATGGTGAGCGCCTCGGCGCCCATCGGTCCGTACGAATGCAGTCGCGTGGTCGAGATGCCGATTTCGGCGCCGAGGCCGAGTTCGCCGCCATCGCTGAAGCGCGACGAGGTGTTGACCATCACCACCGCCGAGCGCAACGCATGGACGAATCGGTCGGCCGCCTGCTGATTTTCGGTGGCGATGACTTCGGTATGGTCCGAACCGTAGCGGCGGATGTGCGCAATGGCATCATCCAGACTGTCGACCACGCCGACAGCCAGTTTGAGGCTCAGGAACTCGGCGGCGAAATCCTCGTCGCTCGCCGTCTGCATGCCTTCGCACAGTTTGCACGAGCGCGCATCGCCAAGCAGCTCCACGCCACGCTCGCGCAATGCCGCGGCAGCCCGCGGCAGGAATGCGGCGGCCATGTCGGCGTGCACCAGCAGGGTTTCCAGCGAATTGCAGGCGGACGGGCGCGAGACCTTGCCGTCGATCAACAGGCCAAGCGCCTTGTCCGGATCGGCGCTGGCGTCCACATACAGATGGCACACACCCTTGTAGTGCTTGATTACCGGCACGCGTGCGTTCTCGGTGACGAAGCGGATCAGGCCCTCGCCGCCGCGCGGGATGATCAGGTCGACGATGTCGGACAGCTGCATCAGTTCCAGCATCGCCTCACGGCTGAGGTCGTCCAGCAGCATCAGGGCGTGCCCGGAAAGGCCGGCGTCGCGCAGCGCGGCACACAGGCACGCGGCAATCGCCTGGTTCGAGTGCAGCGCCTCGGAGCCACCGCGCAGGATCACGCCGTTGCCGGCCTTGATGCACAGCGCGGCGGCGTCGGCGGTGACGTTGGGGCGCGCCTCGTAGATCATGGCGATCACACCCAGCGGCACGCGCACCCGTTCGATGCTGAACCCCTTGTCGGAGCGTTCGCTGCGCGTCACCTGGCCGACCGGATCGGGCAGCGCAGCGACCTGGCGCAAGGCCTCGGCGATGCCTCTCACCCGGCTCTCGTCCAGCGCCAGGCGATCAAGCATGGCCTCGCTGATGCCCTTCTCCCGCGCTGCCTTCATGTCGTCGGCATTGGCCGCGAGGATGGTCGCCGACTGCCCCTGCAGCGCGTCGGCCATCGAACGCAGCAAGGCGTTCTTGCTGTCGGTGGAAAGCTCGGCAATCTGGTTGGCCGCCTGCTGGCACAGCAGCGCGGAATCGCGCACGGATCCATTCATGGGGCAACTCCAAATTCGCTGGTGATGACCAGGTCGTCGCGGTGCACGACGTTTTCGCCGTAGCTGTAGCCGAGCCGCTGCTTGATGTCGCGGGTGTGGCTGCGCGCGATCTGGTTGATTTCGGCGGCGCCGTACTGGGTGATGCCGCGTGCCACCACGCCAGGCTCGCCCGAGGAACTGTCGCCGACGATCTCGACCATGTCGCCGCGCTGAAACTCGCCGACCGCGTCGATGATGCCCTTGGGCAGCAACGAGGCACCACCCTCGCTGATCGCCCGTGCTGCGCCGGCATCGACATGGATGCAGCCGGGCACGGCCGGCACATGCAGCAGCCAGTACTTGCGCGCCTGCATGCGGCTGGCGGGCGCACAGAACAGGGTTCCGTGCAGAACCCCCCGCGCCAGCGCCTGCACCGCGTCGGCATCGCGGCCATTGAACAACGCCGTGACGATGCCGGCCGCTGCAGCCTTCTGCGCGGCCTCCAGCTTGGTGCGCATGCCGCCGGTCCCCACCGTGCTGCCACTGCCGCCGGCCATGGCGATGATCGCCGGCGTGATCGCGTCGATCCGATCGATCGGCCGTGCCGTCGCCTGACGGCGTGGATCGGCATCGTAAAGCGCGGCGACATCGGAAGCGATCAGCAACAGATCGGCATCGATCAGCGCCGCGACGATCGCGGCCAGATTGTCGTTGTCGCCGAGCTTCAATTCATCCACCGCCACGGTGTCGTTCTCGTTCACCACCGGCAGCACGTCCAGTGCCAGCAACCCATGCAAGGTGGCGCGCGCATTGAGATAGCGACGGCGGTTGCGCAGGTCGTCGTGGGTCAGCAGCACCTGCGCCACCGGCCTTGATGACAGTGCCTGCCACAACCCGATCATCGGCGCCTGACCAAGCGCGGCCAGCGCCTGGCGCGCGGCCAGGTCGCGGCCAAGCGTTTCGCGCGCGCGCAGCAGCGCGCGGCCGGCCGCCACCGCGCCAGAGGACACCAGCACCACCTGTCGACCTTGGGCATGGCTGCTCGCGATGAAGGCCGCCAGCGCCCCGGCGAAGCGCGGCGTGAGCCCGCCACCATCGGCCGCGAGCAGGCTGCTGCCGACCTTGAGCACGGCACGCCGCCACGATGGCAGCGCCTGTGCGGACAGACCCGAAGACGGGCTCATGTCGACTTTCCTGTCGATGCCGGCGCGAGCGGATCGGCAATTTGAACATTGTCCGTCGCAACGATCACGGCTTGCGGCTGGTGCATGAAGTCGCCTGCTGGAAGCGTGGCGCCCGGCAGGTAACGCTTGAGGTTCAGCGCCGGCCGTTCGACCAGATGCCAGGAAAGCGCGGCGCAAATCATGGTGCAGGCGGCGGAAGCCGTCAGGCCTACCCAGTAAGGGGGATTTGCTCCCATGACCGAAAGTGTCAGCTGCTGCATCATGAAGGCGTAGATGTAGATACCGTAGGAAAAGTCCCCGAAACGGCCAACGCGGCGCAGCAGGGGCGTCGATGCAGTTCCAAGGCGAATGACCAGCCACGGCAGCAGCAGGTAAAGCGCGGTATATGCGTGGTTGAGCCAGATCATCAGAAGCGCACCCATAGCCAGTGCGCCAGTCAGCCATCCGGTCCAACTTCGCCAGCCGTCGCGAAATTGGTAGAGCAGCGCGCCGTAGCAGAAATAGCTGCCGTACTCACAACCGAAATCCGGCAGCGGAACCCGCGCCAGCGGATTGTGCTGCACATCGAACACACCGTAGATGTACACCGCGTACAGCACTACCAACACCAGCAGCAGAATGCGCAGGCGTTTGTGCAGCAATCCGCACAGACCGCCCAGCAACAGGATGCCGTACCAGCGCACCTCGATCGGTATCGTCCACAGCGAACCGTTCACGACGGGAATTGGAGCATGCTCGAACACCCCCGGCAGATGAAGGCGAACGGCCAGATACAGTTGCGCGAAATAGTCCCAGGTCAGCGGTGACCGGAAATAGTCATGCGGGGAAGAGGTCGTGACCAGCGGACCGATCAGCAACGCCGCCACCACAGTGACCACGACCAGGCCAGGCCAGACGCGCAGGAAGCGCTTGATCACGAAGCGCAGGACGTGCGGGTCGCGATCCCAGCTTTGCGCCACCAGGTAGCCACTGACGGCGAAGAAGACCAGCACGCCCAGCGTACCCAGGGTGAGCAGACCGAAGGGATGCGGCTCCTCCCGTCCGGACAAGGCAAATTGATGCGAGCACAGCACCATGCCCGCGGCGAGCACCCGCACGGCGTCGAAGTTGTTGGATGGATGCTGGCGTGACATGGCCCCGCGACGCCCGCTCAGTCCTGCGCCGAGTCGAGCGAGACCAGGCGAGCCCGCAGCTCATCCAGACGCAGATCCGCGGCAGCTCCGGGCGACATGCGCTCTGCCAGGCTGCCTTCTGGCGTGCGGCCGTCGCCTGCCGACGAGGCGGTCTCCGCTGCCGCACGATAGGCGTCGCGGAACGGCACGCCGGCGGCGGCCTGCTCGATCGCCACATCGGTGGCGTACATCGCCGGTTCGATCGCCGCGCGCATCGCGGGCGCGTTCCACTGCAAGCGCGCCAGCAGATCAGGCACCAGCTCCAGTGCACCCAGACCATGGCGCACACCGTGGAACAGCGAACCCTTGGAGAACTGCAGATCGCGCTGGTAGCCCGAAGGCAGCGACAGCAGTTGCTCGATCTCGGTGCGCGCGGCGGCCACGCTGGCGTAGCTGGCGCGCAGCAGCTCGATCACGTCGGGATTGCGCTTGTTCGGCATGATCGAGCTGCCGGTGGTGTATTCGGCCGGCAGCTGCACGAAGTTGAATTCGGCGGTGGTGAACAGCGACAGATCCCACGCCAGCCGGCGCAGATCGAGCAGCGCGCCGGCGATGGCTTCCAGCACGGCCATCTCGAATTTGCCGCGCGACAACTGGGCGTAGATCGGCGACACCTGCATGCGGGCGAAGCCCAGTGCCTTTGTCGTGTGTTCGCGATCCAGTTTCATGTTCACGCCATAACCGGCGGCCGTACCCAGCGGATTGGCGTCGATCAGGGCCGAGGTCTGCCGGGCTCGCCAGGCATTGTCGATGAACCCCTCGGCGAAGCCGGCGAACCACATGGCGGTGGACGACACCACCGCACGCTGCAAGTGGGTGTAGCCGGGCAGCGGCAGTGCCGGCTGGGCCGCGCGATCGAGGCAAACCCTGGCGATGGCACCGCAATGCACCTGCAACGTGACCAGCTGTTCCTTCAGCCACAGCCGTGTGGCGACCAGGATCTGGTCATTGCGACTGCGCCCGGTGTGCACCCGGCGACCGGCATCACCCAGCCGCTCGGTGAGTCGCGCCTCGATTGCCGAATGGCCATCCTCGTAGCGCTCGTCCAGCACGAACGCGCCGCTGCGGAAATCCCCGGCCAGCACGTCTAGCTCGCGCTTCAGCGCCGCGCACTCGTCTGCGCTGACCACGCCGATGTTGGCCAGCCCTTCGACATGCGCCTTGCTGGCGGTGATGTCGTGCAGGAAGAACTCGCGATCCAGCAGCACATCGTCGCCGGCGAGGAACTGCATGATCTTCGCATCGATCCTGATGTCGGCTTTGTGCCACAGCGGCTGGGTCATGCTGATGTCCTCAAAACGTGTAGGAGCGCACCGAAGTGCGCGATGCTTTCTGGTCGGTTCATGCAAAGGGCCTTCGCGCTCAAGGTGCGCTCCTACGACAAGGGGATGGCGGTGATCTCGGCCACCCCGATCGCGCGATTGATGTTCTGCATGGCCTGCGTCGCGGCCCCCTTGAGCAGATTGTCCAGCGTGGCCACGACCACCACCCGCTTGCCGTCGACCGACACCGCGAAACCGCCGACTTCGACATGATGCCGGTGCGCGATGCGGCTGACCCAGGGTGCCTCATCGACCACCCGCACCAGCGGCTCGCCGTCATAGGCGCCACGGAAGCGCGTCATGATCTCCTCGCGGCTCATCTTGCGCGCCAGGTAGAGATTGGTCGTGACGGTGAGGCCGCGGTAGTGCGGCGCCACGTGCGGCATGAACTCCACCGGCACGCCGAGATGGCGACTGGCCTCCTTTTCGTGCATGTGGCCAGTGAGTGAATACGGCATCAGGTTGTCGCGCAGCTTGTCAGGATCGTTCTTGTCCGACGGTGTGGTGCCGGCGCCGGAATACCCGGACACGCCGAAGCACACCGGCGGCGCGGCGAGCAGATCCTGCAGCGGCGCGATCGACAACTGCATCGCGGTGGCATAGCAGCCGGGATTGCTGATCCGGCGCTGGCCGCGCCACTTGTCGCGGGTCAGTTCCGGCAGGCCGTAGTACCAGCGCTCGTCGAAACGGTAGTCCGCCGAGAGATCGACGATGAGTGGATCGACACCAGCCTGATCGAACGCTTCCACGCAAGGCGCCGCCTTGCCGTTAGGCAACGCCAGCACCACCACATCGGCGCCGAGCGTCGGCAACTCCTCGTGCGCCGGCGCGCTGTAGCGCAACTCACCCTGGTACTCGGTGACATGGGCGTCCAGGCGCTGGCCATCGAGCTCGCGCGAGGAAACGAAGGCCAGCTCCAGCAACGGGTGCGCGGCAATCAGGCGAATGAGCTCGGCGCCGGTGTGGCCGCGGGCGCCGACGATACCGATGCGTTTGTTGTCCATGCTCATGCCGTTCAGTCGATCAGGGTCGGTACGCGGGTGGCGCAATGCGCCACACAATGCTCAATGGCGGCGAAGTCCTGCAGGCCATACCAGAACACCTTCCAGCGCTCCTGCTTGTAACAGCCGTCGGATTCGGCGTAGTAAAAGTGATTGACCGGGTTGCCATGGCGCGAGCGCCAGAACAGTTGCGGGTTCTCCTCGCGCATCACCAGCCAAACCGCCCGCCCCAGGCCTTCGCCCTGCGCATCGTCGAGTACCGCGAACTTGTCCAGGTAGGCGATGCCGTCTTCCATGGTCAGGATCATCGCGGTGCGATAGTTCTCGCTGACGTAGATGCGATACGGCGTGGTGCGTTCGAAATAATCACTCACCACCGCGCGGCCGAAGCTCGACTCGATCAGCGTGCGCATGCGTGCCAGGTCGATCCCTTGCCATGAGGTGAAGCGAAGCACCTTCTCGCCGCGGCGTACCAGGGTGCCCGAACCCTTGTGGGTGAACAGTTCCTTGGCCAGTTCGGCCGGTTTGGTGATCGACACCGACGAGGTCAGCGGGAGGTCGGCCAGCAAGTCGGCGATCTGCTCGATCTTCAGGCGCATGCCGCCGTTGATCCACGGCTGCTGCATCAGGTGTTCGTACTCGGTGCTGAGATTGATCGAGTCGATCAGCTGCCCCTGGTCGTCGAGCAAACCGCCTGTACCGGTAAGGAAGATGATCTTGTACGGCTGCAGCACGCGCACCAGTTCATTGGCGGCGAAGTCGGCGTTGATGTTGAGGATCTGCCCTTCCTCGGTTTCGCCGAGACTGGCAATCACCGGAATCGAGCCGGCATGCAGACTGGCTTCGATCGGCGCCAGATTGATGCTGCTGACCTTGCCGACCATGCCGTAGATGTCGCGATCGAGATACTCTGAGGTGAACACGCCCGAAGATACCGAAGTAGCCCGCGTATTCATCGCCTGCAGGGCCTCCACCAGTCGCAGGTTCTGCTGCTGGAACACCCGGCGCACCACGCCCAGCGCCTTGGGTGAGGTCACCCGTAGGCCATCGATGGTCTGCTTCTCGATACCGGCCGCTGCCAGCTCTTCGTCCAGTTGCGGGCCGGCGCCATGCAACACGATCGGGGTCAATCCGACCTGCTGCAGGAAGGTCAGCGACGAGGTGAGATCGCCCAGTTCGTCGCGCAGCACCGCGCCACCGACCTTCACCACGGCAAAGCGCTTGGCGTCGAGCTGCGAGAAGCGCTTGAGGTACTGCTGGATTTCCTTGGCGCTGCCCATGCTCGAAAGCAGTCGCACGATGGTCTTGCGGGTGTCCTTATGCGTTTCCACTGTCGACTATCCGGTAAAGGGTTTCTGCGTAGTGCTGGAGCTGATCCAGTGCGACCCACTCGTCAGCCGTGTGCGCCTGGGTGATGTCGCCGGGGCCGTAGACGAAGGCAGTATGGCCAGCGGCCGAGAACAGCGCCGCCTCGGTCCAGAAGTCGACCGCGTTGCCGACCGGGATACCCAGCTCGTCGGCGAGGTCACGCGCCGCGAGCCGGCGCGACTCGGCGCTGGCGGTGTCGCCGGCCGGCAGGGACGCGCCGCGGAAGGTTTCGGTGAACTCGGCCGGCCCTGGCTCGACCAGGCTGCGGAACTGCTGCAGCAGGCGATCCGGCGACATCGTCGGCAACGAGCGGAAGCCGAAGCGCAACTCGGCGGTCGGCGCGATCATGTTGGCCTTGATGCCGCCCTCGATCCGGCCGATGTTGAAGCGCAGCCCGGTCAACCCGCCGAAGCGCTCATGCGACTGCGCGGCGACGAAATCCAGCGCCGCGTTGCCCCAGCGCACGGCCTGGTGCAGTGCGCTGTCGCTGGGCTTCTGCTCACCCGAGGCATGGCCGGCATGACCGGCGAAGCGCATCAGCACCGACTGGATCCCGCGATGCGCCAGCACCGCCTCGGCCCGGGTCGGCTCGGCCACGATCACCGCGTTGCAGGCGTGCCCCTGGGCCAGGAAACCGGCGATGCAACGCGCGTCGTTGGCTTCCTCGTCGCTCGACAGCAGCAACGCCAGCGCGCCGTCGGTCGCGTTGGCAATCGCCAGCAACGCCGCCGCCGCGCCCTTGATGTCGCAGGCGCCCAGGCCGATCGCTCGGTCATGGGTGACGCGCAGCACATGCGGGTCGGCGCTCCAGTGCGGCGAATCCGGCACCGTGTCCATGTGCACGTTGAACAGCAGCTTCGGCTGCCCGCGCACCGCATGCAGGGTCACCGCACCGGCACCGTAATCGGTCACCGTGACCTCGAAGCCGGGCAACTGGGCGCGTACGTAATCGAACAGGCCACCGCTGCCGATCGCCCGCGGCGGATTGCGCGTGTCGAAGCCGACCAGCGCTTTCAGGTGCTCAAGCGTGGCATCGAGCAAGACGCTCATCCCCGGTTGACCTCCGCCCACAGGGTCGAGCTCATGCCGAACAGCTTGATGAAACCCTCGGCCTCTGCCACGCCCCAGTCAGCCGACTGCGCATAGGTCGCACCCTTGGCGTTGAGGATGTGCGGCGAACGGATCTCCACCGCGGTGACCTGCGCACCGCTGGTTTCCAGCACCACCTCGCCGTTGACGCAGGCCTGACTGGAAGCGAGGAAGGCTTCCAGGTCGGTCTTGATCGGGTCGTGAAAAAATCCCTCGTAGACCACCTCGACCCACTTTCGCGCCACCTCGGGCTTGAAGCGGTTCTGCTGCTTGGTGAGCACCGCCTCTTCCAGCGCACGATGGGCCGCCAGCAGCGAGATCAGGCCCGGCGCCTCGTACACGATGCGACCCTTCAGGCCGATGGTGGTGTCGCCGGTGTACATGCCGCGGCCCACACCATACGGCGCAAACAGTTCGTTGAGTTTCGCCAGCAGCCTGGCACCGGCCAGCTTCTCGCCGTTGAGCGACACCGCCTCGCCGTGCTCGAAGCCAAGCGTGACGCTGAGCTTTTCGGACGGCCATTCGGCGCGGGGTTTGCACCAGCCGCGCGAACCTTCGCCCGGCGCCTGCCAGTGGTCGATCTCTCCGCCGGACAGGGTCACGCCGAGCAGGTTCTCGTTGATGGTGTAGCTCTTCTGCCTGGCACGCACCTCGAAGCCGCGCTCTTCCAGGTAAGCCTGCTCATAGGCGCGGGTCTGGGTGTGCTCCTTCTGGATCTCGCGGATCGGCGCCACGATCTGGTAGTCACCCTGCGACTTCACCGCAAGGTCGAAACGCACCTGGTCATTGCCCATGCCGGTGCAGCCATGCGCAATGGCCCGCGTACCCAGTTCAGCGGCGCGTCTTAACGCGGCATCGACGATCAGATAGCGGTCGGACACCAGCAGCGGGTATTGCCCCTGATAGCCCTCCCCGGCCCACACGAAGGGCTTGACGAAGCCATCCCAGATCGCCGGCCCGCCATCTACAGTGACATGCGAGGCCACGCCGAGCTCGGCCGCACGCTGCTCGATGAAGGCGCGCTCTTCGGCATCCACGCCACCGGTATCGGCAAACACGGTATGCACGGCCCAGCCGCGTTCCTGCAGATAGGGCACGCAAAAGCTGGTGTCGAGGCCGCCGGAGAAGGCGAGAACGATGTCTTTGCTCATGATTCGGGGATCCTGATGTTGAAGATTTCAGACAAATTCGACCACGATGCGCGGCTCGCAGCGCACCGGAAAATTGACGGAGTTGGCGATGAAGCAGGCGTGGTGGGCCGCTGCGTGCGCCGCCTCGGCCCGCGCCGGATCACTGTCGGCCGTTATGGTCACTACCGGGCGCAGCACGACCTCGACGAAGTGGCCGCCATCACCTTCGGTTTCCATCACGCCCTCGGCGGCATCATGGTAGGCGGTGACCACCACCCCGGCGACGGTCGCCATGTGCAGGTAGGACAGCATGTGGCAGGCCGACAGCGCGCTGACCAGCATGTCCTCCGGATTGTGCTTGCCGGCGTCGCCACGAAAGGTCGGGTCCGATGATCCTTCCAGCTCCGGCTTGCCAGCGATGCTGATTCGGTGACTGCGCTCATAGTCGCGATAGCCCCGTGTGCCGACGCCACGGTTGCCGATCCACTCGACATCGACGCGATAGTGATGCTGACGAATCATGTCCGGGCTGCCTCCTGTCGCAGCATCCACTCGGCCAGCTCGCGATCGCGGTCGGCATCGCGCTGGCGCAGGCCTTCGATCACCCCTGCACGATTCCCGTCCGGGTGATTCTGGCTCAGCTTGAACTTGCCCTCGATCCGCTCGATGATCACCTCCAGCCCGACGATGCCGCGCAGCGAACTGGTGATGTGGTCTTCCGGCGCGTCACCGACATGCCACGGCCTGGGCTGCCCGGCCTCGTGGTGGTCGGTAAGCGTCTCCAGCAACCGACGCAGCCACTGTGCATCCTTGATCACCTTCAGACGGCCGTGCACATGCACCACGGCGTAATTCCAGGTCGGCACCTCGCGACCTGTCTGGTGCTTGGTCGGGTACCAGTTCGGGCTGATGTAGCCATCCGGCCCACGGAAGATCAGCAGCACATCGGCGCCATCCATCTGCGCCAGCTCGTTGCCGCCGGCTACGTGGCCGTGCAACGCACCATCCACCTGCTCGAACGGCAAGTGGTTGGCACTCAGTCCCGCAGACGTTTGTGCGACCACCGTGGCGAACGGATAGTCGTGAATCAGCCTTTGCAGGGCCTCATCGCGCGTCTCGCGGAAGTAGCTGGGCGTGTACATGACTCAGCGGCCGGCCAGCAGCGAGGCCATCACCGCCTTCTGCACGTGCAGACGGTTCTCGGCCTCGTCGATGGCGATACAGGCCGGCGAATCCATCACCGCGTCGGTGGCCTTGATGTTTCGCCGCAACGGCAGGCAGTGACTGAATAGCCCGTGGTCGGTCAGCGCCATCTTGGCTTCGTCGACGATGAAATGCCTGTTCGCCTCGCGGATCGGCTTCTCCTTGTCCCACTGACCGAAAAACGGCAGTGCGCCCCAGCTCTTGGCGTAGACCACGTGGGCGCCGCGATAGGACTCCTCGATGTCATGACTGACCCTGAGCGAGCCACCGTTCTGCTCTGCATTCAGACGGCCAAATTCCATGTAACGCTCGTCCAGCACATAGTCGGGCGTGGGGCACAGCAAGGTGACGTCCATACCCATCTTGGTGGCTATCAGCAGGGCCGAATTCGCCACCGCCGTGTTCAGCGGCTTGGGATGGTAGGTCCAGGTGAGTACGTATTTCCTGTTCTGCAGGTCGCCCAGATGTTCTTTCAACGCCAGCGCATGCGCCAGCTCCTGGCAGGGATGGGTGATCGTCTCCATGTTGATCACCGGCACGGTCGCGTACTGCGCAAAGGCCTTGATGACCTTGTCCTGGCGATCGACCTGCCAGTCCTGGAATTTCGGGAAGGCACGCACCGCGATCAGGTCCACATAGCGGCTGAGTACCCGCGCGACCTCGACGATATGCTCCTCGGTGTCACCGTCCATCACGCTGCCGACCTCGAACTCGATCGGCCACGCATCCTTGCCCGGTGCCAGCACAATGGCGTGTGCACCCAGATGGAACGCGCCCAGCTCGAAACTGGTACGGGTCCGCATCGAGGGGTTGAAGAACAGCAGTGCGATGGACTTGCCGGCCAGTTGCTGGCCGCGTGGCGAGCGCTTGAACGCGGCCGCCTGCTCCAGCAAGGCGTCGATCTCGGCGCGGCTGTAATCCTGGGTGGTCAAGAAATGCCGAATGCTCATGAAGTCAGGCCCTGGTTCTACTCGTCGGTCCGGCCATGGATGGCCGCGGTTTGGGGGAATGGATCC